>JAZSFW010000089.1:0-7703 GCA_045532445.1 Acetatifactor sp. | reverse complement strand
TCCCGCAACCTTTCCCACTTTCTTCGTCTTAATACTTGGAAGCTTCTTTTCTTCATAAGCAGCCGGCTTCGTTTCCCTGACTCTTTGTCTCTGGGCTGTTGCCTGCCCTGACTGTTTTATAACCTCTTCCATAGCCTGACCGGCCTGCTTCTTTGTCTCTGCCAGTGCCTTGTTTACTGACTCGGAAATAATCTGATTCATTTCTTTAAAATCTCCGGTCGTCAATGCGCCCTGCACCGCATCCCTGATCTGATTCCCTATATCATTCCAATTTTGTCGCTCACTCATCTTGCTGCCTCAAAAAATTTAAATTCTATATGTTACATTATCCCACAACTTGCAAAGCATGGCAACTGAATTTTTGAAATTTTTCCTTAGCAAAAAACACATATTTTCGGTACATTTTTATCTTGTTCTTTTACACCGGATAAAGTATATTGAAGATAAGATAAAGCATTCACAAGGACTGTCAAAAATAAATAAGGAGGAACCTATTATGTTGTTACGAGATCGTTTTTGGCTTTGGGGTCATCCCGAAGGACGCTACAATGATGCCTGTGGAAATCACAAGCCATCCAGAATGACACCCATGGAGGCATGCCTCTATCTGGGAATCAAAAAAACCTTTATGCTGCCGTTAGATGTAGAGGTAAGTATGCGTCAGTATAACAAATCTTTCAAAACCTTAAATGAAGTAGCCTGGCCTTGCACAGACGAAGATTATGTCTTTGATCTGGATCAAAAGCCGGAGCTTATAGAGCCGATCATCCAAGAGGCAAAGGATTTCAAGAATATTACCGGTGTGGTATTTGACGATTTTCAGCGTGACGGAAAGTACAAAGAGATCAACGTGGACAATCTCTTCCGCATCCGGGATCGCCTGCACAACAATGAGGTGCGTCCTCTGGATATGTGGATGGTTCTTTACATCAATGAATTTGGCTATCAGCCCGGAGAACACGAAATCTATGATGATGTACGTTTTCAGCCTTATATCGAACCCTTTGACGGAGTGATTATGTGGACCTGGGAAGAAAGAGAAGTGCCGCAGATCCCTGAAAAATACGAAATCTTCAAGAAGATGACCGAAGGAAAACGCAGAATGTTTGGCTGCTATCTGTGGAATTTCGGAGAAAGCAAAGAGGCCACCGCAGAGGCAGTTACCTGGCAGCTCGACTGGTATCGTGAAAAGATCCTGGCAGGCGAGGCAGAAGGTGTAGTGCTTCATACCAATACCATGGCCGACCTGGACTATGAGGCATATGATGCAGCCATTGCGTGGATGGAGCAGCATGGTGACGAGATTGTTCCTCAAGTGAAGAGATCCATAAATTTTTCAGCCAGTGTAGGAGGTAAGCAATATGATTAAAGTAACATTACTTGGCGACTCTATTCGTTTAATGGGCTATGGTCCTTATGTGCCCTCTTATTTGGGTGAGGCGTTTGAGGTGTTCCAATCCGAGTCGAATGACCGTTTTGCAAAACACACCTTCCGTTGTATGTATGATTATCGGGATGATATGGCGGGCAGCCGGATTATCCATTGGAATAATGGTTGGTGGGATACCTGCGATCTGTTTGGAGACGGTGCCTTTACCTCAGAAGAAGATTACATAAAAGACATGACCCGGTTGGCAGATTTGCTTTTATCACGCTATGAAAAGGTTATTTTTGCCACCACCACGCCCATGAAAGGGATCCCTAATAAAATATTCAACAATGAAAGGACTCTTCGTTACAATGAGCTGATTGTACCTCATCTTGAGAAAAAAGGCATTATCATCAACGATTTATATCATTTTGTTCTGCCGAACATTGAAACCTATATTCGTGATGATGACAAGATTCATCTCACAGTAGAGGGAAGCAAAGCCTGCGCCCAGCGTGTAGCCGAGGTCATTCATCAGGTAGCTAGAGAACTTGATGCCAACGACGGATTAAATGACAGCGGTTCCGAAACAAAGTTTACATGGTATTAAATATATGGCTGATATTTCAAGCGATGTGATCAGATAACACGAAACAGGGTGCCGCCCAAAGCAGCACCCTGTTTATTAGGTTAAGGTTTCTTTCTGACAATTATCATACGGTCAAAATACACTGCGTTTTCATCCTCCGGGCTTCCCCCATAAGCTTCTCCCTTTGCCCTCATTGCCAGATAAACATCGCAGGCATCCATGGGGAAGGTTACGGAAAGTGCCGCAAGGCTAAAGGATACCGCACCGTGAACAAACAGGACAAGTGCTGTATCAGGAGTGTTTCTGATATTTTCAACATTTCCAACCTTGTAGAGCGTATAGCCGTCCTTATCAAAATCTTCTTTGTAAAGCACAAGCTCTGAAACCTTCTTCTCATTCTGCATCAGACTAAAGACCACGCCCTTTTTTTCTTTTTCATTCTTTGAAGTCGGAAGTGTTTCCAGCCCCCAGCCGTAAAGAGAGCCGATGGCAGGTGTGAGCTTTACCACCTGACCCGAAGCAGAAAGTTCATCTTCCACTGTCAGAAAACCATACAGATTCTTAAACGCAAACTGGTAGATATCCTTTTTGTTCACATCTTTTAACATTTCAGGAATTTCGAGCTCTTCTCTCTCAATTGGAAGCTTTGAATAAAATGCGATCTCACTTGGAATATGCCCTGTATATAACTTATTTATAGGTTTGGATGAATATTCGGAAAGTGCGGCTATCACCCTTTCACGAAGACACTTTGTATCAAATTCAAAACTCTTTCCAGTCTCCTCTGCACTCATCTTCAGATCGTTATATTTGAATAGGATGACGGCATCAAGAGATTTTCGCAGCCAGTTCAGTCTTTCAGCATAAGGAGACTTATCTCCTACCGCTTTTCTAGCCTTGTCCAGGATAGCTGATGCCTTAAGCACAGTATCTGCATCAATGTAGTTAAACGGACTGTCCTCAAGGCAGCAGTACACGTGTGGTATGTACTTCTCTGATACTTCTCTTAAAAGCTCGCAGTATTCTCTCACATAAGCACCTGCAGCGCCGTAATAACGCTCCGTAAAATCATGCAACATTGCATCCACATCCAGATCCGTGTTTTCCACAAGATGTGCGAGCATGTATTTGTTGAGGTCCCACATATCAGAATAATGCTCCTCAATTTCAACTGCGATGCCGCTCACTCCGTATTTCTGAAATGCTTTCACAGTATCCTTTATACGGTAGAAAAGCGGGAGCGGATAATTCATGCGCATATTGAACATATAATCCCATATATAAAGTTCACACCCCGCCTTCTCACAGAGTACGGACCATTCTTTAAGCAGACGCAGATATCTTTTGTTTGAAACGGAATGAATATCCCGAAGAATATCAACATAGATATTTGCCAGGCGGACAAGCACATTCTTTTCGGGCAGCGTATCATCCTTGGGAGGCTCAATAAAACTAAAGTATGCAAGATGTTCTATCTTTGCAAATGGATACACCTTCCCGGCTTCACGGGCAATGCGGTTTATAAATGAAAGAACGTATCCACCGTATCCTTTTTCCTCTATGATTTTTTCACACGCGGGGCATTGGCAGAAAGAGTCTGTCCCGGGCAGATCGTCAGGTGAGATCGAATAGTAACACGGGAGCTCTACACCTGTTTCCTTTGCAAGTCTGACATCCTCTTCCATCGTATGGAGAAGCTTTCCGAGAAGCGTTTTGAAAAACTCCTCATTGGTAAAACAGCGATGTCCTTCTTTTATCCGCTCACCACGTACCTTATTCCATGCAAACCATTCCGGATGCTTTGCAAAAACTTCATCCTTCGGAAAAAGTTTGCCCATAACATGACAATGATGGGGTCTGCCCATATGAATCACATCGCCGAATTTTCTGACTTCCGGATCATAAGCTCCCTCAGGGACATCATCGTCAAGAGGAGAGATTACGTTGATACGTGTTCTGGGGAGGTGGGAATATGTGGTTATCCCTTCTTCCCCCAGCGGTCTGTTCATAAACAGCTTGCGATACGGAAAACTTGGCGTTCCTTCTTTGTAAAAATCATCCGGAAGGCTAAGTGCTGAGAGCGCAATCACATCTTCTTCATAGGGATTCCACCAACGTACACCGACCACATCCTCAAGGAAATGATATACCGCGTAAATGATCCCGCGGTCTCCCGGATTTACACCACCCGTGAGAACAAGGTTTCCTTCGTGCATCTTCATGATCCAGTTTTCTTTTGAGGTACCCAAGATGCCGTTTTTCTCTGCATACCGGGTATGTCCTACATAGATACCCTTACCCGATGCTTCCTTTTCGGAAACGACCAAAAGAGAGACTGAAAGTGCTTTTTCCATATAATTCACAAGCTCGCAGGCTGCTGTTCTTTCCACCGCATGCGCATTTTCAGGAATAACAATCCGGCAGTCGTTTACGCCTTTTTCAAGAAAAATCTTCATCTTCATTTTCTTCCTTTTGTGACTCATTTTTAGCATCCAACCATGGGCGCCACTGCATTCAGTTTAGCACACCTGCCAAGAAAATAACAGTGATAAAAACTACAACCTAGCACAAAAAATGAAAGTCTTGGCAAAGTATTCTTTACAACCTTTTTAAAAAGGAGTATGATAAAATCACCAACAAATGAAAGGAACAGTGATAAAGATGAAACGTTTTTGTTATAGAGGTCAATACAAAGATGAGGCCGTACTTTCTTATGTATCTACGCAGAAAGAGCACATTGAAGCACTTTTGCGCGAAGGGAAGATTTACACAGTAACGGTTTTTTCTTATGACAACCAGAATCTTTTTATTTACTATGAATGTGTAGGTGAAACAGAGCTTACTCCCATGGATTTATTCCCGGGGATCACCGATTTCATGCATTCCTGGCCGGGAGAAGCTGCCCCAAGATGGTTTATCCCTATGATCGATGTCTACCATAGCATCCTGCCCAATGCAGAAGAAGAGGCTGCATGGCATCGTACAGCACCTGCCAAACCCAGAGCCAATATGAGCTGGATGAAGTTGGATATGCTTTCTTCTTATACTTTTTATCATGTGCAGCTGCAAGAAGAAAAGCCGGCAACCAACGGCAAGCATTTGACCATTTGGCAAAACGAACATATTGCCCTCTTATATAACGAATCTCCTGATACCGGATATGAGAATCCTCATCCCGGCAAATTAACCACACAAAATACTCCTGACGGTTGGACCGAAGTCATGATCCCTCATTTTAATTATTTTGATGACGGAAATCTCTACCATGCCGCAAAAGTTGAGTTTACCCTTTCTGAAGGGGATCTGAATTAAATAATGTGCGCCGCCGGGCACACTGTACTGAGGGCTGGTTCGTGGAGAATCAGCCCTCAGTATTATCACTGTTATACAAAATCCAATCAGACTGCCAGCAATCCTGCTGCCATCAATGCACACACTTCCAGGAAAATCGTCACAATAGAGAAGACACTGGTCCACACCACCAGCTGCGTGGCCAGCTGTTCATCATTGTCCATAGCCCCTGCCATCACTGCACTGGAAACTGCAACCGGTGAACCAAAAAGAGCGATCAAAGCCGGATACTCATTGACTCCACAGGATAACCAATTGGTACAGCTGCTAAGTACCACTGCGCCGCCAATTCCGATAAGCGGGGCAATCACAATACGCCATATGGTTCCCACCGCAATCTCTTTCTTTAACTCCTTTACTGCCGAAAAAGTAAACTGACCGCCAAGTACAATTAGCGCAAAGGGTGAAGCTATGGACTTTAAGTTATTAAAAGCAGAAAAAAAGAATTTTGTCTCTCTGTTCAGCGCAAATATCACTTCGCCAAACATTTCCCGCTGCCAGGTGCGTATTCCTAAGCAGATAAGCCCCAAAACCACACCAATGATCAATGGATTGGTTACAATATTCACCAGGAAATTTTTGACACTTCTGGCTTCTTTTCCGCCATCCTTAAGAAACATAGTTAAAGACATCACTGCAAGGACATTAAAAAGCGGTATGGTAAAAGCTGATACCACTGCAGCAACTCCCTCTGCTTTACTGCCGCCCAGCGCACTTGCCAGGCTCAGACCGATAATGGCAAAATTACTTCGAAAAGTACACTGCAGAATCACCCCACGCCTGCGATCCACATCTGTAGTAAGTACAGCCGTAATCAGCCCCAGCACAAAAAGCAAGAGACTCACAGCCAAGGCATAGCCTACAATATCCCAACGAATCGTATCAAAGCTCTCAATATTGTAAACATTGACAAACAGCATGCAAGGCAGACAGATCCGAAAAACCAAACGGTTGCCAATTTTCACAAAGCTTTCACTGATAAAATTTTTACGCCTCAGAAGATATCCCAACACAATCAGCAATATGATCGGAGCTACCGCATTCACCGCAGTAATCAGAATATGACTTAGTCCCATATAGTACCTCTCTTTTTATCCTTTAATGGAATTCGCGAAAAACATGCTTAGCTTAGGCATTCCCGATATACCCGAAGCACATTCCCTGCAAAGATTTTATCCACCTGAGACGAGGTAAAGCCAGCCTTTAACATCCTGTCATATAATTTTTCAAGACCTTTCACATCTACCAGTTCCTCGTGAGTCTCAATTCCGTCAAAATCACTGCCGATACCAAGCACTTCTATTCCGCCCACATTAACAATATGTTTTGCATGCTTTACCACATCATCAATAGTTCCGGGATTATGTACTCCTTCCGGCAACTGAACTAAAAATCCCGAATAGAAATTCAATCCCATCACACCACCTTTTTCAGCAAGCGTCCTTATCATATCATCAGTCATATTTCTTACGCATGGACAAACTGCCCTGGCGTTGGAATGACTCGCCACAAACGGCTTCTTTGAGCAGCTGGCAACATCATAAAAACCGGCATCAGACAAATGAGACACGTCCGGAATCATACCTAGACGCTCCATTTCCTCAACAAACATTCTTCCCGTTTCTGTAAGACCATTGACAGTATCCGGTGTATTCAGATAAGCATTGAACATTCCGGGAGTCTGGCGCGCAATCTTCCCCTTCGCACTATCCAGATTGGGATATCCCAGGTCATTAGGATAATTCCAGGTCAAAGTTAGCATCCTGACACCTTTCTCATAGAGATAACGCAGCTTCTCCAACTCTCCCTGACATACACCGCCCTCTTCTACTGTCAGCAGAGAAGACATCTTGCCCCTCTTTTCATTCTCCGCAATATCAGCAAACCGATAAACAGGTGCCACCAAATCTTGATTCTGACCCATCTCTTTCTCATACAGTTCAAGTAAACTCAGTGCCTTCTGCCATGGATCCTCTGATTCCCCGAGAGACACAAACAGAGCAAAATTCTGTACATAACTTCCACTGTCCAGCATTCTGAGCAGATCGATATGACCTTCATTCTGCCGAAGCACCTCAACCTTTCCATTGACACTGACCTTCTGTAACCTGGAAATCGTATCACAATGCATATCTACAATCTTCATAACATACCCCACACTTTTTATTTATTATATTTCATTTTACCACAACTTACCATCATTTCAACATTTTTTATTCCCTGGAAGTGTTAAAACCCCTGCCACAACATGTCTGAGCGCAAAGCGCAAGTTTGTGGCAGGGGGGGGGATCTTAACTTCTATTCAAACATAATCCAACTTTTAAATTATTCTTCTTTACCTCTTACAGCGAAGTCAACGCCCGTATCAGAGGGTTTTTCCTCATCAAACACATA
>JAZSFW010000287.1:0-7124 GCA_045532445.1 Acetatifactor sp. | reverse complement strand
CCAATCTTCTCAGCAGTCTCACTTGCCTGTCTTCTCAGATTAACATTGGTAGTAGCCTTCACTGTCTTAATAGCAGCTCCGCCTGCGCTGTCCAGCTGAAGATATTCGGACTTAATATAACCTTCTTTCCCCTCAAATATAATCTTTGTCCAGCCATTGGCACGCTGTTCACTCACTTGTACCCGTTCACCGCCAGCTACCTTTCCCAGCTTATCAGCCTGCACACTGTCTGAACTCCTGACATTCACCGTAGTAGTAGCCGTTGCATAGACCGTTCCCGGTACAGCAGGTGATTCCACATTACTTCCGGCAACATCTTCTGCTGTTCCATTGCCGCTTTCCGCCTCACCATCGGCACTTTCCTGGCCTTGGTTTTCTTTATCCGCATACTGCGCTGCCAGTGCTTCTCCTGTGGCTTTGCTCACTTCTTTCTCCAGTTCGCCGAGATAATCAAACAATTTCTGATTGTTAAGAATCAATTCGTTGTACTCTGCATTGACTTTATTATTCAATTCCACTACATCTTCCTGAAGACTGATGGTCATGATATATTCAAGAACATCCTCCGGATTCTCCCCTTCATTCAGGTACAGATTACCCATTTCATCTGTACACACATAAAAAGCGGTAAGTCCCGGCAAACGCTCCTCATGCCCATAAAAGGTCACGTGCGTATAAACATACGCCACATAAGAATTCTCAACCGGACCCGGCTTCGTATAAATCTCGATCAAGGGATAACTCTCAATATATTTACAAAGCTCCTGGATCCTGATAATCTCTGTATCCTCCACATAATTACTGATGCTTTGGATCGTAGCTACATCACCATTGGCCAACGCATTATAGTAAGTCGCCATCAGCGTATACATGGCACCATGACTCATATCTGTCAGAGGCTCTTCCGGGATCACCCTGTCCAAGGTCACTTCACTCTGCACGCTGCTTTCAATGACCTCCGGTTCCTGTATCTCCTCTTCCATCTGTTCTTCCAATTTGCCTACACCCAATGAAAGTGCTACTGTCACAGCCACTGCAACAATCACTGCCACCGGAAAAATAATTTTGCTATGCTTGATCACTGCATCCAGCAGAAATCGCATTTTCTCTTTCATAAGAATACCTTTCTCAAAAACCCAAAACAACTATAAAAAAATCAGGGTGATGTAAAGTGCATCCGACAGGAATCGAACCTGCATTAAAGGCGTCGGAGGCCTCCGTTCTATCCATTAGACTACGGATGCAAAATGGTCTGCATAACAACCAATTACGCACCAAATGTTACAGAATTATTACATCACCCTGAATATCATATCATAAAAGTCTCTGTATGTCTACAAAAACTTTATTAAAAAATCAGAAACAGGAAAACTGCTGGCTTTCCTTGTCGTAATAGTAGACACTGTCTGATAGAATCTCTTCCGGCAACACCTGTGTATCATTCACTTCCTTAACCATATTTTTAAGAAACGCGATATCCTCCTGCCCCGTCTGCGCAATCAATATTACTTCATGAATAGAACTTGGCAAAATGTAAAGATTGGCATCCAGCTTATCTGCAAGTTCCTGCATGAATCCCGGATACAGCATGCTTACTGCTCCATACATTCTTCCCTCATTGCTCAATATCTGCATTGCGGTGTTTTTTGAAGCATCATATAAATCCATATCAATACCCATATCCCTCTTACTGCCAGCCAGCTCAGCCAGTACTCTTTCCATTGACAAAAGCTCCATTCCAAAAAGCCTTCTGGTGTTCTCCTGTGCCAGCAAATGCAGTTCTTCTGCATTGGTTTTCCACCTTTCCATCTGAGTATTGTACACCAGAATCGATCCATTTCCCAATATTTCATGGGAAAATGCATAATAAAAACAAATAGCCAGATCCAGAAATTTAACGTGCGGAATCTTGGAAAGTAATGCTTCATTCCGCTTCGCATGGATCAATTTATAAGCAATTCTGTCTTTTACTTTCTCAAAATCATCAAAAAAATCTACATCAATGGTATCTCTGGGGACTCTGTTTTCATAAACTGTTAAGATTTTCTCCATCACCTCATCCCAGGGCTTACCCTGTTCATAAGATTCTAAAAAAGCTTCCAGATATATGGTTGGTGCCACGTTTTGCCCTTTTTCATAGATCATCAGGCCTTGCATGACTACGTCATTATTTTTAACCACTTCCTTCGTACACACATGATAGTTTTCTCCCAGGCGTTCTGCGATATCCGCCTGCACTTTTATTGCAAATTCTTTGTTGTTCATATACTTCCTCTTTCTGCGCATTTGCGCAATCATTCATTTTTAACATTTGATAAAGGTGGCCGATCCGGCCCGGAAAAGAATAGAAAAAAGGCAACAAGCCTAACGCTCATTGCCTTACAAGATCAGATAAAAATTAAATATGCATTCACATTGTCTGCCTATACACGGGACAGATATTCACCGGTTCTGGTATCAATCTTAATCACATCACCCTGGTTGACAAACAGAGGTACATAAACAGTGGCACCGGTCTCTACAACTGCGGGCTTAGAAGCACCAGTCGCAGTATCACCCTTAAATCCAGGCTCTGTATCAGTGATCTCCAGCTCTACGAAGAGAGGAGGCTCAACAGAGAACACACTTCCGTTGTGAGAGCAAACCTTACACATCTCATTCTCTTTCACAAATTTCAGAGCATCTCCAACGGTCTCATTGTTGAGAGCAACCTGATCATAGGTCTCGGTGTCCATAAAGTAATACAGATCACCATCTGCGTATAAATATTGCATATCTTTTCTATCAATACGTGCCTGAGGGCATTTCTCAGTAGGCCTGAATGTTCTTTCAATCACACCACCACTCTTGATGTTCTTCAGCTTTGTTCTGACGAAAGCTGCACCCTTTCCTGGTTTTACATGCTGAAATTCAACAATCTGAAAAATATTACTATCTAATTCGATCGTAATACCATTTCTGAAATCGCCTGCAGAAATCATAAATATATTCCTCCTAAATTTATTCACGTTATAATTCTATATCAGTTTATAATAAACGCGCACATTTTTCAACTGTTTTTTTGAAAAAAACATTATTTCTTAGAAAAATTTGTAACAAAATCAATCGCCATGAGATATCCATCCAATCCTTGACCGTAAATCTGCTTATCACACACCGGCGCAGGCACAGAAATTTTGCGAAATTCTTCCCTCTTCGTAATGTCTGAAATATGCACTTCCACCTTGGGTACTGTGATGCTTGCCAATGCATCTCTGATTGCATAGCTATAATGGGTATATGCACCGGGATTGATCACAATCCCCTGTGTACCATCAAAATAAGCCTCTTGAATCCGATCAATGATAGCGCCCTCATGATTACTCTGGAACACAGTAATATCATGTCCTTCTTTCTGCCCCTTATCCTTTATGAGCTTTAAAAGATAATTGTAATCCTCTGTTCCATATACGCTTTTCTCGCGGATACCCAAAAAATTCAGATTGGGACCGTTTATCACCAATATTTTCATCTTATCCACTTCCTGCCTCTTTCTTAGTTCTTCCAGAATTACAGAAACCACTTCTTTGATCGTAAGCGCATCCACGTCAACGATCAAATCCGCTGCAGTCTCATAAATCTCTTTTCTCTGATCCAGCAAATCCTTGATCCTTTCCAGCGGATTCTCACACTTTAACAAGGGTCTGGTGTCATCACCTTTCAACCTCTCATATACTGTTTCCGGGCGGATCCTTAAGTATATTACGGTACCGATCTGTCTTAACAGCTCTGCGTTCTCTTCCCGAATTGGCGTACCACCGCCGACAGATAATATTTTGTCATGGAGGCTGGTACTTAATTCACGAAGAAGCTGTGTTTCCTTTTCCCGAAAAAATCCTTCCCCATTCGTTTCAAATATCTCCCGGATACGCCTGCCTTCCCTGCATTCTATCATCGTATCTGTGTCTGAAAACGTACGTCTCAAAACATAGGAAAGTTCAATTCCCACAGAAGTTTTGCCACTTCCCATGAAACCGATCAAAACCAGATTGTTTCGATCTGTTTTTTGTCCCTCACACTGTCTCATCCTTTGTTCTCCATTGACTCTATCATTTTTTCGTACACCTCATGGGACAAGTCATCACAGACCGCTTTCCCAGTCCACAATTCATAGGCGATGATCCCCTGATATAATAGCATGCCCATGCCATTATAAGCCCTGCCACCGTGTTCTTTCACAAGCCGCATAAATCTGGTAGTCGGTGGATTGTAGATCAGGTCATAACCCGTGTGGATCAGTCTATAAAACTCCGGATCTGCAATGATCACCTCCTCCTCTTTGGGATGCATCCCCACACTGGTGGCTTGAATTGCAAGATAACGGCCTGACAGGCGACCGTACTCTGCAAGAGGAAGGACTTCTACCAGCTTGCCGCCAATATAGCCATTCACCTCATCTGCTATGGTCTGCGCTTTGTGGATGGTCCTGTTTAGAATGATAATGCGGGAAGCGCCTTTCTCAGCCAGCAGAATTGCAACTGCCCTTGCCACGCCGCCTGCCCCAAGTATCAACACTTCTTCTCCTTCTATCCTGACCTTGTCCTTCTGAAAAGCTCTGTATAGCCCAGGCATGTCCGTGTTATAACCTTTAAAACCACTTTCAAGCCTTACCAGCGTATTGACTGCACCAATGCGCTCAGCCAGAGGATCGATCTGTTCCAAAAAAGGAAGCACCTCACTTTTGTAAGGCACTGTCACATTACAACCCAGAAGATTCAGTGCAAAGGCTCCCTTCACCGCATCCTCAACCTTCCCAAAAGACACATGAAAAGGCACGTAAACCAGATTGTCTTTCATTTTCTCCGCCAGATAATTGTGAATCAGAGGTGATATGGTATGCTCCACAGGATTGCCGATCAATCCACAGGTGCGTGTATGTCCATCGAACATTTCCTACTCTCCTTTGTCTGCTTGCTTCCTGCGATAAAAATACAATACTACTCGCTCCAGCATTCTCTTTAAAACGATCTGAATTTCTTCTTTTGGGTGAATTGGCTTTACATAATAGCTCACAATCCCTGCATTTTTTGCGCCCAAAACATCTGTAAAAAGCTGATCCCCCACAAAAATCGTCGTTTTAGGATCGGTTTCAAGCTGCTTCATCGCCTTCTGATATCCTGCGACACCCGGTTTTCCTGCTCGAAACAGGTACTTAGATCCCACCGCCTCACCAAAGCTCTTCACACGCGGCTCCTTATTATTGGAAAGAAGGACTGTCCGATACCCCATATCGTAAAGACGCTGAAACAGTGCCATCACCCTCTCATCTGCGGGAGCTCCGTGGGGCACCAGTGTGTTGTCTATATCAAAAATAACACCGCGATAACCCTGATGGTACAAACCTTCATAATCTATTTCATATACACTTTCGGCTTCCCTGTCCGGATAAAAACGTTCTAACATATATGCCTCCTTTGCCCTATCATATTACTGACCAAAAACCTGAAAACTGTATCACCTTCCGATCCAGCAGTGATACAGTTTTGAAAGAATCTATTTATTTTTCTTCTTAAGCAGGCGGTTATAAGCTGTGGCAAATACCATCTTCAAAATAGTTGCTCCCAACATGATCATGACCGCCAAGGCCAAAAACTCATAAGCTAACGACTTTCCTGTCTGATACCAGGAAGTATCCGTAGCAAATTTATTACCGTAAAAGATAAACAACACCAACAATAAAGCAATAAACAAAAATGCCAGCCTGATCTTATCCATGATCTTTACACGCTTCATTGCCTTCTTAAGTTCCACATCTTCGCTCAATTTTGCCATGTCCTTTATCTCCTGTTATTTCAGCACACTTTTCAACTCATCCATAAAAGTATTAATATCTTTAAACTCTCTGTACACAGACGCAAATCGAACATATGCTACCGCGTCAAGATCTTTTATCTTGTTCATCACCATTTCACCAATTGTCTGAGAAGAAACCTCCAATACGCCCATATCATACAGTTCATTCTCCACATCATTCGTAAGATTGGCTATCTGCTCTGCACTAACCGGTCTCTTATGACAGGCACGCAGAATACCACCTTCCAACTTGGTACGGTCAAAGGCTTCGCGGTTTTCATCTTTCTTAATAACAATAAGCGGAATCGTCTCTACCTTCTCATATGTGGTAAAACGTCTCCCGCATTCATCACAGACCCTGCGTCTCCTGATCGCATTATTCTCTGCCGGTCTGGAATCAATGACCCTGGTATTTTCGTGATTACAGTATGGACACTTCATAAGTACCTCCTTGACCCAATGGAAGTGATTTGTATGATAGAACTCTTTATCATTGTAATGGATTTACCGCACAATGTCAACAAAAACCACTTCTCAGCACTTAATATCTACTAATATGATATCCGAACCAATCTGACGGATATCCTTAAATGGAATGACTATTTCCTGCTCACAGCGCAAAAAACTAAACAATTTATTTTCTCCCGGAACCATGATCTTACAGATACAACCCGAGCAAGCGTCAAATTCTATATTACAGACCCTGCCTAGCTTTCTGCAGTCCCTGATATTGATGACATCCTTACATTTAAACTCAGAAAAAAGCATACACAACTCCCAGGCTTTTTATTATTATATTCTGCCTTTCCTTATCATGGCACCGTTTCCCTTCAATTCACTGGTATATCCTGACGATAATCGCGCATACTGATATCAGTAACTTTTGTGCCAAAGAAAAGAAGGACAATTTCCAAAAAGTGCAAAGGAAAGCGAGGAAACGGAAAGGTTATGGCACAAGGAAAAGTAGAAATCTGCGGCGTGAACACATCAAAGCTTCCACTCTTAAAAGCAGAGGAAAAAGAAACTCTTTTTACACAAATTGAAGCGGGTGACAAAAAAGCCCGCGAAAAATATATTGAAGGAAATCTAAGACTGGTCTTAAGTGTCATCAAACGCTTTTCATCCAGCAATGAAAATGCGGATGACTTATTTCAGATCGGCTGCATTGGACTGATCAAAGCGATCGACAACTTCGACGCAACCCTAAACGTAAAATTTTCTACCTATGCCGTGCCCATGATCATTGGAGAAATCCGCCGCTTTCTGCGGGACAACAACAGTATCAGAGTGTC
>JAZSFW010000037.1:0-6041 GCA_045532445.1 Acetatifactor sp. | reverse complement strand
TCCGTGAAAAACGTAGCGGTACTAGGCTCGAGACGAAACTGATCGTTTCGTCTGACCTCGCCAAGTGCCGACGTTTTTCAAGGGCCTTTGTACATACCCCTGCCATCCCCTGAATCCAACCCAAAATCATCCCCAAGATCGTGCCAAATTGCCTTGAAACCCGTAACTCACTATTGATATTTGACGCAAGTAATATGACCACTGATTTTCATGTCTTCGTTGGTGTAGTAGTCGATGGAGAGGCGGGTTCCTTCGAAGGTTATTTGGCAGTTTTTGCCTTGGAGGAGGATCGAGGAATCGGTGTATTCGAGGATTCCGCGGTAGTTTTCGATCCAGGCCTCAGTGTTTCCTGTCAGGGTTACACGCAGGGCGCCGAGGCAGACGTCTTTGGGGAGTTGGAAGGTCTCCACTATTTTTTGTTTTTTAGGGCTCTTGTTTGACTTTTTCATGATTCATTATATGAGCCGTTTTTTGTTTACATGACAGTAATATTGATCAATTCAGGATGGTCTTGATTAGTTTGTTCCTTTCGACCGGGGTATCGGAGAAGGAATAAGCGGATAGGAAACGGTTCTTGGCTTCCTCTGCTTTGCGTGGGTCATTGGCATGCATCCAGGCGAGAGGATCGCCGGCTTTCACGTAATCACCAACCTTGGCTGTTAAAACCAGGCCGACAGACAGGTCAATCTCTGAATCTTTGGTTTCCCGTCCTCCGCCAAGGATCAGGGAGGCTATGCCGATCTCATCGCAGGTAATGCGTGATATATAGCCATCCCTTGGTGCCGGAATGGGCACGATGATGTTTGCCTTGGGTAAAAGGGTAGTGTCATAGACAGGGGAAGGATCGCCGCCCTGGGCTTCTACAAACTGGGCAAGTTTTTTCAGGGCGCTTCCATCTTCAATGGTTGCAAGCAATTTTGATCTGGCCTCTTTATGGTCAGCAGCCTTCCCTCCGGCAATGAGCATGCAGCTTCCTAAGGTCAGGCAGAGCTCTTTAAAATCTTCCGGCCCCTTTCCTGCCAGGGTGTCAATGGCTTCTTTTACCTCCAGGGCATTTCCCACTGCATAGCCAAGAGGCTGATCCATGTCAGAAACCACTGCGATGGTGCGCCTGCCGGCGTGGGAGCCGATACGCACCATTTCCCGGGCCAGCAGCAAAGCGTCCTCTTCTGATTTCATAAAAGCACCGCTGCCGGTTTTTACATCCAGCACGATGGCATCAGCACCTGCTGCCAGCTTTTTGCTCATAATGGAGCTGGCGATCAGGGAAAGATTATCCACGGTGGCGGTTACATCTCTAAGGGCATATAGCTTTTTATCTGCCGGAGCAAGATCTGCCGTCTGCCCCATAATGGCAATGCCTATGCGGTTCACATTGTCAATGAACTGCTGGGATGTCAAAGAAGTGCTGAATCCCGAAAAACTTTCTAACTTGTCAATGGTTCCTCCTGTGTGGCCCAAACCTCTGCCACTCATCTTGGCAACCGGGATCCCACAGGCTGCCACCATAGGTGTCAACGCAAGAGACGTCTTATCGCCCACACCGCCTGTGCTGTGTTTATCCACCTTAATGCCTTTTATGGCGGATAAATCCAGCATCTCTCCGCTATGCGCCATCGCCATAGTAAGCTCCGCAGTCTCCTTTTGCGTCATCTTTTGAAAATAAATAGCCATCATCAGTGCAGAGACCTGATAATCCGGAATCTTACCTTTCGTATAACCCTCTATAAAGAACCGGATTTCTTCTTTGGTCAGTTCACCGCCATTACGCTTTTTGGTAATTATATCATACATTCTCATAAGCTGACACCACCCTTTTAACAAGTATCATTTCTATGCATAAATGATAACACAAAGGTACTTCTCTGTAAAGCAGACGCTTGCGTTTATTCTTCCATTGGTTTGATTCCAAACAAGGCAGCCAACAGGACCACAAGCAGTATGATAAATCCTGCTGCCAAAAGCATTACAAGCACTTCGTTATCATAGGCGCCAAACAAATAACTAAGTACCTGCAGGCTTGCATAAGCAATTCTGACGTGATGCAGTCTGGAAGATAGGCTTGCTTGACTTTCTCTGATTCTGCCTGCAATCTCCCCCAATAAAATATAAATCGCATAGGTACTGATGATAGTGATCAATAGCTCCTCCAATTCATGGTCAAAAATGAGGAACCAGTGGAGAAAGTTATCTATGGCCAATACCACAAGCAACGGCTGTATTCTCACTTCCGTCTCTGTCATCTTCTGACTTCTGATGCCAACCAATATCAGAATTATGCCCAGAAAATCAGGCAACAGATCCCACCTGCCAATGCTTATATGAAAAAACAATAGTACAAAGCCCCACTTCAGATAGGATAGCGTTTTTGCTGTCACTTTCCGATCACCTCCACACATTGACCATCATAGTAAATCCAGGCCACAAAATGCAATGTATCCGTTTCCTCCCAGCTGTCCACGTTGCTGCCGCTTCCGGAGAGCTGCATCTTCTGACCGCTGACCAGCTTAGAACCATCAAAGCGGTTATATGCAGTTCCATCAGAAGAGTAAATACTATTAAGTTCCTTAATTGAAGTTTCTTCACTTATTACGTGCTCAGGTACCCCTGCAAGTCTGGCAAGTTCCTGCCATGAAGCTTTTTCCTTGAGAAGCCCCTGCTCTATCAGTTGCTCAATCGATTGCTTCTCCTTTGTCAGCTTCTCCAAAGAAAGTCCTTCCTCTTTCATCTTCTCATATTCCTCTTCTGTAAAAGCTCTCACAGCCACTTCTACCGTGATGTCATAAAGAGGCTCATCACCGAGATATGTCACATACAAATTTCTCATTTTGTAATTCATTTCAAACTGCTTCGGGTACTCTATGGTTTCTTCCGTAGGGGCTGTCTGACCATTTCTATAAAACTGAAAACCGATATTTTTCTGATAAATGGAAGGAAAACTGGCTTCGTTCTGGCCACTGATTTCTATCAGCCAGTCACCACTTCCTTCCCGGACCGCTACCATCGGCTCCGGTTCATAAGCATCCTTTCCTACATGCTCACTGACCCTTCTGACCTTCCAGCCATCCTCATACAAAAGCGCTAGCTCCCACCAAATGACCACATCATTACCTTCGTGGTCTGTAGAAAGAGCTGCGACGGCAGTGCCTTCCCTCTCATCGTTCTTTAGACTATAGATCGTACAACTCTTCATACGAGAGCCATCTAAAACAAACCAAGGATTCTTCACCATTTCAGTCTTATAATTGATCCACTCAGGGGAAACAATGGCTCCCTCATAATATCGCACGAACCTGTCCTGCCGAAACATCGTATAGATCCAGTCCTCGTACTCCTGCAAATCCTCCCGGGGCATAACTGACATCAGATACACCGGATTCATATCCTTCATAGCCTTCAAGTAAAGATAGATGGCCTCCTGCGCAGTCTCGGCATCGTAAAGCTGGGCTCTTAGCAGGACACGGCTCAGATCAGCCTCGTCCTCCACATCAGATGAAACGATATTTTTATCCTCACAATATCCGATACTTGATACACTTAACATAATCGTGATGCACAGCGCCACAAATCCCACGCCGGAAGGAACCCTGCGGAAATCTGCAATCCGCTTGATACGCGTGTGCATGCTGCGGTAAGAATTTGCCATGTTCGTGGTGCCGATTGTGGCATTGTGACTTCCCTTTCTTTGCGCCATACAAAGCAACAGCTCACCATATGTCTTTTCATTGCTGCTCTCACGCATAAGCTCCAGAACACGCTGATCACAAAGCGCTTCGCTGTCATTTAAAATCACAGCAGTCACATACCAGATAAACGGATTAAACCAATTCAAGGCACGTACTAAGTGCAATGCATAATGAATCAATACATCACCGTACTTCTTATGTAACAATTCATGAAGAATGATCTGCTCCAGGCTTACCTCAGACATGGTTTCCTCTACAGAAAGAACCAATACAGGCCGAATCAGTCCACAGATATAATTACTTCCATTTTGTGTGATTTTAATTTGTCTGCAGGACTTCAATCCATATTTACAGGCAATTTCAGCCACTTTATTACAAATATCTGCGTCTGCCTGCGGAAGTCTTATGGTTCTGATGCGCACGATCACTGCGATCACCAAATAATAAGTGCCAAGGATCACAACCCCTGCCAGATACCATGGCAAAATCGCCTGTGCTGCCTGCGCTAGCCCGGCTCTGCTGATTTGAAGCTCCCACAATCTCGTCCAGTAATTGATCGGTACCGCCTCGAACAGGGAAAGAGGACTTTTCAGCCACTCCAGTTGAAGCGGTACGATCATTCTAACCGCCAGTACCATCCAGATAAAATAATGCCATCTGGCATCCAGCTTGTCATGAAAAAGACGCTTCATGACAAGCAGCAAAAGCGCCACAACCGTTACTACCAATGAGTACTCTGCAACCTGCCACACATTCATTCCTTTTCCTCCAATGTTTCCTCCAATAACCTTCGAAGCTCAGCAGCTTCCTGCTTCGAAAGTCCTCCTTCTCTCACAAAAGAAGCTACCATTCGACTGACACTGCCCTGATAGATTCTTTCCAGAAAATTTTGGCGCTCCTCTTTCTCACAGTCTGCTCTGCTGACCAGCGCCACATAGCGATGGGGACTTGCCTCTTTCACAACTTCCAGAAATCCCTTATCACACAGACGTTTTAAAAAAGTATGTACGGTGTTCTTATTCCATTTGTTCTCAAGAAGCTCCATAAGCCGGGACTGAGTGATTCCAGGTAAAGATGTATCAGCAGAGGCATCTGCTTCTCCGCATTGCCTGTCTTTCCCTTGCTCCATTACCGCCTCATTGTGCGCCCATATCTGCTCCATAATCTGCCATTCACTCTCTGTGATTCTGCTGTTTTTTTCTTTCTCCATGCTTTTATCCTCTCTCTAACGCAACGAGCCTACAAGTGTAGTCTATATTATTATACTACACTTGTAGGCTCGTTTTGTCAATATATTTTTCCTTCTATCATCAAATAGTATACTCCAATTTCAGAAGTTTTTGAAATTGAAATTTACGCCTCTTTTTCTACTTTACCCCGCTTCCATCATAAGCATTTTTTTCTACATACGACATCATAGTATTGTTTCTCCAACCATGTGCAACCGGTATCATTAATCCAGCTATAGCCATTAGCCAACCTTGCTCATTTATGATTCCAGCCAACATTATGCAGAATTCTTTTTTATGAGAACATGGTAGTGAAATGAAGAATATGTTTTGCCTTTCCTTTCATAAAAATCCTCGATATGAGTAATTGAAATAATATTAAAATCTTTAAATAACTCTGTTACCAAATTATAATCTGCATAAAAATGAGGAACTTTATATTCCGGCCCTTCTTCCATACGAAGCTTGGTATTATCATCAACCAAAGGCCAATTTTCTTGTTTAAATCCCCATGTTTCTTTTGAACCAAGTGTTAAATAACATTCCCCGCATGTTTTTAACACACGTTTTATCTCAGAGATAGCCTGTTTAACACCTTTTGTATCTGTGTGTGAGATAACATTTTGACACATAATACAATCTACACTTTCATCTCTATACGGAAGCGTCAACATATCACCAGTTTTATAATCAAAGGACAGTCCCTCCTTTTCAGCCCAAACTTTCGTTCTTCTTATTGCTTCTTCACTAATATCAAAACATCTAACATTAAATTTGTTTTTTCCAAACAAAATAGAATGCCTGCCCAATCCGCAACCCAAATCAAGAAATTCTATTTTATCTTGAGATTTCCAGCGATTAAGTAAATAATATGACTCTATACTTGGATTTTTCCATACATTGCTTTCATCTTCTGAAACAATTTCCCATTTCCATCCTTTTGATTCGATCATAGTACCTCCATAACTTGGGAATTGCGCTACAATAATCGCATGAAGATTAGCACATCATTTCCTTTTTTATTTTTATATATGTATTCGTCTGTTTCAAATCCTAACTTGTTGTGTAACGCAATACTTGCAGTATTATCAACTCGAATTTGTTGCGACACTAATTTGTATCCCTT
>JAZSFW010000271.1:0-1770 GCA_045532445.1 Acetatifactor sp. | reverse complement strand
GTCAACTATTTTGACACAGCCTATATCTATCCCGGCAGCGAAGCTACCCTGGGAGAGATCCTGGAAAAGAATAATCTTAGAGATCAAGTATACATTGCCACCAAGCTCCCTCATTATCTAATCAAAAGTGCAGAGACCATGGAGACTCTTTTTGCGGAGGAATTGAGACGCCTTCGCACCGATCACGTGGATTACTATCTGATGCACATGCTGACAGATACCCAGACATGGGATCGTTTAAAGGCTCTGGGCATCTTAGAATGGCTGGAAAGCAAGAAAAAAAGCGGCGCTATCCGACAGATAGGTTTCTCCTACCACGGCAACTCCGCTATGTTTTGTCAGTTGATCGATGCTTATGACTGGGACTTTTGCCAGATCCAGTACAACTATATGGACGAACACTCTCAGGCAGGCAGACGAGGGCTGAATTATGCTCACGAAAAAGGGATCCCTGTTGTCATCATGGAGCCCCTGCGCGGTGGAAAATTGGTCAATCTTCTGCCCGATGAAGCCAAGAAAATCTTTGCCGACTATAAGATCCAACATACGCCGGCACAGTGGGCGTTCCGCTGGCTGTGGAATCAGCCGGAAGTCACCTGTGTATTGTCCGGCATGAATTCCGATGAAATGGTACAGGACAATATGCAAACGGCCTCCACTGTAACCATAGGCGAGCTGGGTCCGGAAGAAGAGGAAATGCTTAAGCGCGTTGTAAACTCCATCAATTCCAAGATGAAAGTTGGCTGCACCGGATGCGGCTACTGCATGCCCTGCCCTAAGAATGTAGACATTCCCGGTACCTTTGCGGCATACAACCGCCGGTATGCAGAAGGCAAACGTGCCGCCTTCTTCGACTACATGATGTGTACCGCCCTCAGAAAGACTTCCACTGCCGCTTCCAACTGTATCGAGTGCGGCAAATGTGAGAAGCATTGTCCTCAACACATTGAGATCCGCAAAAATCTCAAAAACGCGCAGAAAGAGCTGGAAGGTCCTTTATATAAGCTGGTTCGAAAAGTGATTCAGCTGTTCAAAGCCTTTTAACGTTACTGTTTGGCTCTTACAATCACACCGTCTGCGCACTTTGCTGCCTCTGCATCCTGCTCAGGTGCAAAAATACCCAGATCCACGGCACAGGGAATGTTCGTATTCTCCCGGATTTCCTTCACAATAGAAGCGATGTCTGACTGGACCTCGCTTTTATTATGTCCAGAGCCGGGTACAATGTACAAGAAACCTTCCGCCTCCTTTGCGATCATAGCAATGCGCCTCTCAGGCGCCGGTGCGATCAGTGAGATCAGATCCACACCGTACTGATGGCAAACCGGCAGAAATTCTTCCTTTTCTTCAAAGGGCAGATCGGGCAAGATTATGCCATCCACCCCAATTTCCCCACAAGTGGAAATAAATCTTTCAGCTCCATAGGAGAATACTACATTGGCATAGGTCATAAATACCATCGGCACCGCGATTTCCTGCCTAAGCTCTCTTACAAAAGCAAACACCTTATCAGTTGTGATACCACCGTTCAGAGCGCGGATATTTGCTGCCTGATTTACAGGGCCCTCAGCTGTGGGATCAGAAAACGGAATCCCAAGCTCAATGAGATTCGCACCGTTTTCTACTGCAGCACGGATGACAGCCGCAGTTGTCTCAAGATCCGGATCCCCGCAGGTAACAAAGGCAATACGAGCCTTTCCATTTTTAAATGCTTCTTTTATCTTACTCATGAATATCCTCCCCTCTGTAACGGGCAATGGCAGCACAATC
>JAZSFW010000140.1:0-2974 GCA_045532445.1 Acetatifactor sp. | reverse complement strand
TAACGACGTCGGAGTACATCTGGATAAATCTTCTGTAGCAGTCGTAAGCCCAACGGGGGTTGCCGGACTTCTTCGCCATAACCTCAACAACGTCCTCATTCAGACCAAGGTTGAGGATGGTGTCCATCATACCGGGCATAGAAGCACGGGCACCAGAGCGAACAGAGACCAGCAGAGGATTCTCCAGATCACCGAACTTCTTACCGGTAACGCATTCCAGCTTTTCTACATATTCCATGATCTGTGCCTGGATCTCATCATTGATCTTGCGACCATCCTCATAGTACTGCGTGCAAGCCTCAGTGGAAATTGTGAAGCCCTGGGGAACAGGCAGACCAATGTTGGTCATCTCAGCCAGGTTGGCGCCCTTGCCGCCCAGCAGTTCCCGCATTTTACCGTTGCCTTCGGTAAACAGGTAAACATACTTGTGAGACATATTATTACCTCTTTCTTAAAGTGTTTTGGAGAACTTACCGTTCTCTTCTGCAAAGCCCATCTTGGTCAGATACTGGTTGTGGAATTCTCCCTTTCCTTCAGTGACCAGTTTCTGAATGCCGGTCTTCTTCAGGTGCGCATAGAGGAAGGTACCCACAGAGCAATCGCGATACTTAATGGTAGAGTAATCCAGTTCCACATTGAGTGTGTCAAAGTCACGGGTGCCAACCAGAACACCAACAGACTCACCGGCAGTGTACACCATATACACCTCGGTATTGGCATTGCTCTTCAGCTTATAGCCAGGGAAATGCTGTGCAATATCATTTGCGTGATAGTTAAGGAAGTATTCCAGGCTCTTATCATCGACGTTAACAGGAACGCACTCAAAAATGGTTTCTGTGCGGTTCAGTCTGATGAGCTGCCAAACATTGATGATAATCAGGCCAAGGTTCAAGAAAACAACAGGCCATGCACTGGACAAAAATGCGTAAATCATACTAATACAAGAACCAACTGTGTTAAACAGGCGCAGCTTGACCACAGATGTCATCATCATGGACAGCAGGACAAGTGCAGTTCCGATATAACCAAAAATTTCAAGATAAATATTCAATGTTCTTACCTCATTATGTTATCTGGTTCCGAAGATACGGTCACCCGCATCACCAAGGCCAGGCAGAATATAGTCATGGTCGTTCAGTTTCTCATCGATACAGGCTATATACATATCCACATCGGGATGTGCCTTCTGGAAAGCCTCGATGCCCTCCGGGCTACCAATAATGTTCATCATAGTGATATGCTTACAGCCATGATCCTTCAGAAAATCAATGGCCATGATTGCGCTGCCACCTGTAGCAAGCATTGGATCAACCACAAACACTTCCCGATTGCCGATATCATCAGGCAGTTTGCAGTAGTATTCCACAGGTTTATGGGTCTCAGGATCACGATACAGACCGATATGTCCAATTTTTGCAGAAGGAATTAACGCAACAATGGTATCGACCATGCCCAGGCCTGCACGAAGAATGGGGATAATTGCCATTTTCTTGCCTGCCAGCTGCCTGCACTTTGCTGTAGCCAGAGGCGTTTCCACGAGGACATCTTCAGTAGGAAGATTCCGGGACGCTTCGTAGAACATCAGCGCAGAAATCTCACCGACAAGCTCACGGAATTCTTTAACGGATGTATTCTTATTTCGCAGTACGGATAATTTATGATGGATCAGCGGATGATTCATTTCATGCACAATAGCCATATGCGTCTTTCTCCTTTTCCGATTTTGAAAAAGCCGGTTGCATCCCTTTTTGATAAGCATGCTCAAAAGAGGACGCAACCGGCATAATCCACTATTACTTCTTTGCCTTATCCTGCAGGATCAGCTTTTTCACGGCCTCGATACCGACCTTAATTGCACCGGAGGTATCCTCAGTCATGGGCATGAACATACCAGCCTTTTCGCGCTCCTGATTCCATACTGCGTGGAAGCAGGAACCACAGCGAACACCCAGTGCATCTGCAACAACAAACAGTGCGGAGGATTCCATCTCACTTGCCTTAACGCCCAGTCGCTTCCAGCTCTCCCACTTATTCAGCAGTTCGTAGTATACAGGAGACTTTTCGGGGCTGTGCTGGCCATAGAAAGCATCCTTGCACTGGACAACGCCAGTATGGGTATCATAGCCCAGTTCTTCACTGGCAGTCTTCAGAGCCATTGCAACATCAAAGTTTGCAACTGCAGGATACTCGATGGGAGCGTACTCCAAAGAGGTGTGCTCAAAACGGATAGAACCAGTTGCAACAACAACGTCACCAGGCTTAACATCCAGATGGATACCACCGCAGGTACCAACACGAATAAATGTATCAGCACCGATCTTGACCAGTTCTTCCATGGCAATAGCTGCAGAAGGACCACCGATACCAGTAGAACAAACAGAAACCTTCTCACCCAGCAGAGTACCAGTCCAAATGTTGTACTCACGGTTCATACCGATGTGGACAGGATTATCAAAATGCTTAGCAATTGCTTCGCAACGACCAGGATCACCAGGCAGCAGAACATAGCGACCGACATCGCCTTCTACGCACTGAATGTGATACTGCTTCTCAGTCTCTTGCATAATAATCTCCTAACTTTGTATTTTCATGTTTACCAAAGATATTTCGGTTTTCTATTCTTACAACAGTTACGCTGTATTTTTTATTTGCATACCCCAGCCCATGAAGTAAGCCAGGGTATGCATGGAGTGAATGAAACGGGCAAAATATAGGTTGAGACAGAATTTACGCACCGCCAAAATGCTTGTGCACCCTATCTCTAAAGAAATTATCTTACACCCTTATCGTAAGGAATGCCCTCAGCCTTGGGCGCCCGGGACTTCTTGGAAGTGAAAGCCAGAACTACCAGGGAGATGATGTAGGGCAGCATATTGTATACAACACTGGGCAGGTTCAGCGCCATCATGAAGTCAAAGCCGGAGTAAACATTGCCCAGAGCACGGAAGAAACCGAACAGCAGTGCTGCCAGAGC
>JAZSFW010000286.1:0-9337 GCA_045532445.1 Acetatifactor sp. | reverse complement strand
TCTTAGTAACTCTTGTTGTTTTGCAGATGTCAAATAATCAAGAGTTGTGCGCATCCCCATTTATGAGGCGGCGGCTCGTTTATTTACAGCAATCCTTTCTCGCGGATCAGGGATAAAGCTGCTTCGTCAGCTACAATGATTGCATCCGGGTGCAGCTGCAAAATAGAAGCCGGTACCTTAGGATCAATCGGGCCAAACAGGGAATCATACAAAGCCTGGGCCTTGCCTGCACCACTGGCCAGCAAGAGAACCTTCTTGGCCGCCATGATATTCCCCACTCCCATGGTAAATGCATGGGTAGGAACCTCATCCAGAGATTCGAAGAAACGAGCGTTTGCTTCTCTGGTCTCCTGGGTCAAGGTCACACAATGAGTCCCCTTCTTGAAGATATCACTGGGCTCATTAAAACCAATATGTCCGTTGCCGCCAATGCCCAGAAGCTGCAGGTCTACGCCTCCAAGAGACTCGATCACTGCATCATAACGCGCACACTCTGCCTCAGCATCCTCAGCCAGGCCATTTGGCACAAAAGTACACTCCTTACGAATATTGATATGATCGAACAGATTGGTATTCATAAAGTATCGATAACTCTGATCATGGTCACCAGAGAGCCCCTTGTACTCATCCAGGTTTGCACTGGAAACCTGTGAAAAATCAAGATCCCCCTTAGCACATGCCTCTGCCAGATTCTGGTAAGCTCCCACGGGCGTGGAACCGGTAGCCAGACCCAGAACCGCGTTGGGCTTCAAAATAACCTGTGCAGCCATAATATTCGCAGCTTTTCTGCTTAATTCTTCGTAATCTTTCACTGCATAAATCAGCATAGTAAATCCTCCTAAAAAACAGGTACAGATACCTGATTATGTAACGAAATTCTGGTTTCCGTTCAATAATCGCGGCAACCAATAACGTCCATCTATACTATACTACTTCTAAAGAAAAAAATCAAATAGAATTTACCAAAAGAACTTGACAAAGAGATAAAGGTATTGTAATATAATTAAGGTCGTGAAATGGCTATTACATACATAACCGATCTGTTTCATGATGGTTTGCCCAGATAGCTCAGTTGGTAGAGCAGAGGACTGAAAATCCTCGTGTCGCTGGTTCGATTCCGGCTCTGGGCACGCGGGTGTAGTTCAATGGTAGAACACCAGCCTTCCAAGCTGGATACGTGGGTTCGATTCCCATCACCCGCTTTAGCGAGGGATTTCACACTGCTTTAGCGGGAGATTTCACCCAACTTACAACTACATCTGGTATCAGATATGCACGAGTGGCTCAGTGGTGGAGCATCGCCTTGCCAAGGCGAGGGTCGCGGGTTCGAATCCCGTCTCGTGCTTTTTTAATGGGATGCCGCCCACATTGGGCAACATCCCATTTTGTTTTAGAATCTAACGGTTCTACCCTATCTTCTCTGCAAACTTAATCCGGTAAATCCTCTTTAAGGAATCATTTACTCTCTCTTCTGAGATCACGCCTTCTCTCACAGCTTCCAGCACTCCCTGATAAGCCTGCGCAAAATCATCCGGCATCAAAATCATATCACAGCCGGCTTTCAGCGCGGTAATCGCTGCCTGATCCGACTCATAGTACTGGGAAATAGCCGACATGTTCATAGCATCCGTGATGATCACGCCCTCGAACCCCAATTCATTCCTCAAAATATCCGTAATAATCACAGAGGACATAGAGCTGGGCGTATTATCCTCAACCAAGGATGGAACCGCCATATGACCGACCATGATCACATCAGCACCTGCATCGATGCCAGCCTGAAAGACTTTAAACTCATTTGCCCTGAAATCTTCTGCACTTCTGTTACTGATTGCAATTCCCTTATGGGTATCTTGCGTGGTACTGCCAATCCCAGGAAAATGCTTCAAACAGGCTGTTACATTCTGCTCATGTAATCCTTGCATCATAGAGACAACAAATGGCGCTACCGTATCAGCATCGGCGCCATAGGACCGGCCTGCAATCGCACTGTTTTCCACATTGGCAAGATCCGCAACCGGAGCAAAATCCAGGTCAAATCCCAAATCCTTCAGATAGCCTCCAATACTTTTTCCCGCCTCATAAGCCTTATTCATATCTAATGTCTGACCAATTTTCTGCGCTGAATCAACCTTCGCTGCCAGTCCGTTGTCTGCTATTCTGCTGACACTGCCTCCTTCTTCATCCACGCCGATAAACAATGGATAACGGGAAAAAGATCTGGTATTACTGATCATTGCCTTTAACTGCTCTGCCGACTGAATATTCTTGGAAAAATAGATGATGCCGCCTACGGCATACTGTTCCAAGGCTTTCCTGGTTCCTTCCCCAGCCTGAACAGCTGTAGTCACCCCTGTGATCGCTTCCGGTGTGACAAAGAAAAGTCCGGCCACCTTATCCTCTAAAGTCATTTCCGTAATTGTTTCCTCTATCATCTCTTCCAGCAATTCTTCCGGTGTGGGTTCAGAAACCTCCTCCGTCGAGGTCTCCAGCACAATCGGCTCCTCTGATTGCAAAATATTCTCCAGCTTCTCCTGATTCGTCTGGGTTTCGCTCTGTGCCTCTTTCTCTCCCTGAAGCTTCGTATATTCTTTTACTCCAAGGATCACACCTGCCACAACTGCTGCAATCAGAAAAAACAACGCAAGATACGCTAATGTTTGATTCTTTTGACGCCTCTTTCTTCTGACTTCTCTTTTATCAACAAAAAAATCATCTCTATTTCTCATCTATGTAAACTACCTCCTCAATCAAACATGAAAAGGATTGGATATCACCCGCGCGTCCTTTAAACCCTATTCTAACATGAATCACAGTGATTATGCCACTGGAAATATTTAGATTTAAGAAAAATTAAGATTTAACAAACCTTTCAATGCAGACAATGTTTGAGAGCGTATCGATTTTTAATAATCAATACGCTCTCTCAGACTTCGCTATTCAATGGCTCGTTCCTCACTTTCCTTCTTCCATTTTTCCATCTTCTTATAAGTTCTCTTCTCACATCTTCTTTGTACTCGGTACTGTAACGCCTTTCTAATTTCTTTTTGTTCGTCTCGTTACTTTTTATGTGTACTGAACTTTTCTTTTTTAATTTTTATCTTTTCCTTTTATTCTTCTTTTATTTCTTATCTATATTAAATTGTATAAAATGGAAGAATGATGTTTTTCAGTAACCCGTCTTACTTTTCCTTGAACTCATGATACGCTTAGATTTCCAGCACCCACCTGTCATCTTTTGTTATTTCTGAATCCAATCTTTTGTAATCTCAGGTTTCGTTTGGGGGTTAAGTTAATATTTTGGTGGTCCGTACCTTCCTTTCTTTGATATTTTCACTTTTCCTTAGTGAATCTTTTTGTTCTCTCTCTTGTTTTCTTTTGTTGATTTTATTATACACAACTCCTATGTATTTGTCAACACATTTTTTAAATTTTTTTCAAGTTTTTTTATTGCTTGTATTTTGCAGTTTTGTTATCTGGATTCGTATTGCAATCATCAGTATTTTCAGACAATTTTATTGGTGTTTTTTCTCAAACGCAAAGAATTACGTGACAAAAAAACACTCGCAAAAGGATCAGAAAAAGAGTAATTTCTTCCCATTTTACGAGCGTTTTCTGTTTTTATAACCAAGCTTTCAATCAGGCTTTCTTATTTGGTTTCCACAAACATATCATAAATTGCTCTGATAGCAGCTTCAAAATCTTCATTTGCCACACCGATAATAATGTTCAATTCAGAGGATCCCTGATCGATCATTTTTACATTGATATCGCTGTGAGACAGTGCAGAGAAGATTCTTCCTGCGGTACCTCTGGTAGACTTCATGCCACGTCCTACCACTGCGATCAACGCCAGATCAGATTCGATATCGATCGTATCCGGATCAGCCAGGCGATGCAGACCTGCAACCACCTTCTGCTCCTTGCACATAAATTCATCCTGATGAACAAAGACAGTCAAGGTATCAATGCCAGAGGGCATGTGCTCAAAAGAAATACCATTTTCTTCAAAAGCCTGCAATACTCTTCTGCCAAAACCAATCTCTGAATTCATCATATCTTTTTCAATATTGATGGAGCAGAAGCCTTTTTTACCTGCAATACCGGTGATCACGTACTTAGACTTTTGGCAAGTGCTTCCTACGATCCAGGTTCCTGTATCCTCAGGCGCATTGGTATTACGGATGTTGATAGGAATACCCTCCTGACGCACCGGGAAAATTGCATCCTCATGCAGCACAGTAGCACCCATATAAGCCAGCTCTCTCAGTTCTCTATAGGTGATCACTTCAATCGCTTCGGGATTCTTGATGATGCGGGGATCCGCGATCAAAAAGCCGGATACATCGGTCCAGTTCTCATATACATCAGCTTTCACTGCCTTTGCCACCAGGGAGCCGGTGATATCAGAGCCGCCTCTGGAAAAGGTCTTTACGGTCCCATCCTCTTTCGCTCCGTAGAAACCGGGAATAACAGCTCTTTCACAATCAGCCAGTCTTGCAGACATCACCTTGTTAGTCTTCTCCGGATTAAACTCCCCATTGTCATGGAAAAAGATCACTTCCGCAGCATCCACGAACTCATAGCCCAAGTACGCCGCCATAATGATACCGTTTAAATACTCTCCTCTGGAAGCCGCATAATTGCTTCCTGCCTTCTCTTTAAAATTCTTCTCAATCACTGCAAATTCATCATCCAAAGACAGATTCAAGGAAAGACCATCAATGATCTCCTGATATCTTGCTTTGATCTTGGCAAAATCTGCATCGAAATCCTTGTCTGCTTCTGCCAGAGCATAGCAGCCATACAGCATATCTGTCACCTTTGTATCCTTGGAATCTCTCTTACCCGGTGCAGATGGTACCACATATCTTCTGTCCTCTTCCGCACAGATAATATTTTTTACTTTCTGAAACTGCTCTGCGCTCGCCAGTGAGCTGCCTCCAAATTTAACTACTTTAGACATTTCTTCCACTCCTTATAAGCTCTATTCTTCTATCTGTAAAAAATGATCGATCAACTTATGTCCTGCTGCAACCAGTTTCCCACTGGCACGTCCATCTTCCTCATTGTAGCTTAAGGCAGATTCTACCGGTGCGGTACTGTCATACAACAGGTAGGGCACATTGTCGCTTGTGTGGGTTCTGACCCTGATCGGTGTCGGATGGTCCGGAAGCACCAAGAGCCTGAAATCTTCACCGGCCGCCTGCATTTTCTCTGCCAACGGTCCGATTACCTTAGTATCAAGATATTCAATGGCCTGTACCTTGCGCTCCACGCTTCCCTGATGTCCCATTTCGTCGGGAGCCTCCACATGGATATATGCAAAATCGTATCCATCCCGGGTTAAAGCTTTCACTGCTGCTTCCACCTTGCCGGCATAATTGGTATGCAGACCACCGTTGGCACCTTCTACCTGAGCCACACCCATTCCGGCGCCCACCGCAATGCCTTTTAAAAGATCCACTGCAGATACCATCATACCTTTTTTGCCTGTCTTTTCTTCAAAGGAGGATAACATAGGCTTGGTCCCGGCTCCCCAGAACCAACAGCAGTTGGCAGGATTCAAACCTTTTTTCTTGCGTTCTACGTTGATCGGGTGATTTACCAGAATCTCATAGCTTCTCTCCATCATCCTGCGAAGCACTTCATCCTCAGGCAGGTATTGTCCGATCACGCGTCCAAGCACATCATGGGGCGGTGTCAGATCCACCACCTGACCTCTATCCCAGATCAGACAATGACGATAACTGGTTCCCACATAAAACTGATAAGTTTCATCGGCAAGCTCTTTTGCCACTTCCTCCAAAAGCACTGCACAGTCCTCTGTACTGATCTCAGAAGAGCTATGGTCTATAATGGTTTTCTCCGAAAAAGGCTCGTCTCCCTCTGATATCGTCACAATATTACAGCGAAGGGCAATATCTGTCTCCTTCATAGGCACCCCGATGCTAAGTGCCTCCAACGGGGAGCGTCCGGAATAGTACTTGACCGGATCATATCCTATCACAGACAGATTCGCCGTGTCAGATCCCGGCTTCATTCCGTCCGGTATGGTATGTACCATCCCAATTTCTGATATTTTACTTAGACGATCCATATTAGGAGTGTTGGCATAAGCAAGGGGTGTCTTTCCACCAAGCTCTGCGATAGGTTCATCCGCCATGCCATCTCCCAGAACGATTATGTATTTCATAGTCTCATTCCTGCTTTCCTTACTTTATTCTCCAAGACGGATCTTACCAAGGATGGCTTCACCCAGCTCCTGGCATTTCGCATAAAAATCTTTTTCCTTCATGACAGCGGTCACAAAACCTGCATCTTCCACGCGGCCGGCATCTACTGCCTCACCACCGGGGAATGCAGCCTTGAGGGTATCCAGCGCTTCTGCCTTCACCCTTACAAAGAATCTTCTCTCCACTTCACTGACATCTGCCAGAGAAGCTTCTGCGTCATCCCACAGGCAGGGGATGGTCCTTCCCTGATTCCTTGCGCAATCTACCACGTCACCCACTACTGCACTGGCTGTAGGAAGCTTACCTGCTCCTTTGCCGTAGTACATGGATTCTCCCAGCATATTGCCCTTTACCAGGATGGCATTAAAGACATCACTCACCATGTAAAGAGGATTTTCTTTGCTGATCATAAAAGGTGCTACCATTACCAGGTTGTTCTCGCCATCACTCTGGCTTCTTCCCAAAAGCTTAATGGATTTGCCCATCGCTTTGGCATATACAAAATCTGCTGCTGTGATCCTGGTGATTCCTTCTGTATATACTTTCTCTGAATTGACAGTCTTGCCAAGCATCAGAGATGACAGAATAGAAATCTTACGGCAGGCATCATGCCCCTCCACATCTGCTTCCGGATTGCGCTCTGCATATCCTTTCTCCTGCGCTTCCTTCAAAACATCTTCAAAATCTGCGCCTTCTTTTTCCATTTTACTTAAGATATAATTGGTGGTTCCGTTCAGGATACCTGTGATCGCTTCCACTTTTTCTGCAGTCAGTGCACTGTTAAGAGGACGGATAATAGGAATGCCGCCGCCTACACTGGCTTCAAACAGATAATTACAGTTGTGTTCTTTTGCCAGTCTCAGAAGCTCCGGACCATGCTTTGCCACCAGCTCCTTGTTGGAGCTACACACACTCTTTCCCTTCTCCAGAGCCATCTTTGTAAACTGATAAGCAGCCCCAACGCCGCCCATTACCTCACAGACAATGGAGACGGTATCATCTTCCATGATCACATTCACATCGTGCACCAATTTATCTTCAAAAGGGTCACCCGGAAAATCTCTCAGATCCAGAATATACTTTACCTCGATCTGCTCTCCTGCTCTTTTGCTGATCAATTCCTTGTTTCTGTCAAGCACTTCTACCACACCGCTGCCCACAGTGCCATATCCTAAAACTGCTACATTAATCATCTTTTTCTCCTCGATTCTTTCGCATTTATAAATTATCTATTCTTTCGCCAAGACTTTGACGTGGTGAACACCTTTGTTTTCTTCCATCTGTTCGATCATCTTGGAAACATCGCCTGTTGTCTGAAGAATCTGCACACTCAGACTAAGTGACGCGATTCCATTGATCGGAATACTTTGATGAATCGTCAAAATATTCGCCTGATAATCCGCGATGGTTTTTAATACTTCCGATAGCAATCCCGGTTCATCATCCATGTCAAATGTAAGCGTGATAGTTGTTCCCGGCGAATTGTCATGAAACTGAAAGATATCGTCCTTATACTTATAGAAAGAACTGCGACTGATCCCGACAGCCTCAACAGCCTCCTGAACCGTGGAAACCCGCTCCGATTCTAAAAGCCGCTTCACCTCTACCACCTTAAGAAGAACTTCCGGTACTGCTTTTTTCCGGACCACATAATACTTGGCTGTATCTCCCATTGGCACACCTTGCTTCCTTTTATTTATTGTCAAATTTGCTCACACATCTCCCGCAATGTTTTCCTCAGACGGACACATGTGTGTCGATGAGGGATATTTTATCACAGTCCACATCAAATTGCAAGGGGAAAATAAAAATTTGTTGAAAGCGGGATAAGGATGAGTGACGCGAAGGGAGGGGCAGCACTCATGTGTATGGAGGCACGCTCTCGCTCCGTGAAAAACGTAGCGGATGCTAAGCTCGAGCCGGGAACCGTTGGTTCCCGACTGACCTCGCTAAGCACCGACGTTTTTCAAGGGCCTCTATACACATGAGTGCCGCCCCTCCCTTCGCTGTTACTTTGTTATCTCTTCAACATATTGAATGTTTCAGTTGTAAAAATATTCTTCCGGGAGGAAACTTAAGCTTGAAATTAAATCAAAGGATACTTGTCCGTAAGTTCCTGAACAATGGCACGGGCTGTGGGGATTCCGGCTTCGCCTTCTTTGATCACGATGGCGACTGCCTCGGCGATCTTGTCCATGTCCTCGGTATTCATGCCTCTGGAGGTTACAGCGGGGGTTCCAAGGCGCACGCCGCTGGTAACAAACGGAGACTGGGGATCATTGGGGATGGTATTCTTGTTGCAGGTAATATGTGCTGCATCTAAAAGCTTCTCCACGCTCTTGCCCGTAAGGCCGTAGGTGGTCAAGTCTACCAACATCAGATGGTTATCTGTACCGCCGGAAACGATCTTGATCCCCCTTGAAATCAAGCCTTTGCAAAGAGCCTGTGCGTTGGCTGCAATGGCTTTCTGATATGCCTTGAACTCATCACTTAACGCTTCTTTAAAGCATACTGCTTTGGCTGCGATCACATGCATCAGAGGACCGCCCTGAATACCGGGGAAGATTGCTTTGTTGAAGTTATACTTTTCAGCCGCTTCCTTGTTGCACAGGATCAGACCGCCTCTGGGACCACGAAGGGTCTTGTGGGTGGTAGTGGTTACTACATCTGCATAAGGGATGGGACTGGGATGAAGTCCGGCTGCTACCAGACCTGCAATATGAGCCATATCCACCATCAGCACAGCGCCCACCTCATCAGCCACTTCACGGAATTTCTTAAAGTCAATGGTACGTGCATAAGCAGAAGCACCGGCAATGATCATCTTAGGCTTTGCTTCCAGTGCGATCTTGCGCAGCTCATCATAGTCGATGAAACCTTCATCATTTACACCGTAAGGTACAATATGAAAATATTTACCGGACATATTCACCGGGCTTCCGTGTGTCAAATGTCCGCCGTGGTCTAAGTTCATACCCATAATGGTATCGCCGGGCTTACATACGGCAAACTGTACTGCCATATTTGCCTGAGCACCGGAATGGGGCTGTACATTTGCGTACTCACAGCCAAACAGCTCCTTTGCTCTCTCAATCGCAAGC
>JAZSFW010000141.1:0-4274 GCA_045532445.1 Acetatifactor sp. | reverse complement strand
TGCAATAATGCTGCCACGCATCAACGCCTTTCCCGTCAGCAAGGGGAGCTGACTCGATTTGAACAGCAGATGATGCTGCACCGAATAAAAAATCTTTTGGGAATGTAAATTTCATAGGTCTATCGCCTTTCTTAATTTTTTTATTTCCAGATTCAGGACATATTCAACCTGTCGGATCTTCCACTCAATGTGCGGCCGATCTCCCAAATACTCCATTGTAGGTTCCCAACCCAGGCGGGAATCTGCATCCACCAAAGGAAGGGTGTTCTTTGCATTCTGGATCTCACGGTGCAGCAAATCTTCCATTTCATCCAGAATCTTATGCAAACCCTCCGGGGTGAATTCCGCATGAAAACGACACTTTAAAATATACCATTCTTTTGCATGAATGTTGGTCAAAACACAGTTTGTGATGTATTTACCCAAATTCAAAACAGCCTGCAATTTCTCATTTGGGTTCTCAATGGTTTCAAACACTTCCACACCTTTTTGCATGAATTCATGCATGGTCTTAAGAGAAGCCAGTTCCGGATGAATGCGAAGATTTAAAATATGTTCCCTGGGAGATGCAGACACAAAACTTGCCCATTCCATGCCGCTTGCGTATTCCGTCGAAAAAATGTTGGTACCAACCAAGGCGCCCCCATTGTTTTCCGGCTTTGATTTATGGAAGAAACAGAAAGGATAAGCGGGACCAATTCTGGAAGCACCGCTGAAATCCCCCTCTGTAGGTGTGTAATAAGTGATCGCCTCACTCCACAGGCGGAAACCTTCCCGTACTTTTTCCAGGTTTTCTTTCCCGTATTCTGTCGCAAAGATCCGATCCAGAATCTCCTCCAAAGGCTCTGTGGGGCTCAAAAAAGCATGCTTTGAAAACTTCGTAATAATAGAAGGATACAAGCCATGATGGTGTGTGTCCATGCCGCCGCAAAGCCCCCAATCGCGGATAGCGGAACGCATATTTTCAAAACGCTTCATCCATTGGTAGGGCATAGGCTCATAAGGGACTACACCAAAGTCCCAGGTGACACCGGCAGATTGGGTCATGGAATAAAGCTTAATGCCTCTTTTTTTGGCAGCAATGGCTTCGGTTGTAAAATAGTGCCCCGGCCCGGCAAAAGAAAGGGAGTAGTCTGAGCAAGCCGTCTTGATCCCACCCACCTCTTTTGCATCAAACATTTCAAAGGTTGCCTGCAAAGTAATACCCGGAGGCATTTGTTCGATCAACCGAACTCTGGCATCAGTCGGCTGAAAGCCCCAGTTGTAGCTCCAAAGCACAATGTCTGCATCCGGCTTTGCAGAGTGCACGATCCGTTCAATCATGGTAAGCCAGGCAGGCATATCCTCGCACGGATACCAGCCGGGCCAGAATTTGCCATCCGGCACATCATTGGTACCGGGGTCTCCCCGGAAGATTTCATCTGCCAAAAATTTCCCCACATGAGGGTCGCGGCTGCGGTATTCCACCGATTCTCCCACCAGTGTCACACCTTTCAGACCGGGACATTCCCGAAACAGTCGACCGTACAAATTGTCATAATAAGCTTCCGCTCTCTCATCCTCCGGATGGGGATCACCTGCCATAAAGGAGTAAGCATACACATCAATACCAAACCGGGCAGCCCGGGCGATCAGATCGTTAAAATCCAAAAATCCCACTCTGGTTTTATTTACATCCATTGTATAGACCAAAATTGCATCTCTGCCCTCATGAGCAATGCGCATCAGATATTCATCGGGCCACTGTTCCACTCCATAGCCGGAATGTACCATCAGAGGAGAAAGCAAAGGTTTTTTGCGAATTTCTCCTTTTTTAACATAAGGAGCATGCTCCATACCAAGAAGATCTTCCAGGTAAAACAGGGCTGCGGCCACACCTCGGGCATCAAAACCGTAAATGTCAATGCCCTCTCCCACTTCCATCAGGAATCCTTTATATCCTTCTGCTTCTTTTAGATCAACCTGATGATCTCTTGCCAAACCCAACCGGATCACACCGGCACCACTGCATGTTGCCTCCGTTGAAATCAAAGCAGAAATCCCCATGGACACTGCCAGAAAATCAACAAAATCATTAGCGGCTACTTTTATCACTTCCTCCGCATCACGGTCTATTGTAATGATTGTCCCATTTGCAATCTGGAGCATGTCTTCTGAGGGTAGATAGTTCGGATCAAATATATCTTTTTCATGGATTGTTAACAATTTTTCTTTAAATGCATAAGGTGCTTCCCTCTTCATTTTTACCTCCTGTACATTTTAACAGTCGAAAAACTTGCTCTACCGTTTCCACCATATTCTTTCTGGCGCGCACCGGTTTCATAGCCTCATCCAAAGTCTGCACTCCGCGCAGAATAGGGAAAAAGGCATCAATCCCATGTTCATTACATGCAACCGCATCCTCTGTCACGCAGCCTGCAAAAGCCACCACCAATTTATCATACTTTTTGGCAATATCAGCCACACCAATAGGAGCCTTACCAAATACAGTCTGCCCATCCAGTCTACCCTCACCGGTCACCACAATATCCGCCTCTTTCACAAAACTCTCAAGCTTTGTTTCCTCCAGCACAATGCGTATCCCAGACTGTAATTCTGCATTGGTGTAAGAAAGAAAGGCAAAGCCCATGCCGCCTGCCGCACCGGTTCCCGGGAATTGTGCATCTGCTTTTTCAAATTTATCTGACGTCAGTTTTGCATAGTGAGAAAGCCACTGATCCATCTGCTCTATCATCTGAGGCGTCGCCCCTTTCTGAGGTCCGAAGATCGCACTGCAGCCTTGCTTTCCGCAAAGTACATTGGTCACATCACAGGCCACCCGGAAACTACACTCTTTCAGCTCCGGAAGTACATGATCATCCGTGATTGAAACAAGCTCACTTAATCCTTTTGCGCCAAGACTTACCTGCTTTCCGTCTTTATCTAACATTCCATAGCCCAAAGCCTGCAGCATACCGATCCCGCCATCATTTGTAGCGCTTCCGCCGATTCCCACGATAAAATGACGGCACCCTTTTGAGATGGCATCCTTGATCACTTCTCCCACGCCGTATGTTGTGGTATGTAAGGGATTGCGATCCCTTTCCAGAACCAGCGTAATGCCGGCTGCACCTGACATTTCCACGATAGCCGTCTTATCCGCTTCCAGTATTCCATAAGTACAATCAACCGGTGTGCCCAAAGGACCGGTCACCCGAACCGTCTCAAGCTTTCCGCCCATTCCCAGTGCCAAAGCCTCAACAGTTCCCTCTCCTCCGTCTGCAAGCGGTCGTACTGCTACTTCCGCTTCCGGCATCACCTTTAAGATTCCTTCTCTGATGGCATCTCCTGCCTCCAAAGATGTCAGACTCCCTTTTAAGGAATCAATTGCCACAACGACCTTCATATCCTTATCCCTCTCTTTTTCTTTTTTTGTCTGGAATCTGGCTGCAGCAGCCCCTTCATTTCATGACACTTGCACGACAATCAGGAAGCTCTATACTCATTACATACTCCAGCTGCCTAAGTTTCCACTGAAGATGCCATTCATCTGTCATATACTCCATGCTGGGTTCCCAGCCAAGTCTGGAATCATATTGTACCAACGGAATCGCATCCTCCACGTTTTTCTTCTCCTCATGTAAAAGGACTTCCATATCATCCAATACTTTCAAAAGTGCTTCACGTTCCCCTTCATACTGCAAAGCACAATTCAGGCGGTACCACTCTTTGGCATGAATGCCCGTTATCAGCGCACACAGTATAAATTCTCCCATATTGATCAACCTGGTCAGACTCACATTTTTCGCTTTGATGGATTTCAAGATATCCAGTCCCTCTTCCATCAGCACTTTCATTTGTTTTAAGGATTCTACCTCCACCGAAACCCTGATGGCAGAGGCCGAAAACCTTTTGTCGATGCGCGCGGCATACAAATGCTCCACAATCCTGTTGCCAAACATACTGTAAGAAGCTGCCGGCAACTTGCACACCCTGCCCTGAGCCATATTAAAGGGATAGGAAGGACCCACCCGGAAAGCACCGTACTGATCAGCATCCGAGGGAATATAATGGGCGATTCCCTCACTCCAAAGCTTCAGAGCCACCTCCACAGCTGTTACATTCTCCGCACCGTACTCTCCCTGAAGTATCTCTGACAAACGTTCTTCAATATGATCACAGCCTTCATAAAAGGCTATTTTGGAAAGTTTACTGATAAAAGACGGATAAAAACCAAAATGATGACTTTCCATAATACCGCATAAACCCCATTTCTCATGAGCCTCCTGCATTGC
>JAZSFW010000022.1:0-2052 GCA_045532445.1 Acetatifactor sp. | reverse complement strand
GGTGCAATGTCCGGTTCCTTCCCCCAGAACAGGTCTGCACCATTACTGCGGATCCGCTCTGTCACACCTTCACCCAATGTGCCTTCTATGACTTTCATGGCAGCTGCCATCTGAGGCGGGCGCTTGTCCATAGAATGGGTGTCTGTGGAAATCACATGCACCAGCTCCCATTTCAGCAGATTCATGAGCTGCTTGGTCTGCCCTCTGCGAAGAAGGGCTCCGGCATTGATCTGGGCATAAGCACCGGCTGCCACCAGCTCGTAAAGCAGCTGCGGATGATCCATGATGTATGGATAACGCTCTACATGTGCGATGATGGGGTAGATCCCCTCCTGTTCCAGAGCACTGAAGGTCTCTCTGATAAAGTGCGGCCTGTGGGTAACCGGAAATTCCACCAGCATAAAGGGGGTTCCCTCCATGCAAAGACTGCTCACATCAAGCTCGCACAACTGCGGGGAGAAGAATACTTCTGCTCCCAGCTTCAAAGCAAAATCCATAGTAGTATGACTAATAGCCTCTTTCAGCTCACTGTAAGAAGCATCACGCTTAGCAAGGAACTCCTCCACACTGATTCTATGACTGTTAAAATGGCTGGTCAGGGCAATCTGCCTGACGCCATCCTCGTATTCTCTGCTCAGTAATTGTAAAGAAGCCTCTGTATCCTTGGCCCCGTCATCCATTCCCGGCAGAATGTGACAATGTAAATCCGTCATTGCTGCTCATTCTCCCCGTAATAACTATACTGATAAGAATAGGAATAACCTGATTTCTTATGAGCCTTCTTCTCGTTGTACCTGGTCAGTACCACACCGAAGATCTTGACGCCTACGGTTTCCAGCTTCTGCTTCGCAAGGGTTATCGTGTCTCTGGGAGCATAGCGGGAGCGTACCACCAAAATGGCACCATCTGCGATCCTGCCCAGAATCGCTGCATCCGTCACCAAAGATACAGGGGGCGCATCCAGAATGATATAATCAAATTTGCGCTTCATCTCCTCAAGCAATGCAGGCATTCCTTTCTCCAGCATCTCCGATGGATTGGGAGGAATGGTTCCTGCTGTGATCACATGGATATTCAGATCTCGGGAGACAAAGGTGCATTCTTCCAGTGTCTTCTCCCCTGTGAGAATATTGGTCAGGCCTTTATTGACACCGCCGATCTTTAAGTAACGGCGAAGCGCAGGCTTGCGCAGGTCGCAGTCTACTACCAATACGCTCTTGTCCCCGGTAGCCAGAGAAACGGCCAGATTGTTGGACACATTACTCTTACTCTCCTCCGGCAGGGCGCTGGTCACCACAAAGCAGTTGGCATCTCCTGTGGCCGAGATAAAATCCAGATTAGTTCTAAGGTCCTTATACGCCTCTACATAGCGGAAAGGCATGGATTTGCTGGCAATCAGCTGCAGACGCCTGGGTTGTTTCTTTTTTTCTTTTTTCCAAAATATAAGTCCTGCCATGTCTCTCACCCCTCCTCGATCTCAGGAATCACGGCCAGAACCGGCAATCCCAGATATTTTGCCACATCTTCATCATCTGCAATGTAATTTTGGAAAAGCACCTTCAGCACCACAAGCCCTATACTCAGTACCATGCCGATCAGCGCAGCCAGTACCAGGTTCTTCTTAAGACTGGGGGAAACAGGATCCTCTCCTACGGTCACAAGACTCACCGTCTTGCAGGAGCCCGCCTCCACAGCATCTACGATTACATCGGGGGCGATTTCAACCAATTTCTCCACAATCTGGTATGCCACCTGGGGATCCGAATGTTCCACCGACACCTCCATTACCTGTGTGGCATCGATGGCCTGCACACTGATCCGCTCGCTTAACTCTTTATAGGTATCCTCCAGCTCCAGGTCCTCAATCACCTGGTTCAAAATGATGTTGCTCTTCAAGATAACTGCATAGGTTGAGATCAGATTCTTGGAAGAGGTGATGTTGTCATTGGAAAGGCTTCCTGTGGATTCCTGCCTAGAATTGACGATCATGTTCACTGATGCCCGGTACTGTGGTGTCATCAAAAATACGGTCACCAGGATACCAGCCACGGC
>JAZSFW010000184.1:0-8201 GCA_045532445.1 Acetatifactor sp. | reverse complement strand
AAGGTAACTCTGTCCTATAACTGTGTCCACCACACAAGGAGGTCTGATTTCAATGAATATCGATAACGAGAGTCTGCTAAACAGCATATTAAATGGCTTAGACAAGCTTGATTATATTAAGTCATCAAACATCCCCGGCATTGATCTATACATGGATCAGGTGACCACCTTCTTAGACAACAGGCTGCGTTATATAGCACGTAACCCCGGTCAGGACAAAGTCATGACCAAGACCATGATCAATAATTATGCGAAAAATGACCTTCTTCCCCCTCCGGTTAAGAAGAAGTATTCCAAAGAACATGTTCTTTTGTTAATCTTTATCTATTACTACAAAAATATTTTATCCATCAATGATATCCAGACGCTTCTTCGTCCTCTTACAGAAAATTATTTTCAAAAAGAAGGGGATTTTAAGTTGGAGCAGGTTTATGAGGAAGTATTCTCCTTGGAAAAGGGGCAGATTGAGTCCTTAAAAAAGGAGATAACCGAGGAATTTCAGCGAGCAGAAAATACCTTTACCAATGCAAAAGAAGAAGACAAAGATTTTTTGCAAAAGTTTTCCTTTATTTGTATGCTTAGCTATGATGTCTATATGAAAAAAATGATCATTGAGAAAATGATTGATGAGTTGGCAAAAGAGAAAGTAGGTCATGAGGAATCACATAAGGATACAAAGAAATAAGGGGTAATCAAATTTTTTGTGCCTGGTAGGAAGCATTCTCCGCAGTGTTTGGGAGATTCATTCCTTTCAGGCACATTTTTTGTTTCTCGCTATATTATATAGTATCCTGTATATATATGGAGGTTATTATGAAAAAGAAGATTTTTGCAGTAATGCTGGCATTCACGGTGCTGGCGTTATCCCTGGCAGGATGTACGAAGAAGCCTGCTGTTGGGAATGGGCTTACCGGTGTGACCTTAAATGAAGTGGCCCATTCCATTTTTTACGCACCGATGTATATTGCCATTGAAGAGGGCTACTTTGAGGAGGAAGGCATCGCGCTGACACTGGTAACCGGTTTTGGAGCGGATAAAACAATGACTGCGGTATTGACTGGAGAAGCTGATATCGGATTTATGGGAAGTGAGAGTACAATTTATACCTATGCAGGGGGAACTGATGATTATGTGGTAAACTTTGCACAGCTGACTCAGCGGGCCGGTAATTTTCTGGTATCCAGAGAACCCATCGATGATTTTAGCTGGTCTATGTTAAAAGATCAAGAGGTGCTTGGCGGAAGAGCAGGCGGAATGCCTCAGATGGTATTTGAATACATTCTGAAAAAGAATCATATCGATCCGGCTACAGAAGTAAAAATTGACCAGAGCATCGATTTTGGATCAACGGCAGCTGCATTTTCAGGCGGTCAGGGTAAGTTTACTGTGGAATTTGAACCGCATGCCACAGCATTGGAATTGAAAGGTGACGGATATGTGGTGGCATCTCTGGGAGAAGATTCAGGATATGTGCCTTATACCGCTTTTTCAGCCAAGAAAAGTTATATAGATGCAAATCCTGAAGTGATCCAATCCTTTACCAATGCGCTGCAGAAAGGAATGGACTATGTACAGTCGCACAGTCCCGAAGAAATCGCAAAAGTGATCGCGCCGCAGTTTGAGGAAACCGACTTACAGACGCTGACCACCATTGTGGGAAGATACTATGATCAGGATACCTGGAAAGAAAATCTGATCTTTGAAGAGGATGCTTTTACCTTGCTGCAGAATATTCTGGAAGAATCCAAGGTGCTTGAAAAGAGAGTTCCCTACGAAGATCTGGTTAACACTGTTTTTGCAAAAGAGGCGGTCAATAAATAGACTCACCTCTTAGTTTTTGATCCGGATATTTTTCAGAGCCCACAGCTGTAAGGCTTTGGCATTGGTGCTGATCTTTTCCAGAGAATCCAGGATAGACTGAAAAGTGGCCTGTTCTGACACCTCTATGATACCGTCCTCCGAGATGGCGATCAAGGAAGCCCTGAGGGAATCGATATCCTTCAGGGAGCCCAGCACCTTCAGGGCAAGACGGTCAAAATCATCTATTGTGATTTCTTTTACGTTTCCCTTTCCCAGCGGACATTCCTGTGCACAGTAGGAGTTGCAAAGCTCCGGTGTATTGTAAGCGGCAGCCATTGCCTTGACTTCTTCAGGATAAGGTGCAATGGTGTCCAGTTCGATCCTGGCAAGTCTGGTGCGGTCGATGCCGATGATTTCAGCGGCTTTTTCACGGCTGGACAGATCGGGATTGGTCTGTGAGGCTTCGGACCTGGCCAGATAATACATGTTGTCTGCTGCTTTTGTTGCTTTTTTTCCCATTTTATACGTTCCCTCTTTCTGTAATAGGTATCACAGATATGATACTGTTATAAGTTAGTTTAATGTATCAGAAAGAATTTGTAAAGATATTTCAGAAACCTGTTGTGAGAAATTGTAAAATTTGATATGATATAAAAAAGCGGCAGTGCAAAACCAGGAGGAAAAGAGTATGGGATTAATCAAAGCAGCAAAAGACGCAATCGGAAGTGTGTTGGCAGATCAGTGGAGAGAGTATTTCTACTGTGACTCTCTGTCAAATGATGTACTTGTGGTAAAAGGTCAGAAAAGAGTAAACAGTGGACGCAACAGTAACAAGGGAAGCGAAAACATTATTTCAGACGGGTCCATCATTGCCGTAAATGAAGGACAGTGTATGATCATTGTGGATCAGGGACAGATCGTTGAGTTCTGCGCTGATGCAGGAGAGTTTATATATGACAATTCAACAGAGCCCAGTCTGTTGAAAGGAGAGCTGTCAGAGACAGTGATGAATACGTTTAAGCTGGTAGGAAGACGCTTCGCTTTTGGCGGCAATACGGGCAAAGATCAAAGGGTATACTATTTTAATATCAAAGAGATCATGAGTAACCTCTTTGGAACAGCAACCCCCATCCCTTTCCGGGTAGTTGATACGAATATCGGGCTGGATGTGGATGTGTCCATCAGGTGTAATGGTGAGTATTCTTTCCGTATTTGCGACCCGCTTTTGTTTTATAAGAATGTATGCGGCAATGTTTCCGGCAGTTATGAGAGAGCCCAGATGGTGAGCCAGCTGAAGGCTGAGCTTATGAGTGCCATGCAGCCTGCTTTTGCAAGAATATCTGCTATGGGTGTGCGATATAGTGCTGTTCCTGCTCATACGGCTGAGTTGACGGGATTTTTAAACCAGGAGCTCAGTGATAAGTGGAAAGAGCTTCGGGGTATTGAAATCGTTTCCATGACCATCAGAGGCATGAATGCTTCTGAGGAAGATGAGAAGATGATCAAGGAACTGCAGCGAACAGCTGTGTTCCGTAATCCCGGTATGGCGGCTGCTACCCTTACCACCGCACAGGCAGAGGCAATGAAGGCTGCGGCAAGCAATACGGCGGCAGGGCCAATGATGGCATTTGCAAACATGAATATGGCAGCACAGGCAGGCGGTGTACAGGCAGGACAGCTATATCAGATGGCCGGTCAGGGACAGCCTGCGCCGACGGCAGCACAGATGGGATTTGTACAGGCTGGTAATAGTGCTGCAAATGAGGGAAGCGGCAGTCAGGATAAAGCTGGTATTGCAGGCTGGACTTGCAGCTGTGGCACGGTAAATAAGGGCAAGTTCTGTATGGAATGTGGCGCGAAGAAGCCGGAAGGAGCCGGCTGGACCTGCAGCTGCGGTACTGTGAATAAGGGCAAATTCTGCATGGAGTGCGGAAGTAAGAGACCGGCAGGTGCATTGGTTTATCAGTGTGATAAATGTGGCTGGGAACCGGAAGATCCTACGCATCCGCCTAAGTTCTGTCCTGAGTGTGGCGACATCTTTGATGATGGTGATGTCAAATAGTTCTTCAGGAAAGAGGTTTTATGAGTATATACGATACATTAAATAAAGAGCAAAAAGAAGCGGTTCTTAATACGGAGGGACCGCTCCTTCTTCTGGCAGGGGCCGGAAGCGGCAAAACAAGAGTGCTGGTGCACAGAATTGCTTATCTGATTGACGAAATGGGAGTGAATCCCTGGAATATTCTTGCGATTACCTTTACCAATAAAGCGGCCCAGGAGATGCGGGAGAGAGTAGACCAGATCGTGGGATTTGGAGCAGAGCAGGTCTGGGTTTCGACCTTTCATTCCACCTGCGCAAGGATTCTGCGCAGACATATTGAGCGGATTGGTTATAGCAATCATTTTACCATATATGACACAGATGATCAGAAGACTGTGATCAAGGATATCTGTAAGCGTTTTGATATTGACACCAAGAAGTACAAAGAACGTACTTTTATGAGTGCCATTTCCTCGTTGAAAGATGAGCTTGTAGATCCCCTTGAGTATCAGCTTCGCACCATGGGAGATTTTGAGAAAAAGAAGGTCGCCATGGTATATAAGGAGTATCAGGAGGTCTTGAAGAAAAACAACGCCCTCGACTTTGATGATCTGATCTGCAAAACCGTAGAGCTGTTTAAAGCTTGCCCGGAAGTTTTAAATCAGTACCAGGAGCGCTTCCGCTATATCATGGTGGATGAGTATCAGGATACGAACACGGCGCAGTTTGAACTGATCCGCCTGTTGGCAGACCGCTTCCGTAACCTGTGTGTGGTGGGAGATGATGATCAGTCCATATACAAGTTCCGCGGTGCCAATATTCGTAATATATTGGATTATGAGATGGTATATCCGGAGGCAAAGGTGATCAAGCTGGAGCAAAACTATCGTTCTACCCAGAATATTTTGCATGCTGCCAATGCTGTGATCCGCAATAATATAGGCCGAAAGGATAAGGCACTCTGGACGGATAAAAATGAAGGGGAGCTGATCCATTTCATGCAGCTGGATTCCGGCTTTGACGAGGCAGATTATATTGCCAGAGATATCTGCAGTAAGGCACGGAAAGGCAGACAGTATGGAGAGTGTGCAGTGCTGTATCGGACCAACGCCCAGGCACGTGTTTTGGAAGAACGTATGGTTATGGAGGGAATTCCCTATAATGTGGTGGGAGGCGTGAATTTCTATGCCAGAAGAGAAATCAAGGATATTCTGGCTTATCTGAAGACCATCGATAATGGTCTTGATGATGTGGCAGTCAAAAGGATTTTGAATGTGCCGAAGCGCGGTATTGGTCAGTCTACAGTTGATAAAGTAGACGATTATGCGGAAATGAGAGATATCAGTTTTTACGATGCCCTGCGGGATGCAGATAATATCATGAGTATCGGGAGAGCTTCTCAGAAAATTGATTCTTTTGTGACGATGATTCAAGCATTTCGTGGCAAGGCGGAATATTATGGTATTGCAGATCTGATCCGTGATGTTGTGGAGGTTATTGATTATAAAGCTTATCTGGAGAGCCTGGATGAAGAGGATACAGAGGACCGAATTGCTAATGTAGAGGAACTGATCAGTAAGGCGATCAACTACGAGGAGACCCAGGATGAGCCGAGTCTGAGCGAATTCTTAAAGGAAATCGCCCTGGTTACAGATTTTGACAATGTGGAGAGCAGCAGTAATAAAGTGATGCTTATGACGCTTCATAGTGCGAAAGGGCTGGAGTTTCCTTTTGTTTATATCGCCGGTTTGGAAGATAGCCTGTTTCCAAGCAGCATGGCTGTGAATTCTGAGGATAATGCAGACCTGGAGGAGGAGAGAAGACTTGCCTACGTTGGGATCACCAGGGCGAAAGAAGAATTGACGCTTACCTGTGTGAGAGCCAGGATGTTAAGGGGGGAGACACAGTATAATCCGATCAGCAGATTTGTCCGGGAGATTCCCCAGGAGCTTCTGGATGGAAGGATCGCACCTTTGCGTAAGAGCAGCTTCGTGGGCAATGACGATGTATTTGGTGAAATGCCGGTGTCCAGAGGTTCTTTTGAAAGTGGTTTTGCAAGACCCAAGGCAATCGTACGTCCCAAGGCAACTGCCAAAGCCGATAAACCATTTATCGCACAAGGTATGGATAGCCTGAACCGCTTGGCCGGAATCCAAAAAGGAGTGCCTTTCCAGGCACCGGATGCCATAGATTATGGAGAAGGTGACAGAGTCCGACATATCAAATACGGAGAAGGGATTGTTACCAAAATTGTCAAGGAATCCCGGGATTATAAGGTTACCGTTCAATTTGATCAGGCAGGGCAGAAAATTATGTATGCCTCCTTTGCCAAATTAAAAAAAGTAGATTGACTGTAGTATTTTTTCTTGAGATGTGGTATTCTATTAGAAAGAACTACTTGGCGGGAGCTTTTGCTTTCGTTATATGACAGTGAATACAGCCAAAGGAAAGGATGTTAAGACTATGAATAAATTCGATTTACTGGAAGTTGCAAAGATAAAAGATTTTTTGCGTAAGAAAGAACAAGAGGAAAAGAGATGCAATGTAATCGTATGGGTGCTTGCAATAGTTGGTGTAGTTGCCGCAGTTGCAGGAATCGCGTATTTGATCTATCGTTATATGCATCCTGATTATCTGGAAGAATTTGACGATGAATTTGAAGATGAGTTTGAGGACGAGGAAGATTTGTTCGAAGACGAAGCATAAGACTGTTTTTGAGAGGAATAACAGTCAGATCACAATGTGATGAGAGGAGGAGACAGCAGCCTCTGTTAAGGAGGCGGCTGTCTGTTTTGTATGAAAAAAGGACAAGTTTATGAAGGTGTCGTAGATAAGGTGAATTTCCCGAATAAAGGAGTTGTGAAAGTCGGGGAAGAAACCTGTATTGTGAAAAACAGCCTGCCGGGTCAGAAAATCCGTTTTGGTGTCAACAAAGTCAGAAAAGGGAAGGCTGAGGGGAGACTAATTGAGGTGATAGAGAAATCTCCATTGGAAACGGTGCCTCCCTGTCCTCAATTTGGTCTGTGCGGCGGTTGTACTTATTTGTCATTACCTTATGCGGAACAGTTAAAGATTAAAGAGCAGCAGGTAAAAAGGTTGTTGGATGGTGTCTTGTCTTCTCGGGGAGACTGGGTCTTTGAGGGGATCAAGGGCAGTCCCAAATACCATGAATATCGAAACAAAATGGAGTTTTCTTTTGGGGATGAGGTAAAAGATGGTCCCTTATCACTTGGTATGCATAAAAGAGGCAGTTTCTATGATGTGGTATCGGTAGGGGATTGTAAAATCGTTGATGAGGATTATCGCTTGATCTTAAAGACAGTACAGGACTATTTCGCCGAAAGAAAAGTGACATTTTTCCATAGACTGCGGCACGAGGGTTATCTAAGACATTTACTTGTTCGTAAAGCGTCTAAAACAGGTGAAATTTTAGTTGCGCTGGTGTCTACAACACAGAATCCCTGGGGAGCGGAGGTTTCCGATGGACAGGATAAAGACTTGATCCATGGATTCTGTCAGGAACTTCTGCAATTGGAGCAAAAGGGAATGCTTAAGGGAAGTTTTAAAGGTATTTTGCATATTATAAACGATTCCCTGGCGGACGTGGTAAAAAGCGATCGCACAGACATCTTGTATGGAAGCGATTATTTTGAGGAAGAATTGCTGGGTCTTACTTTCAAGATTTCTACCTTTTCCTTTTTCCAGACCAATTCTTACAGCGCTGAGGTATTGTATGAGACGGCAAGAGAGTATGTGGGCGATCTGAATGGATTCGGGAAAGAAGGAAAGAAGCCCATTGTATTTGATCTTTACAGCGGCACCGGAACCATTGCACAGTTGATGGCCCCTGTGGCAGGCAAAGTGATCGGTGTGGAGATCGTGGAGGAAGCAGTGGAAGCGGCCCGTCGTAATGCCATACAGAATGGACTTACCAACTGTGAATTTATAGCAGGTGACGTGCTGAAAGTGCTGGACGAAGTGGAAGAAAAGCCGGATCTGATCATAGTAGATCCCCCCAGGGATGGGATTCATCCCAAGGCTCTTCCGAAGCTTATTGCTTATGGTGTGAAGCGCATCGTCTATATTTCCTGTAAGCCGGATAGCTTGGTAAGAGATCTGGAAGTATTTCTGGAAGGCGGATATCGGGTGGAGAAGGCTGTGGCGGTGGATCAATTTCCGAATACCGCGAATTGTGAGGTGGTGTGCTTGCTTTCGAAGTCTGACGAGAGGTGTAGGAAGGTCATTGAATATCGTGAGGAAGAAGTTCCGGACTGCGGCTGCATTTACGGGTAGAGATGAGTTTGTTTTATGAAATGAGGCGACAAAATGAATGATATCAAAAAAGATCCTTTTGAAGAAT
>JAZSFW010000104.1:0-19341 GCA_045532445.1 Acetatifactor sp. | reverse complement strand
CAGGTAATACATCTGGAAGCTTCACACATCGCTTCCTCCAAATTATATCCAAGACATACTTCTTCAAAGTTCGTGGCACGCACCTTGGGATCCTGCTCACGAACGGGTACTTTCTTTAATACGTCCATATTAACCCTCCATAATTTTATCTAGAAGAATGGCCATGCCACGCTTCTCACTCTTTGCAAAATCCGCATCCACCGTGATGCGTGTCACCTTCTTCCAGCTTCAGTATTGCTCTGCCTTCGTCCGTCTTGTACATCTGCTGGCGTCTCATTGCCTCATCAAAATTCACCTTGTGACCGTCAAATTCCGGACCATCTACGCAGGCAAACTTCACCTCACCGCCCACTGTCACACGACAAGCGCCGCACATTCCGGTTCCGTCTACCATAATAGGGTTCAAGCTTACAATAGTAGGAATATTCAGTTCTTTGGTAAGTAAGCATACAAATTTCATCATGATCATGGGGCCGATGGCTACGCACAGGTCGTACTCCCTGCCTTCCGCAACCAGATCCTTGATTACCTGCGTCACCATACCGCTTCTGCCGTAGGAGCCGTCATCGGTAGTAATATAGAGGTTACCTGCCACTGCCTCCATCTCTTTTTCCAGGATCAGCAAATCTTTTGTCTTGCTTCCTACGATCACATCTGCTGCTACGCCGTGTTCATGCAGCCACTTCACCTGCGGATACACCGGTGCTGCACCTACGCCGCCTGCCACAAACAGGATCTTCTTTGCTTTCAGATCTTCAAGACTTTCATTGATAAGCTCTGAGGGACAGCCTAAAGGTCCCACAAAATCATGGAAACTGTCACCTGCCTGTAACTGGGACATCATTCTGGTTCCTGCACCCACCGTCTGAAATACGATGGTTACCGTGCTCTTTTCTCTATCATAATCGCAGATTGTAAGCGGAATTCTTTCTCCCTCTTCATCCATCCTAACGATCACAAATTGTCCTGGTTCACAATGCTTTGCTACTCTGGGCGCTTCCACATCCATCAAATAAATGTTCGCAGTCAGCTCTCTTGCTTTTACAATCTTATACATTTACACACCTCTCTCACCCGGCAAACGGGGAATCTATTAAAATATCAACTAAAGAATAGTTGTTATTCTCATCCATTAACAGCTTAAAACATTCTTTTTTTTGCGTACTCACAGCATAGAAACTACCGGTCTTATTCTGGACACCGCTCTCATCCTGATACACTTCCGCCACAACATAATAGTCTCCTGCGCCTTCAATAGTGATTACGTACTGATACTGATAGAGATATCTGGCCGTGCTGTTTTCACTAAAAGTACCATCCTCATTGAAAATTGTACCCAAGATCAACATATACTCTACCACAAGTGCCTCGGCATCCGGCACAGTAACCTCTGCATCCAGATGCAGTTCATAAGTTCTCTGGGCAACTTTTCCACAGGTACCATCTTCCTCCACATAAGCAAAGCAATAGAAGCTTTTCCCCAATGGCATGGGTATGGGAGCAAGATATAGACTGGAATGGAGAGTCGGTTTCGTTCCATCTGTGGTATAATACACTTCCTTACCATCCTTTTGCTCCACTTCAATCAACATGGGGATATCGTATTCTCCACTGATCACGCTGATCTCAGGCTCTTCTTCCATGGACAAATGCACCTGGTATTCCATAGATACCACACTACTTGATACGCCATATTCATTTATAACAATAGCCTTGATCTCGGCACTCTTCTCCAGAAGAATCGGAGCAGTATAAAGAAGGCTCTCACTGTCCGGCTCCGTTCCATCCATGGTATAATATATCTTACCTGTGGTTGCAGACGTAAGCTTTAACGGAATCGCCTTTGTGTAATAGCCCTCTTCAAAATTAAATTCCGGAGGGCTGGCTAAATAAGCCTGATAAGCGTTCTTGATCTTCTCGTTCTCACTGGCTGACAGCATCTCATGAATGGTTTCATACTCATCCCGATCACGATAAATGGCAATCAGCTTTCCATAAGCCTGCCGCAGCTGTTCTTCACTGCATCCGGGATTCTTGATAATATTTGTGAGCAGATACTCATATTCAATTTTGTTACCCTTTTGCAGACAAGCATCTGCTAACGCAAAGAATACATCAATATCTGAATCATCAATTTCCAGTGCACGTCTGTAATAATACTCTGCCCATTCATAGTTACTTTGCTCCGCATAGGCGACTGCATTACGCAGCTGATGATCATAGGAATAATACTGCCAGATTTTTATTCCGGCAAACAGTCCCACCGCCATGAATCCGACCAAACAGACGATCCCTGTCAAGGACACGAAACGCACCCTCATAATGTGCTTTCGCACAAATTTGCCTCTGCTTGTTGATGCTGCTATAGAATCCCTCTTTGTCTGCTCATGTGCTACGTCTGCAGCAATGGTATGAATGGATTCAGACATATTAAGCTCAAGCTCCGCCTCAAAATCCGGAACCATAGAAACATCTTTGCCGCATTCCGCACAATATAGAGACCCTTCCGGGATCTTTGTTCCGCAATTCGAACAATTCATCAAACACTCCTATATTTCTTGAAGGGAAACACTTTCTACACAGTTGTGCATTAACATAGCAATCGTCATGGGGCCTACCCCTCCGGGAACCGGTGTGATCGCGCTGCATTTGGGTGCAACACTGTCATAATCCACATCTCCGCACAGCTTATTGTTTTCATTTCGATGAATCCCTACATCGATCACCACAGCGCCTTCTTTTACATAATCTGCTGTGATCATTCTGGGTTTTCCCACTGCTGCTACCAAAATATCTGCTTTTTTTGTAACTTCCTTTAAGGAAGCGGTCTTGCTATGTGCAATGGTTACCGTGCCGTTCTCTCTCAGAAGCAAAAGCGCCATAGGCTTACCCACGATATTACTGCGACCGATCACAACACATTCCTTTCCTGCGATCTCTATACCGGAACGTTTCAATAACTGTATGATACCAGCAGGGGTACAGGATACAAAGCCGGGCTTTCCGATACAAAGAGCTCCTACATTTTGGGGATGAAATCCATCCACATCCTTTAAGGGGCTGATACTGTCAAGCACTTTCTCTTCACTGATGTGCCTTGGCAGCGGAAGCTGCACCAAAATACCGTTTACATCTTTCCTCTCATTCAGCTCTGCGATCAGAGAAAGCAGTTCTTCTTCCTTCGTCTCCTCTGAAAGCTCGTAACTTAAAGAACGAATTCCAATGTATTCACACGCTTTTTTCTTATTTCCTACATATACACTGGAAGCCGGATCATTGCCCACCTGAATCACAGCCAAGGTAACTGTGATACCCTGTTCTTTCAGAAGAGCAACCTTCTCCTTCAATTCCTCTTTAATCTGGGAAGAAATCTTCTTGCCGTCGATAATCTGTGTCATTATTTGTCTCCTTCAACTTAGAATAAGCCTACAATCTTGCCGTTATCGTCAACATCAATTCCATAGGCTGCCGGCTGCTTGGACAGTCCGGGCATGGTCATTACTGCACCCGTAAGCACTACCACAAAGCCTGCACCTGCGGATACATACACTTCTCTTACATTCAATTCAAAACCTTCCGGTCTTCCCAACAAAGCCGGATCATCGGAAAGAGAATACTGGGTCTTAGCCATACATACCGGGAAGCTGCCAAATCCCATCTTCTCAATCTGTGCAATCTGCTTTAACGCTGCAGGTGCAAAATTCACATCTCCGGCTCCGTATATTTCCTTGGCTACAGTAGTGATCTTATCCTTGATACTCTTCTCATCTTCATAAAGTACCCGGAAATTGCTTTCCTTTTTCTCAATGGTCTCAAGCACCTTCTTCGCCAGGTCAATACCGCCTTCGCCGCCTTTTGCCCACACTTCAGACAGGGCAAATTCACAGTTTCTGTCTTCACAGAACTGTCTTACAAAAGCCACCTCTTCCTCGGAATCTGTCACAAAAGAATTCAGGGTAACAACTACAGGCACACCGTATTTCTGTAAGTTCTCAATATGCTTCTCCAGATTAACAATACCCTTCTTCAGAGCGTCCATATTCGGTGTAGAAAGCTCTGCCTTGGGAACGCCTCCATTGTATTTTAAAGCTCTGATGGTCGCAACCAGCACGGTAGCATCCGGTTTCAGTCCAGCCATCCTGCACTTAATATCATAGAACTTTTCTGCTCCCAGATCCGCGCCGAATCCAGCCTCTGTGATACAGTAGTCTGCCATTTTCAAAGCAGTCTTGGTCGCTCTTACAGAGTTGCAGCCATGAGCAATATTGGCAAAGGGACCACCATGCACTAAAGCAGGCGTATGCTCCAGCGTCTGAATCAGATTGGGCTTTAACGCATCCTTTAAAAGGGCTGCCATTGCGCCTACCGCCTTCAAGTCACCGGCAGTTACCGGTTCCCCGGCATAATTGTAAGCCACCACGATTCTGGAAAGTCTGTCTTTGAGGTCCTTCATATCATCAGCAAGACACAGGATTGCCATGATCTCACTGGCAACTGTGATCACAAAATGATCCTCTCTCACCACACCGTCAAGCTTATTGCCAAGACCTACCACGATATTACGCAGTACTCTGTCATTCATATCCATGCAACGCTTCCAAACCACCTGTCTGGTATCGATCTGCAGCTCATTCCCCTGTTGAATGTGATTGTCAAGAAGGGCAGCAAGCAAATTGTTGGCAGAGGTGATGGCATGAAAATCACCTGTAAAATGCAGATTCAGATCTTCCATAGGAACCACCTGGGCGAATCCACCGCCTGCGGCACCTCCCTTGATTCCAAAGCAAGGCCCCAAGGAGGGCTCACGAAGTGCGATAACTGCCTTTTTGCCAAGCTTTCCAAAAGCCTGCCCCAGACCAACACTGGTGGTCGTCTTCCCTTCTCCTGCCGGAGTAGGATTGATAGCTGTCACCAGAATCAGCTTTCCCTGTGGGTTGTCACTGATTTTTTCCATAAACTCATCAGAAAGTTTTGCCTTGTATTTTCCGTAAAGCTCCAACTCATCCGGGGTAATCCCCAGTCTGGCAGCCACTTCTGTAATTGGCTCCATTACCGCTTCCTGTGCAATCTGAATGTCTGTTTTCATCTCTTATCCTCCTGTGATCATATCTCTTCCAGCAGCTGCTCAAACTGCTCCATACTCATCAATACCTTGCGCGGCTTGGTCCCTTCTTCTTCTCCTACCACGCCATATTCTGCCAGCTGATCCATAATTCTGGCAGCTCTGTTAAATCCGATCTTAAACACACGCTGCAGCATACCGATAGATGCCTTATCTTTGTCGATAATAAATTTACCGGCTTCAGCAAAATATTCATCCCGTTCTTCAGCCTGTGCGCTTCCCGAAGAACCATTTCCTCCATTACCGATACTGCGGATCTGTTCTTCAATATCCTCCGCGTATGTATTGCCGATTGCCTGATTCTTCAGGAAATCAACTACATCAGCCACTTCCTTGTCCGACACAAAAGCACCCTGTACGCGAGCCGGTTTCGAGTACCCCTGTGGGTAAAACAGCATGTCACCTTTGCCCAAAAGCTTCTCTGCACCGTTCATATCCAGAATGGTTCGGGAATCTACACCGCTGGACACGGAAAAAGCCACACGGCTGGGCATATTTGCCTTGATCAGTCCGGTAATAACGTCTACGCTGGGACGCTGTGTCGCAATGATCAGATGAATGCCTGCGGCTCTGGCAAGCTGCGCCAAACGGCAAATGGATTCTTCCACCTCACCAGGCGATACCATCATCAGGTCTGCCAGCTCATCCACAATGATCACAATCTGAGGAAGCTTAGTGGGTGCATCTTCCTGCCCCTGCTCCCGCATGGATTCCACTTTTTTATTGTATCCCTTCAGATCACGGACATTGAAATCAGCAAATTTCTTGTAACGCTCCGTCATCTCTGACACACCCCAGTGAAGCGCTGCCGAAGCTTTCTTGGGATCTGTCACTACGGGGATCAACAGATGCGGTATCCCATTATATACACTAAGCTCTACCACCTTGGGATCAACCATGATGAGCTTTACGTCATCCGGATGGGCCTTGTATAAAATACTCATGATCAAAGTATTGATACAAACGGATTTACCGGATCCGGTCGCACCGGCAATCAACATGTGCGGCATCTTGGCTATATCAGCCACAATCACCTGTCCTGCAATATCCTTACCCACTGCAAATGCCAGATTAGACCCAAATTCCCTGAACTGACTGGTTTCCAACAGATCCCTCAGCGCCACCGGCGTATTCTCTTTGTTGGGCACTTCGATACCAATGGCAGCCTTCCCGGGAATCGGCGCCTCGATACGGATATCGGTAGCTGCGAGATTCAGTTTGATATCGTCTGCCAGATTTACAATTTTACTCACTTTCACACCTTGCTCAGGCTGAAGCTCATATCTGGTCACGCTGGGACCCTGACTGATATCTGTGATCGACACATTCACCCCAAAGGTATTTAAGGTCTGCTGCAGTCTCAGGGCGGTTTCCTTCAATTCCCTTGTGGAGTCCGCATTAGCAGGCTTTCCTCTCTGAAGTCTGGAAAGCGGCGGAAACATATATTTCTTTGGCACCTTATTCTGCATTTCTTTTCGGATCTCGGCTTCCTGAGGACTCATATTGCTGTCATAGTCTTGTGGCAGCTTTGCTGTCGGTCTTGTCTTTGCAGTTGCCTCACTATGTACCCGGATCGCATCCACTTCCTGCTTTGAAAATTGCTGTACAAATTCGGGCTCTGCCTTTACCTGATCACCTGACAGCTTTATTTCTTCGTATAAGGGTTCTTCGTCAGCGATCGTAAGCTGTTCCTCATAAGGCTTTATCCGGGGAGAAGTCATAAGAACCTCATTCATCCCCGTATCTTCCAAATCATTTATCGTGATCTCATGAATGTCATCCCGACGCTGGGTGGCGGCTTTGTCTAATGCAGTATCAAGCATTACCCCCGTAACCTTTTTGTTCATTCTGAGAATCTTTTCATCCTCACGCTCTTCTTCCTTCTGCCTCTTTACTTCTGCACGCTGCTGTTTTTCAGCTATACGTTTTCGGCGATATTCCTCATGCTCTTTTTGCCTGATCAGAGATTCTTCATCCTGCACTTCTTTTCTTCGCCTGTGGCGCTCTTCCATCTCTTCGTGCTTACGAATGTCACGTTCTTCCATTTCCTGGCGCCTAATCATTGCCGCCTCACGGCGATACCTCGCATCTTCTTTCAGACGCAAGCCGCCTTCTTTCATTCCCTTGATCAAAGAACGCTCCGTCATAAGGATTACACTGATGATCGAGCATAAAAGCACCACAAGTACTGTTCCGATGGTCTCCAAATATAACTGCAAAAGATAACTTAAGCTTCCTGCCAGACATCCTCCACCGTTTCTTCCGTCCTTACTTTTCGAATATAATTCTTTCAGATCATAAAATTCCAGCTGTGCAGCATTTCCTGAAATCAGGTCACAAACCACCCCAATCATCAGGAGCACGACTGCCCCTGCAATCATTTTTCTCACTACGGTAAGGCTTCCTTCGTTGGCAAACCAGAATGCTGCCGCCACAAACAACACAATCGGCACCACATAAGAGGTAAAGCCAAACAGACCAAACATCACGCCGCTTACTGCTTCTCCAACCGGTCCTATGACTCCAAAATTGCATAAAAATAAAAGCACCATTGCCACAAACAATATGATCAAGCCAATTTCACGAAATAATTCACTGTCCTTTGCGGACTGCTGTATCTTTCTATTTCTGGATGCTGCAGATGATTTTGCAGAAGATTTCCGACGTGCGGTACTGCTGCCTGCTGTTTTTTTGCCAGAAGGAGACGCCTTCCTGCCAGATGTTGATGCCATATCATCCCACCCCTTACCTACGATTATTAAAAGTGTCATCTAGTAGTATACCATTTTTCTGTCAACTTGTCATCAACCTTTTTCTGAAAGCCCGATTAATTCATGAAGTTTTTTAATTGCCTTATCAATGCCTCCCACTTCGTCAATAATTCCGTGCTTTACGGTTTCTTCTCCTACCAGGATGGTTCCCACATCCTTGGTCAGAAAACCGGTTTCCATCATAAGTTTTTCCAGATTTTCCTGGGATATCTTACAATGATCGCAGACAAAACCGGTGATCCGGTCCTGGATCTGTTTGAAATAGTCAAAAGTCTGTGGAACGCCGATCACCATTCCGTTCATGCGGACAGGGTGAATGACCATTGTTCCTGTGGGAACGATAAAAGAATAATCAGTGCTCACTGCGATAGGCACTCCAATAGAATGACTGCCTCCAAGCACCAAAGATACCGTTGGTTTGCTCAGGGACGCAAGCATCTCTGCGATAGCCAGTCCGGCTTCCACATCTCCTCCCATCGTATTAAGCAGCACGAGCACCCCCTGTATCTCGCAGCTATCTTCTATCGCTGCCAGCTGCGGGAGAATGTGCTCATATTTGGTTGTCTTTGAATTATTAGACAAGTTATCATGGCCTTCCACTTCTCCAATGATTGTCAGAAGGTGAATGTTGTGCTTTTTGTCATTCTTATCCAGAGTCAATTGACCGTTTCTCTCAATCCGCTCATCTGCGTGATTTTCTGCATCTATTTTTTGTTGATGTTTTTCTTTTTCTTCCATTCTTCTTCTCCCATTTTACTACCCTGTTTCATGTATTTTAAGTAATCAAAAAAGGCCTTCATTGCAGGCCTTTTTAGTATATCCACATTTGGAATAATTATAGATCAAAATCATCATTCTCTGAAACTTCAATATCGAAACACATCATTTCATCCTGTGGCTGAACCTTATAATTCAACTCTTTCTTCACATGCTTTTTCGGAAGGGGCAAAGGATTATCAATTAACTGTACAGCTGGTTCTGATCCTTTTTGGTCTGAGGCCATTTCCCAGGTATTGTCTTCTTTACGGCCGCCTTCCGTTTCCGGAACTTCTCCCACAGCTTCCTTCTCTATTATATCCACAGCTTTCCTGCTGGATATACCTTCCTGGATACCGACTCCACTCAGGGCACCTCCGATGATCAACAAAAACATCTTTCCATCCATGTTGTTCACAGGAATATGAAAATATTCCATCACACAGACGCAAAGCAACATCACGATCCATACTATGTATCTTTGAAATTTTCCTGATACCCAAAAGGAAAATGCGCCAAACACCATGAAACCAAGCGCGACAAGACCTGTCAGCTGCTCTTTTTCAGCATACCAAAACCACATATCCTGGTCCTTCACACGATATACATCCAACCAGGCATAAAAAATATCCAGGAAGCTTTTTTGGCAAACGTACGCATCAAGACAAAGACAGCCCGCCCAAAAAAGAATACTCAAAACAACCAGAATCAATACGCTTATGGCTGTTTTTTGCCAGGTGCCGTTTTCTCTCTTCACATGCAGTCCAAACAACACCGGGACAAAAAGCGTCAATCCCATCACATCCAGATAACACGTCAAACCAATACAAGCAGCAGTGATCACGATCAATATCCCTTTGCTCCAACTGTTTTTATGCCCATGAATCTGATGATCCAGGAAAAATGCCACACTCAAAAATGCAAGCGCATAAATCACAAGGAAAAATACATGAGGCGTGTAAGTAAGACCTCTCGTGATCTCGGTGGGTAAAAACATCATCATTCCGAGAAGAGTCAGACCCGCAGCAGCTCCAACCACCCTCCTCACTGATACATATAAAAGGATCCCGGCCAGAATCTGAAGCACCATCTGCAGCCATATACCGGCGATCCATTTATTTCCTACGATCAAAAACAGGAAGCGGAGCAAATATACGTAGAAGAACGTGGCACCATGGGTAACTTCCGCAATACCGCCATTTGCTGTGACTTTGGCGGCCTCATAATAGGCAGCACTCTCTCCCGCATGATTAAGATTCATAATCCGCAGAACCAGTCCTGCAGTAATCAGTGCAATAAACAGAATACCTTCTGCAATACCGGCCCATTCACAGTCACGTGAAAGTACTGTTTTTGATAACCGTTTCCTCACAAGTCTGAACAACAGAAACAGCAAAAGGAGCCCGACCATAAAACCACACGTTATGACCAAGGTCAAATCCATCCCTTGTCCCCATTTGGCTGCTGCACGAAAAACGTAGTACACCAAAGCCGAGCTGATCCCAAGAAAATATAGCACATATATAATTATACTTATAAAACTTTTCTTCCAAACCATGTAAATCACCTGATGGCGTCTTTAGATGAAAGCATCTACAGTACCTTTTCAATATTGTAACGTGGCCTTTGCTTCACTTCCATATAGATCTTGCCAATGTATTGTCCCACGAGTCCTATAGCCAATAGCTGCAAACCGCCCAGGAACCAGATAGACAGGATCAGCGAAGTCCAACCCTGTACCACATGCCCGGTAAAATAGGAGATCAAAGCATATATAGCTGCAAGTACAGAACAAACAATAATAAAGAATCCCAGACCCAGTATTAAACTGATGGGTTTTACGCTGAAGGAAGAAATCCCGTTAAATGCCAGGGCTAACATTTTCTTTAGCGGGTACTTTGACTCTCCTGCCACTCGTTCCTTACGGTCATAATACACACTGTCGGTCTGATAACCGATCAAAGGCATCATTCCACGCAAAAACAGATTTGACTCTTTAAACTGTGAAAAATGTTCTACCGCACGCTTTGACATCAATCGGAAATCTGCATGATTATATACCGTCTTAACTCCCATGGCAGCCATCAGCTTATAAAAGCCCTGTGCGGTTGTCCGCTTAAAAAACGTGTCTGTCTTACGTTCCTTACGAACACCATAGACAATATCATTTCCCGCATGATACTTGTCGATCATCTCCTCGATTACTGCCACATCGTCCTGCAAGTCTGCATCGATGGAAACTGTCACATCACACATATCCTTTGCGGTGATCAGTCCGGCTGTCAGTGCAAACTGATGCCCTACATTGCCGGCCAGCTTCACGCCTCTTACCTGCACCGGATATGCCTGGTGCTCCTCCTCGATCAGCTCCCAGGTGCGATCCTTGCTGCCATCATTGACAAAGAGGATAAAACTATCCTCAGCGATCTTACCCTTAGCGATCAGATCATCCAACACTTCTCTCAGAGCCTTAGATGCGATCTTAAGAACCTCTTCTTCGTTATAACAGGGAACTACGATTGCAAGTTTATCCATTTCTTCCTCCCCAAGTAGCTTCATTATAAGGCCTGCAGCGCCTGCTCAAGGTCAGCAATGATATCATCCACATGCTCGATACCTACACTGAAACGGATCAGATCAGGTGCAACGCCGGCCTCAACCAGCTGCTCATCTGTCATCTGTCTGTGAGTATGACTTGCCGGATGCAATACACAGGTTCTGGCATCTGCCACATGTGTTACGATCGCAGCCAGTGAAAGCTTATCCATCATGACTTCTGCTGCAGCTCTGCCACCCTTTAAGCCAAAAGAGATGACACCACAGGTTCCGTCCGGCATATACTTTCTTGCAAGATCATAATACTTATTGCTCTTAAGTCCGGGGTAATTTACCCAAGCCACCTTTTCATGACCTTCCAGATACTCTGCAACCTTCTGAGCATTATAGCAATGTCTCTCCATGCGAAGAGGCAGGGTCTCTAAGCCAACATTCAAAAGGAAAGCATTCTGGGGTGACTGAATAGAACCCAGATCCCTCATAAGCTGTACGGTAGCCTTTGTGATATAAGCACCTTTTCCAAATTTCTTGGTATATGTAACACCGTGATAAGAATCATCGGGGGTAGTAAGCCCTGGGAACTTCTCTGCATATTTGTCCCAATCAAAATTACCGGAATCCACAATAGCACCGCCCACACACATTGCATGACCATCCATATATTTGGTTGTAGAATGGGTCACAATATCAGCCCCCCACTCAAAAGGTCTGCAATTTATTGGGGTTGCAAAGGTATTGTCAACGATCAGGGGAACCTGATGGGCATGAGCCACTTTGGCAAACTTTTCAATATCCAATACTACCAGTGCCGGATTGGCAATGGTCTCTGCCAACACACACTTGGTGTTGGGACGAAAGGCCTTGGCAAGCTCTTCTTCCGATGCATCCGGATCTACCACGGTACATTCAATGCCCATTTTCTTCATGGTAACGGTCAACAGGTTAAAGGTACCTCCATACACTGTGGAAGACATCACTGCATGGTCTCCTGCCTCGCAGATATTGAAAACGGCATAATAATTTGCCGCCTGACCGGAACTGGTAAGCATTGCTGCCACACCGCCCTCCAGCTCACAGATCTTCTGTGCCACAAAATCATTGGTGGGATTTTGGAGTCTGGTATAAAAATATCCGCTTTCCTCCAGATCAAACAGCTTACCCATCTGCTCTGAAGTGTCATATTTAAAAGTCGTGCTCTGCACAATAGGAAGCACTCTGGGCTGTCCCTTCGTAGGCTGCCAGCCTGCCTGTACACAAACTGTTTCTCTTTTCCACTGCTTAGCCATAATTGTCTTCTCCTTTATTCATCCCAGTTGTGATATACTGCCTGTACATCGTCATCATCTTCCAGAAGATCCAAGGTCTTCTGCAGATTTTTGATGGAAGTCTCGTCTGTCAGTTCTACGTAGTTCTGCGGAATCATGGTCACTTCTGCGCTCATCATCGGAATTCCTTCCTTCTCCAGCGCTTCTCTGACCATATCAAAACTGTCCGGATCAGTCAACACTTCGAAGCTATCCTCTTCTTCGGTAAAATCCTCTGCTCCTGCATCCAGTGCGATCATCATCAGATCATCTGCCTCCAGATCGCATTCCTCTTTGTCAATAATGATCTGTCCTCTTTTATCAAACATAAAAGATACACATCCGGGGGTACCTACATTGCCCTGACCCTTGGTAAAAGCACTTCTTACATTGGCTGCTGTACGGTTCTTATTGTCTGTAAGCGCATCTACGATAATAGCGATACCGCTGGGACCATAACCTTCATAAGTTACGTATTCGTAGTTTACATTGCCCACATCGCCGGCAGCTTTCTTGATGCCTCGCTCAATGGTATCGTTAGGCATGTTGTTTGCCTTTGCTTTGGCGATAACGGTAGCCAGTTTAAAGTTATTGTTAGGATCGGGCCCACCCTCTTTCACTGCTACTGCAATTTCCCTTCCGATAATGGTAAAGATCTTGCCCTTTGCGGCATCATTTTTTTCCTTTTTGTGCTTTATATTTGCAAATTTTGAATGTCCTGACATATTTTATTGCTCCTTTAATATAAATTATCTTAAGTAATCATAGCACCATTTGCGCTATCCTGTCAAGAACTGCATCTCTTATGTATCCAGTTCCAGACTGATTTTCAAGGCACGGTTCACCTTTTCCATAATCTCACCGTCCAAATGGCACACTTTATCTTTCAGTCTTTTTTTATCAATGGTCCGCAGCTGTTCCAAAAGCACTACAGAATCCTTATCCATGTCGTATACCATTGCATTCAGCTCAATATGTGTCGGCAGCTTCGCCTTATTCATCTTGGAGGTAATAGCTGCGCAGATCACTGTAGGGCTATGCCTGTTTCCCACATCATTCTGAATAATCAATACAGGCCTGATCCCTCCCTGCTCCGACCCGATAACCGGTCTCAAATCTGCGTAATATACATCTCCTCTTTTCATGATAAGTCTCCTTCTTCAAAATCTGGTATTATTATTTCCAGTTTATCTGAAGGTATTCACATCTCTTTCTCTTTCCTGTCCGCGATCACTCGAAGGGAGCCCTGACAGAAGATACCCGGCCATCCTGCACATAGACTCTGGGGATCCGCCTTCCAAGATCGCACACAAGCTCATAATGAAATCTTCCTGACAATTCCCCTAAGAACGCTGCCGTAATCTGCTCTGGACCGTCTGTACCGATCAAGGTCACATGATCCCCGGCTGCTGCAAGGGGAATATCCGTAACATCCACCATAAACTGATCCATACAGACTCTGCCCAATATAGGTGCTTTCTGTCCTCTGATCAACACATGTCCTCTGCCGGAAAGCATTCGGGGATAACCATCACCATATCCTACGGGTATGGTGGCAACCCTCATCTCTTTCTTAGCGGTAAAAGTTCCTCCATAACCTACACATTCCCCTTTATGCAAGTCCTTTACATAAACCACGTGGCTATGCAGCGATAACGCAGGCTGAAGCTTCACAGCCTCCTGATCCACCTCCTCAGACGGCCATATCCCATACAATATGATTCCCGGCCGTACCATATCCATCTGTGCCTGCGGTAAATCTATGATACTTGCAGAGTTGGCACAGTGCTTTATGGGAATATCCAGCTTAAGCTCTCCCTCTATTCTTTTTATAAAATTCTGAAATACATCCAGCTGTTCATAGGCCGCAGCCTTATCCACCTCATCTGCCTTCGCAAAATGCGTAAAGATCCCTTCCACTTCAATCTCCGGCATCTCCATTGTTTTTTGCAGCAGCACAATGCCACTGTCATCCGGCTCGATACCAATACGATTCATTCCGGTGTCTACTTTGATATGAATCTTTGCATTCTTTCCCGCCCTTCTCGCCGCCTGCGCAATCTGCGGCAGCATATCTTCTCTGAAAACAGTGATCCTGATCTCTTCCCTGATCAACTGCTCATAACAGTGCGGAAATGTATAACCAAGAATCAAAATAGGCTTTTCAATACCATCTTTCTTCAATACCAAAGCTTCCTCTGCCGTTGCCACGGCAAAACCATATACACAATCAAGTTTCCCGATAAACTCAGCTATAGGAACACTTCCATGTCCATACCCATCCGCTTTAATAACCGGCATGATCCTGGTATCCGGCTTAAGATGTTTCCGAATACTAAGTACATTCTCTTTTATTGCATTTAAATCTATCTCTGCGTATACTCTTTGAAATTCTCTTTCTCTTACATCCTGTGATTCCATGGTATGTTCCACCTTTCTCGATATCGTCCTTTTAACCCTCTCTCGAAACCTCTGAAATAGCCTGAACAATATCTGCAGCTGTCATGCTCCTTTCACCCAACCTGTCTGCTGCCATGTCTCCTGCTGCTCCATGCAGGTATACTCCTACACCGGCAGCCGTAAAAGGATCCACACCCTGGGCCAACAGCGCTGCAATTACGCCAGTCAGCACATCTCCACTTCCGGCCACAGCCATTCCACTGTTCCCTGTGGTATTCATACACGCAGGTTTTCCGTGCTGGCAGATAAGTGTTCTCGCATCTTTGCTGGCAACAACACAATTCAGCTTTTGCGCAAGCCCCATTGCCATTTTTACAGGGTCTTTTTTTGCCTCTGCGATCGTAACGCCACATAATCTGGCCAATTCTCCCGCATGAGGCGTAAGAATGATCATTCTTCCCTCACCGGCCTGCCTGCTTACAAGCTCCATAAGTTCTTCTTCCATGGAAAGCAGATTCAGGCCGTCTGCATCAATCACCAAAGGGAGATTACTGTCTCTCAAAAAAGACGTTAAAACTTCATAAGCCCATTCATCTGTCCCAAGTCCCGGTCCTATGGCAAGCACATTCGGCCATTTGTAATCTTCCGGCACCTCTGTACAAAGAAGCGCTTCCGGCACAGTCGTCTGCAAGATCACGCGATTACACTCTCGCGTCAGAACCTTCACCATTCCGGCACCTGCACGATAACAGCCCGCTGACGCAAGCACAGCCGCACCTGCCATATTCCTATTGCCGGCCGCAAGAAGCACTTTCCCAAAAGTCCCCTTGTTGCCATCCCGGCATCTTTCAGGGAGCAGATCAACCACATTTTCTGTATAGCGGAACATTCCCGGCAGCCTCTGACCAAATGACAATGCACTGACACCAATCTTTTTTACAACCACTTTACCGGCATATTCACACCCCGGATAAAAATACAGACCTCTTTTACCAAAGGCAAAACTCACTGTTAGATCCGCCTTTACCGCGCAGCCCATAACCCTGCCGTTGTCACTGTCAATGCCACTGGGAACATCCACCGCCACCTTAAACCCACTTCTCTCATTCATAAAGCGGATCCATTCCGCATACTCTCCTGTAATGTCTCGGGACAATCCCACACCAAAAAGAGCATCTACCAGAATATCATATTCACCCAACTGCGGTTTGCTACCTGTCTGCACCGGAAATTGCTCTAAAATCTCATATTGCCTTTTCCATTGTTCGGTAGCCTTCTCACGATTGCCGCATACAACCACTTCCACCAAAAAACTGCCTATTTCCGTCTTTGAGAAAGCTCCCGAATCACCGTGCCAAGTATCTTGCCCATGTTCTGCAAGCATCCTCGCCAATGCCAGACCATCCGCACCGTTGTTGCCGCAGCCGGCCAGAATCAGCACCTTCTTTGTTCCCGACCCATTATCTCCAAAGATTTTGATGATCTCTTCATACACGCCAAATGCCGCGCGCTCCATTAAAACAAGCGCCGGAATCCCTATTTTCTCTATGGTTGCTCTGTCATAACTTTGCATCTCTTCTGCAGTCAACAGATATTCCATGAAAACCTCCTTCTTACAAGAAAAGACTGCTCAAATGAACAGTCCTCTTTCACAGCAGTTATTCCCCTTCCTTCTCCTTCTTATAACGGCTGAAGTTATAAGACAGTTTCATCAGACTGTCTGACAAATGTACATTCTCTACCTGGATCCCTTCCGGCACGTTCAAGTCTACATGAGCAAAATTCCAGATTGCTTTGATACCGTTGTTAACCAGCTTCTCTGCCACTTCTACTGCACCTGTCTTAGGGATCGTCAAAACCGCAATATCGATATCATTTTCTCTGACAAACTGCTCCATAGCCTCCATGGGCTGCACCTTGATACCTCTTACCTCTTTGCCTACGATATCCGGATTCTTATCAAAAATGCCGCTGAAAATAAATCCACGTCGTTCAAAATTCATGTAATTCCCCAGCGCCTGTCCCAGATTACCGGCACCGATAATGATAAAATGGTGCGTCTGATCAAGTCCTAAGATCTTGCCGATCTCTTTATAAAGAAAATCCACATTGTAACCATAGCCTTGCTGACCAAAACCACCAAAATTATTAAAATCCTGACGAATCTGCGAAGCAGTTACCTTCATCAGTTCACTTAACTCCTGTGAGGAGATTCTCTCCACGCCTTCATCTCTTAAATCTCCCAGATAACGAAAATACCGGGGCAAACGGCCAATGACGGCTTGCGATATCTCTTTTTCTTCCATTGGAGCCATACCTCCCGCTAATTATACTACATATCATTATACCTACATAAGGAAAAAAAGTCAAATGTTTCTATCATTCTTCTCATTCTTATATGTTTTGCAGTTGCGCATCCTGAAATACTTTGATAAAATAAGAGCAGCATTTACAAGGAGTGAACACCATGATATTATCCTGTCAAAATATTTCCAAGGCTTTCGCAGAAAAGGAAGTCCTTCAGAATGTATCGTTTCATATAGAAGACAATGAAAAAGCCGCTATCGTCGGTATCAACGGTGCCGGGAAAACCACACTGCTGCGCATTATCGTTGGAGAAATGGCTCCTGATGACGGCCTGGTAACCTTTGCTAAAGACAAGACCATCGGATATCTGGCCCAGAATGCAGCTGTTGATACGAAGCATACCATTTATGAGGAGCTGTTAAGCGTCAAGCAGGAATTGATCGATTTAGAAAACAGCATGCGGGAATGCGAAGAAAACATGAAGCATGCAGATGATGAAACACTCAAGTACCTGATGAAGCAGTATACCACACTGACCCACGCCTTTGAAACCGGTGGCGGATATTCCTACAAAAGCGAGCTTGTCGGTGTCTTAAAAGGGCTTGGTTTTACAGAGGAAGAATTTTCCAAACCTGTCTCCACACTTTCCGGCGGTCAGAAGACCCGTGTAGCCCTGGGCAAACTGCTTTTACTGAGTCCTGATCTGATCATTCTGGATGAGCCTACCAACCACCTGGATATGAACTCCATTTCCTGGCTGGAGACTTATCTGCTCAATTATAAGGGCGCTGTGATCATCGTATCCCACGACCGTTATTTTCTGGATAAGATCGCCGGAAAAGTCATTGAGATCGATCAGACCAAGGCGACTGCTTTTCTTGGCAATTATTCCGATTACGCCGCCAAGAAAGAAATCTTGCGCGCAGCTAAGATGAATGCTTATCTGAACCAGCAGCGCGAGATCAAACACCAGGAGGCCGTGATCGAAAAGCTCAAATCCTTTAACAGGGAGAAGTCTATCAAACGTGCAGAAAGCCGCGAGAAAATGCTGGACAAGATCGAAGTACTGGAAAAACCCACCGAAGCACGCACAGACATGAAGTTGAGACTGACCCCTCATATGCAAAGTGGCAATGATGTCCTGACAGTCAGAGAACTGGCCAAGGCATTTGATCAAAAACAACTATTTTCACAGATCAATTTTGAAATCAAGCGCGGTGAACACGTAGCCATCATCGGTGATAACGGCACTGGCAAAACCACCCTCCTAAAGATCCTGAACGGCCTGCTCCCCGCTGACCAGGGCTCCTTTCTTTTGGGCACCAATGTCAGTATCGGCTACTATGATCAGGAGCACAACGTACTGCACAGCGACAAAACGCTCTTTGATGAGATATCGGATGATTATCCCTATCTTAACAACACCCAGATCCGCAATGTACTGGCAGCCTTCCTTTTCACCGGAGATGACGTTTTCAAGAAGATCAGTGATTTGAGCGGCGGCGAAAGAGGCCGCGTCTCCCTGGCCAAGCTGATGCTGTCTCCTTCCAACTTCCTGATCCTGGACGAGCCTACCAACCACCTGGATATCATGTCCAAGGAAATCCTGGAAGACGCCATCAACGCCTACGAGGGAACCGTACTTTACGTGTCCCACGACCGCTACTTTATTAACAAAACCGCCCACCGCATCCTGGACCTGACCGCCCAGAGGTTCGTAAACTACATTGGCAACTACGACTACTACCTGGAAAAACACGACACCGTCATGGCCGCTCTGACACCCCAGCTTTCCCCCTTGTCAGACCCGAAAACTTCAACCTCTTCACAGTCCAACTCTACTGCTGCTACAACATTATCAAATGATTCAGAAGTAAAACTAGACTGGAAAGCCCAAAAAGAGGAACAAGCCCGCATCCGCAAACGCGAAAACGACCTCAAAAAATGCGAAGACAAAATCTCTGCCCTGGAAGAGCGCCAAGCCTCCATCGATGCCGAAATGTCAAAGCCCGAAATTGCCACCAACGTATCCCGCCTCCAGGAGCTCACCAAAGAGCAGGAACAAATCACCTCAGAACTTGAAACATTATACGAACTCTGGGAAACCTTGGCATAGTTCAATCAA
>JAZSFW010000009.1:0-3793 GCA_045532445.1 Acetatifactor sp. | reverse complement strand
CAAAAAAATGAAATGACATTGTTGAAAGAGCTGGAAATTAGAAAAGTGATCGATGTAAAGGAAGCGATGCATTTTTTACATGTATCAGAATCGACAGTGCGGAGATTGTTTCTGAATTTGGAGCAAAAGGGTACCTGTGTCAGAGGACAAGGATGCATACGTGTTCTGGACAGTGGTTTTATGAATATTTATACTTATGAGAGTGCTTCTGTTGCAGGAGTGGCCAAAAAAGAAATCATTGCAGAGAAAGCATTGCATCTTATAGAAAGTGGTGACGTGATTTATCTGGATACGGGAACTACTTTGGCTAAGCTCAGTGCTAGGATTGCGGATGCACTACGGGATAATATTTTGCAGGATCTTATCGTATTTACCAGTTCGCTCATTAATCTCAATATTTTAAAGGATTATACACAGGTGCATTTGATCGGAGGAGAATACCGGGATAACCGAAAGGATTTTTGCGGGATCATGGCAGAAACGACAATCAAAGGCATTTGTTACAGTAAATGTTTTATCGGTACGGATGGATATTGCAAAGATATTGGATTTATGGCAACAGATTTTCAAACAGCCAGAATGGAGCAGGCTGTGATTGCGAATTCCGGTCAAAGATATATTTTGGCAGACAGCGAAAAATTCAGCAAAAGAGCAGTGGTGTGTTTTGCGAAGGAACACGAAATATCAGCTGTTATAACAGATGATGTGGAGGCTTTATCGTTTCTGTCGGATAAGGGAATGCAGATTGTTTAAAACTTCATTTAAGGATAATCAAGCAAAAGGTATTGATAATCAATACCTTTTGTGTTATTTTAATGGCGGAAATGAAAGAATCAGTCAAAAATAATGATAAATTCAATCAACAGAGTGGGGACATGGTATCAGTGGAAATAAGCGGCAAAGGTGCAGGGACAGAGTAAACGTTATATCCCAAATGAAATAAATGTCGATGGCTGGGGCGATGCGGATCCCCTTGAAGAGCGTATCGGACGCACCTTGCCGGAGTGTAAGGAGAGCTATCTAAAGAGAATGAGCAGTTCCAAAATGGTAGGGCAGGCGATCCCTCAGCAGTATCTTGATTACGAAGCAGGAGTAGAAGTTATTATGACCGAGATTCCCGGTGTCCACTGCACCCTGAGTCTCAGCAGCCACCGCGCTGCAGCAAAGGCCTACGGCAAGGAATACTGGGGGGTACATGTGGCAAATCATGTGCAGAAAACCCCTTTAGATGAGGACAGTATCCGCCGTCTGTTTCTTTTGACAGCTGAGTGCTGGCTGTTCGGCGCCAAAGAGGTCAGTGATGAGGAAGTGGCATTCCGGTATTTCTACGATACCTTGTACACCTACTCCGACGAGCTGCCTGCCGGTTTCCGAAAAATTTACCAGAGCATCTTCCACTATGGAAATGCCATTGATCTGGGCGAGCCAATGGTCAAAACCGGTTTCCTCCACGGCAACTACGACTTTATGATCGGCGGTACCGCGGCAGGCCCTTACATGGACTCTCCCAAGTTCTGGGGCGAGTTCGGCCCGGAGACTGAGGGCTGGGAATATGATACTCCCGAGGCTGGCTGGAAGCTGATCCACAGCTACCTGCCCGGCGCTCACCTATACCCTGTGCCCCAGGATCCTGACGATATCCGCATTTTCTTCTCCGGTACACCTAATGGGCAGGTGGATCTGGTGCCCATCACCATCGGTGCCCAGAAGCTCTCTGCTTATGAGACCCTGATCCTGCCCGGCTGGAATACCATGACACCGGCGCTTTATGGGCAGCTCATTGAATATGTGCGAAACGGCGGACATCTCATCCTCTGTGCAGCGCAGTGCACTACCCATATCACCCGTCAATTCCTGTTGGAGAAAAAAGACTTCGCCTTTATCAATGACGGTGATCTTTCTGCGTTGGCAGGTGTGAAGGTCTTTGCGCCGGAGGGAATTGTAAATATTGTGCGGTTTGAGGACGAGGAAGTGTACACGGATCCCGGCGTACCCGGCTTACGTACAGAGCTTGCCGGTGCCACGATTCTGGCAGCAGACCAGGACGGCAATCCGGTTTTGGTGGAAAACCGTATCGGATCAGGCAAGGTCTGGATGCTGACAGTTGGCGAGTACTGGGGGCATGATGCACTGAAAACGGTACGCAAGGCGGTCTGTGACCGCATTGTGGCAGATCATCCGGCAAAGGTTCGTTTGATCGGTTCGGATGAAGTGGAATACCACCACTATCGCTGCGACGGTTATGACCGGGTTGTTTTGCTGAATACAGACTGGACCAGCAGCAAAAACAGCAAACACATCACCTTGTTTAGTGGTGGTCTGCGCATGCCGATGGCTGTATGTGAGGGAAGAATGCGCCATGTACTCATTGCCGACCACACAGCTGTAAGCTTCGAAGCACCTCCCTCCATCGTAGATGATATGAATGCAGCAGATGGAAAGGTTACCTTCAAGGTATCCGGCAGCGGCGATGTAATGGTGAAGCTGTTTAGCTTAAAGAAGATAGCGGAAGTCTTTGTAGACGGCAAGCAGGAAGAGCATATAGGCAATGATTTGGTTCTGCAACTTGGTAATTGTTGGAGCTCCTGCTATGTAGAAGTGATATTAGCATAAAATAAAACACTCCCAGATATGCCGATTTCCGGCTTTCTGGGAGTAAATCCGGTGTTGCGAAGCGCTTTGAAAACGGCAATTACCCGCTTCTATTTCCTCACCACAATCATCCGGTCAAACCAAACCGCATTCTCCTCTTCCTTCTTCCCACCGTACACTTCCCCGGTAAACTTGATGGAAAGGTACACGTCACAGGCATCAATGGGGAACACCACACCAATTCCGCCAAGGCTCACGCAGATATTGTCATCTGAGAAAAGTCCCACCTTTGCAGAACAGGATTCTTCAATCCCTGAAATACTTCCAACCTTGTAAAGGTGGTATCCGCCCGGAAGCATATCCTCTTTGTACAGCTCCATGGTCTGTATGATCTTGTCTTCTTTCTGGATCACAAAGCACAGCGGACGCTTAATGGGTGCAAATTTGGAGGTCGCCGTTCTCTCGTATTCCCAGCAGGCATCGATTCCCTTATCGTAACTTAGCTTTAATACTCTGTTGCCGCAAGCATCTTCATCCCGCACCATACTGCTGCCGTAAGCGGCAACAACCGGGGCGCTTGAAAACATCACCATATCCTTCATGGAATCACCAAGCAATGTTACCTTAATCATATTTTAGCTTTTCTCTGTTATTTATCAAACAAGCCAGCCATTCTGCATCCGCCAGGTCTTTTGCCTGGGGTTCCGAAAAGTCAGGAACCGGTCTCCCAAGGTTCTTATATTTATGCTCCCCCAAACTGTGATAGGGAAGAATCTCCAATTTCTCGGGATATCCATTTTGTATCAAAAAGTTCCGGATCTCCTCTATCTCTTCCGGGCTGTTATTTACCCCCGGAATGATCGGAGTCCGAATCCACATACGGACTCCCGCCCCCAAAAGCTTTGCAGCATTCTCAAGGATCAGTGCATTGTCCACTCCGGTATATTTTTTGTGCGTATCACTGTTGGCTGTCTTCATATCATACAAAAACAAGTCCGTGTAAGGCATCACTTTTTCAAAAGACTCCCAGGGAACATTGCCGGCCGTATCAATGGCGGTGTGGATGCCTTCTTCTTTGCATTTCTTTAGAAGTTCCAGCAGAAAATTAAGCTGCAGCATGCATTCGCCGCCGGAAAAGGTCACGCCGCCTCCGGAAGTATTGTAAAAGGCCTTATCTTTCCTCACTTCTTGTAACACTTCC
>JAZSFW010000203.1:0-6576 GCA_045532445.1 Acetatifactor sp. | reverse complement strand
ATATTCCATCCTCAAGAGAAACACGGAAAAGCTGAATACCATTTTAAAGCAAAAGCAACAGTGCTCAGAAGAACATTGACTGACAGAGCTATGCAAAAGGGGGAGTCCCCAAAGTCATAAAATGACTTAAGGGACTGCCCTCTTTCTTTTTCTTAGGAACCGACAAAAACGTATGAAGTTGAACTGTTTACACTTTCGGCCGATAAATCACTTCGTTTACTGAATACACGGTAACGAAAGCCTCTTTATCGATCTGGGTAACAAAATTCATCAGCTTCAGATATTCATTTTTATTCACAATGGTAATGATCTCATTGTACTGGGCCTTATCATAAGCTCCGTATGCATGATACATGGTAGCGCCACTGTGCAGCTCGTGCAAAATGAACTCTCTGATCTCCTGCTCTTTTTTGGAGATGATACATACTCTCTTTTTCATAGTGGAACCAAAAATAAAATGATCCAGCACGATTCCATTCAGGTAAGTACCAATGACACTGACCACCACCGTCTTCGCATCATATGCCAGTGCTGAGGAGAGTGCCACACACATACCCGCTATCGTCATGGCGGCACCAAGCTCCATCCGCAGATACTTGTTCAGTATCTTGGCAATAATATCCAAACCGCCGGAAGAAGCATTTTTGCCGAACAGAATCGCCTGACCAGCGCTTAAGATCAGACAAAAGGCCACCATGTCAATAAATCCATCCCCTGTCAGAGACTGATTGCTCGGATAAAAATGCTCAAACACTCCCATGTACACCGGAAGCATCAAAGACGAATATACCGTCTTGACCCCAAATTCTCTGCCAAGAAGTAAAAATCCTATGCTGAGCAGTCCGATATTAAACATCAGAACAATTGTCGACACAGACAGCGGCAAAAAATTCTCCAGTACGATAGCCAGACCGGATATGCTTCCTATGGTCAGATTACTGGGCATCATAAAGAACACAACGCTTGCCGCCACAATAATAAGACCCAAATTAATCACAATAAATTCTTTGATCAAATTCCATTTTTTCACTTTTATTTACCCATCTTTTGTGCAAATGTAAGTTCTTCCCTTATCAGGCTTGATTCTTGGTTTCGGGCTTTTTGGCACCGAGCTTTGCCATGATCCATACAAAAGCCATGATCACAACCAGTGCCACGAAAATACCGATCATACCTTTCCACATAATTTCAAGAGCCTGCATGATTACTGCGTTCATAGTAAACCTTCCTTTCTGCTCTTTATAAGAACTGAGACACCAGACTGATCACCAGACCACCGGCAACAACAGATGCAATCTGACCGGATACATTTGCACCGGCTGCATGCATGATCAGGATGTTGGTAGGATCCTCCTGCATAGCCAGCTTCTGTACAACACGGGAAGACATGGGGAATGCTGAGATACCGGCACCACCGATCATAGGGTTGATCTTCTTTTTCAGAAAGACATTCATCAATTTTGCAAAAAGGACACCGCCGATGGTATCCATCACGAAAGCGAAGAGACCGATCACCATAATCATCAGCGTCTCAATGCGTACAAATGCTTCTGCCTTCATACTGAAGGAGATGGTGATACCAAGCAATAAGGTAATCAGATTTGCCAGCTGATTCTGTGCAGTCTCAGACATGGTGCCAAGCACGCCACACTCACGGATCAGGTTACCAAACATCAGGAATCCAACCAAAGCTACAGACTGAGGAGCAACCAGACCTACAATGATCGTAACTGCAATAGGGAATATGATACGCATCTTCTTGGAAACATTCTCAGGTCTGTATTCCATATGTATGCATCTTTCCTTCTTGGTGGTCACCAGCTTGATCGCCATAGGCTGAACGATGGGAACCAGCGCCATGTAGGAATATGCCGCTACTGCGATGGGACCAACATACTGAGATTTCAGCACCTGGGATACCAGGATTGCTGTGGGACCGTCCGCCGCACCGATAATACCGATGGAAGCTGCGTCCTTAATATCAAATCCCAGACAAGCTGCCAGTAAAATCGCCGCAAAAATACCAAACTGTGCAGCTGCACCAAACAAGAACATCGAAGGCATGGACAGCAGAGGACCAAAGTCGATCATTGCACCGATACCGATAAACAAAAGGATCGGCATCGCCTCTGAAGCTTCAATACCAACATCAAACAACCATTCAATAATACCGTGTGCCTCAATTCCGCCCACCATCTGATTCAAAACACCGGATAAAGGCAGATTCACAAGGATTGCGCCAAAACCCATAGGCAGCAGCAAAGACGGTTCATACTCCTTCTTGATCGCCAGCCAGATCAGCACGATACCTACCACGAACATAACCAGCGATTTCCAGCCGCCGTCGCTAAAGTCAAACAAAGCCCTGACGCCTTCCAATAAATAATCCATAAATTGTTTCCTCCTTGGGAAGTAAATAATAATATCGCTTACAAAGCAATCAGAGACAGTATACCATAGAAAGCCAATTTTTTCTACAAGAAAATAAAACTTTTTTAGGCTGTCTTCGATGAATGATGAGTCCGCCCTGCTCATTAACTTGTGCTGTAGGATAGCTTAATCTAATTCCCCAAATCTATCTACCTCAAAGCCCTGAAAACCCTCTGAAATTCCATTGAAATCATTAAAAAATAGTATAGAATCAAGGTTTTGAGAGATCCTATCTACCTTCCATGAGTAAAATGGACTCAAAAAAGGGGGAAGAGGTAGATATATCATACAAAAATGAAAAATCTATCCGATGCAGGATAATTCCCGACTGGTCAAGAAGCCGCCACAAGGTCGCCACAGGGTATTTTCGACGCATACTTAAGGTTGCACGCAAGAAAATTGCAAATATTTACAATACATTTTGGCGGAAGAGCCAGAAAAAGGATGAGAGTATTCACAAAATAGGGTTGTCGATTCTTGCTGAATCAAGTATAATATAAAAGATAAATTTTTGATTAAGTTTATAAATAATGTATAAACTTGGAAGAAATGAGGTATCACATGTTTGGAAAACGACCTGATGGCCGGGCCATCCGAAATCTTGAGCCGATGCAGCAGATCATGCCTTATATTCTGAAGACCAGAACGGACTCTATGAATATGTATGAGGATACTTTTGCTTGTCTTCCGATGGATGAGTATATTAAGGAAAAGGCTGCTCAGAATATTAAAATTGGGTATATGCATATTATTATTGCTGCGATTGTTCGTCTTATAGCTCTGAGACCGCAGTTGAACCGTTTTGTGATGAATGGGCGTATCTATGCAAGGCCTAAGATCTGGGTAAGTTTTGTGGTACATCCTACACTTCACGATGAAAGCGTCGGCACTACCATTAAGCTTTGCTTTGAGGGTACTGAGACCATTCTGGAAGTGGCTGAAAAGGTAAACGAAGCCATTCAGAGGGAGACTACGAAGCGTGTGGAGGAGAACGGTACAGACAAGCTGATGCGCGTATTGATGCGCAATATTCCCGGTCCCCTTATCAAGCTTGTGATCAACACGCTGCTGTGGATGGATAAGCACAACATCCTGCCTAAAATGATCGTGGAGCTGAGTCCCTTTCACACTTCTTTCTTTATCACCAATTTGAAGTCCTTAGGCACCAATCACATCTATCATCATGTGTATGAATTCGGTACCACCGGTTTGTTTTTTGCCATGGGAAAAGAAAAGCAGCTTGCCACAGTACAGGGAGAAGAGATTGTACGTCAGAAGCACATGGGCTTTGGTCTTGTGTCGGATGAGCGGTTTTGTGATGGGCTGTATTTTGCCCTTTCTCTTAGGCAGCTTAGAAAATTTATGCAGAATCCGGCAATTCTGGAGACACCGTTGGAAAAGAAAGTGGAGGATTATCAATAAATGGAGAAAATAGCAAGCTTTACCATAGATCATATCAAACTGCAGCCCGGAGTCTATGTTTCCCGCAAGGACACTGTGGGAGCTGAAGTGATCACCACTTTCGACCTGCGCATGACAAGCCCCAATGAAGAACCTGTAATGAACACCGCTGAGATGCACACCATAGAGCATCTGGCTGCCACTTTTCTGCGAAACCACCCGGCATATAAGGACAGGACCATTTACTTCGGTCCCATGGGATGCCGCACCGGTTTTTATTTGCTGCTTGCCGGCGATCTGACAAGTGAAGCGATCGTACCTTTGATGGTGGAAATGTTTGAATTTATCAGGGATTACCATGAGGAAGTGCCGGGGGCATCTGCCAAGGATTGCGGCAATTATCTGGACATGAATCTTCCCATGGCAAATTATCTGGCTGATCGATATTTAAAGCAGGTTCTTTACCACATTACCGAGGACAGGCTGCATTATCCGCAGTAAAACACGTTGCTGAGTCGCATCATCAACAATACAACATTGTATTATGGAGGAAAAATTGATATGAATAAAATAGGCATTATCGGAGCGATGGAGCTGGAGGTAGAAGAGCTGAAATCCAAAATGAACACTTCCGCCATCATCACAAAAGCAGGAATGGAATTTCACGAAGGCACATTAAACGGCAGCCATGTTGTAATAGTTCGCAGCGGTATCGGCAAGGTCAATGCCGCATTATGTGTACAGATCCTGGCAGACCTCTTTGAGGTTACTCACGTGATCAATACCGGTGTGGCCGGTTCCTTAAATGCAGACCTGAATATCGGAGATATTGTGATCTCATCCGATGCCCTGCATCATGATATGGATGTGACAATCTTTGGATATCAGATGGGCGAAGTGCCTCAGATGGGAAGAAGAGAATTTTTAGCGGATGAAAGAATGACCATTTTGGCCAAGGAAGCCTGTGAAAAAGTAAATCCCGGCATCCGGGTACTGACCGGCCGTATCGTCAGCGGCGATCAATTTATTTCTGACAAAGCTGTGAAAAACCGCCTGATCGACTTGTATCATGCCGATTGTACCGAGATGGAGGGCGCAGCAGTCGCACACAGTGCTTATCTGAATGATATCCCTTTTATCATTATCAGAGCCATTTCAGATAAGGCCGATGATTCTGCCGAAATGGACTATCCTACTTTTGAAAGAGAAGCCGCAAAGCACTCTGCGAGGCTGGTGGAGGAAATGATTCAGCACATTTAAAGATAATAAAGCCTGCCCTGCGAGATACCCTCTCACATGGCAGGCTTTTTCATTATCTTATGGCTGTTACTCTTCCGCCTTCTTAAAAACAAAAATCTTACTGAATACATAGTTGGCAATGATCACCAGCACGGATGAGATCAGGGTTGCCACGATCAAATTCACATTGAGCGCTCCCAATATCTGCATTACCACCGTATCCAAAATCCATGTGGAGATTCGGGAAGCCACAAATTTAGGTGCTTCCTTAGCCACAGGTCCATTGCTTTTAAAGACAAATTTTCTGTTGGTGGGATAAGCAAAGGCCACACCTGCCGCCCAGTTGATAAAGCTCAGAACAAAATTCTGCATGGCAGTGGGGTACATCGTATTATTATACAACAGAAAATTGGCCAGAAATTTTGCTGACCAGGACACCACTGTAGTCAGTCCGCCTACGATCAAATAGACAATGATCTCCTCATACTTTGCCCATAATTGCTTGCATTTTTCAATCATATTCTTTCCTCACAGCATTCTTCTTAAGGTAATTCTACACTCTATGGCAAATTGCTTACATGTTTACCACATTCCTGGATTCTCCACGCTGAAATGCTTCTATATTCTTGTACACACCCTCAACACATCTGGTTCTGGCTTCTACACTTGCCCATGCAAGGTGGGGGGTAATGATCAAACGATTAGAATCCTTAAACTGGCTTAAGGGATTGGTCAGTTCCAGCGGCTCCTTCTCAATCACATCAAGACCTGCTGCCATAATCTCTTCCTTCACCAGTGCATGATACAGATCCGTATTGTTTACCACAGGTCCTCTTGCCACATTAACCAAAACAGCAGTTTTTTTCATTTTCTTCAGGGCGGCTGCATCAATAAAATCTCTGGACAGATCACTCAAAGGACAATGGAGTGACAGGATATCACTTTGTTCCAGCAAGGTGTCCTTGTCCACCTGAGGATAATCCGTACAAGTACTCTTGCCGGTAATAGAATGGAAGATCACACGACAACCGAAAGCAGAAGCAATCTTTGCCACTCGCTTGCCGATATTGCCCATGCCAACAATACCCCAGGTCTTGCCATCCAGCTCATTGAAAGGCAGATCAAAATTGGAGAAACGATCCTGTGCACTATAAGCACCGGACTTTACATATTCATCATAATGAGGCAGCTTCTGGGACAGGGCGAGCGCGAGTGTAAAGGTATGCTGCGCCAGCATGCTGGTAGAATAGTCCACCACGTTGCAGACTCTGATCCCTCTGCTTTTACAATAGTTAATATCGATATTATCATAACCGGTTGCAAACTCACAGATCTGCTTTACCTTGGGAGCGTCCATTAAAGCTTCCGCCTTAAGAGGCGCTTTGTTGGCTACCACTATGTCAGCGTCCTTGATTCTTTCCTTCACTTCCCCTATGGTTACCGTGTTGGGATAATAGGTCACTTCGCCCAGCTGCTCCAGACAAGAGACTTCAATATCCGTACCTA
>JAZSFW010000183.1:0-13399 GCA_045532445.1 Acetatifactor sp. | reverse complement strand
CTGCCTTTTGTGGAAGACGGTACGTTGATTTTGATCGGAGCCACCACAGAGAATCCTTATTTTGAAGTAAACAGTGCATTGATCTCAAGATCGATTATTTTTGAGTTGAAAGCCATACCCAAAGAGGCAATTAAGGAGCTTCTGCGAAAGGCTGTGTATGACACAGAAAGAGGAATGGGTGCTTATCAGGCAGTGATCGAGGAGGATGCCCTGGATTTTCTGGCGGATATCGCCGGTGGAGATGCCAGACATGCACTGAATGCCATTGAATTGGGGATTATGACCACCCAGAGGAGTGAGGACGGTCTGATCCATTTCACCATGGAAGTAGCCCAGGAATGTATTCAGAAAAGGGCAGTCAGATATGACAAAAACGGCGATAATCACTATGACACCATATCTGCCTTTATTAAGAGTATGCGCGGTTCCGATCCGGATGCAGCAGTTTATTATCTGGCAAAGATGCTTTATGCAGGGGAAAGTGTGACCTTTATTGCCCGCAGGATCATGATCTGTGCAGCGGAGGATGTGGGGAATGCAGATCCCAATGCGCTGGTGGTGGCTGTGAATGCTTCCCTGGCAGTGGAGCGTGTAGGTATGCCGGAGGCCCAGATCATTCTGGCTCAGGCGGTGACCTATGTGGCCAGTGCCCCTAAGAGCAATGCTGCGTGCAATGCGATCTTTGAAGCGATGAGTGAAGTGGAACAGACGGGGAATCTGCCGATTCCGACACACCTTCAGGATGCCCATTACAAAGGGGCGGCCAAATTGGGGCATGGAACCGGTTATAAATATGCCCACGATTACCCCAATCATTACGTAGACCAGCAATATCTGCCCTATGAATTGAATGGAAAAGAATTTTACAGGCCTACAGGCAATGGTTATGAGGTGAAGATCAAGGATCATATGCGAAAGATCCGCACAGCTGCCGGGCAGAGCCAGGCGCAGTTTGGCTCTTTAGAATAATTGCTTGATCAAGTACTTATAGATTTCCTGGTTCTTTTTCTGCCAGTTATCGCAGATGGAGGCGGCTATTTCCTCAGCAGGAACGGACAGGGTAATGTCAACTAGGTTGATATCACGGTCTTTGGCAACCAGATGTGCCTCGTACTCTCCGGAGGTTGATTTGTAATAATCGCTGATCACAGAGACTTCATTGCGCAGGGTAAATTCATTCTTGCCAAGATACTCGTTGATATCTGATTTGATGGCATCGCTGATGCGGTTTTCAAAGAACTGGAGTGTCCCCCGGCCTTCCTCTGTAATATTCAGATGGGTCCTGTTGCGGATGGTCTGGCCGGCAATAAATCCGGCTTCTGAAAGTTCGTTGATCACCTGCTGCAGTGTTAAGAAATTAGTATATTCTTTCTCCAGTATGAAATCACTGATCTGCGCGGTGGTGAGAGGGAAAGAAACCCTGTTGAGCATATAAAGGACGATTAGTTTGTATAAAGTCAATGGATCTTGCAGCATCATATTCCTCCCGATTTCTTTTTCTTGCGGTCTCAAAAGACCGTGGTGTTATGTTTCTTCGCTATATAGTCTGCCCTGAAAGGCTCCGCGGTTTCGCATGAGCTTGTGCAGGGAGTTCAGTACATCTTTTTTGTGAAGGCTCCAAAGGGGAGCCAGTGTCAAATCCTTTGGTCCGTCACCGGTCACCCTGTGTACCACTGTTTCAGGATGAAGAAGCTCCAGACAGTGGATCAGGATATCCAGATAAGCTTCCTTGGATAAGGTCTCAAAAGCCCCGGCTTTGTATAATGTGGCAAGATCCGTCCCTTCCAGCACGTGAAGAAGCTGCAGTTTGATGCCAAAAGGGCGGCAGTTGTTCAGGTAACGGATGGTATCATACATATCCTTTGGTGTCTCGCCGGGAAGCCCCAGGATCACATGAACAATAGTAGGTATGGAGTGCTCTGAAAGTCTTCGAAAGCTGTCCGCAAAACAGGAAAGCTCATAGCCCCGGCGGATAAAGGCGGCAGTCTTTTCATGTATGGTCTGAAGCCCCAGCTCTACCCAGATAAACTTCTGCGGGTAACGCGCCTTTAACGAGGAGAGAAGAGCAAGCACTTCGTCCGGCAGACAATCCGGGCGGGTAGCTATGGATATTCCACAAATATCCGGGTGGTCAAGTGCCTGGGAATAAATCTGCTCCAGATCGCATAGAGGGGCGTAGGTGTTGGTATAGGCCTGAAAATAAGCGATCAAGTGATCCCCTGTCTTTTTGCCCTGGAAAAGGCACAAGCCCTCCGTAATCTGTTGGTGAATACTTTTCCCTCGGGTGCTCACTGCAAAATCGCCGCTTCCTCCTGCACTGCAGAAGATACAGCCGCGGCTGCCCAGGGTTCCGTCACGATTGGGACAGGTCATATGGGCATCCAGTGCGATTTTGTAACATTTATGGGAAAAAGTATGTTTACAGTATGCATCCAGAGAGTAGTAGGGCTTGTCCAGCCAATGGTTCGGCATGTTTGCGGATGTGGGCATATAGTGACCTCGGTTTTTGAAAGATAGTTATTTAATCATACCCTAAAAAACCCCAAACTGCAAGTGTTTTGTACTTGCCATTTGAGAAAGATTGAGGTATAATGATTTAAGTATGGTGAATTATGTCATGAAGTCAAGGTATTCGTTTAAGACACTTCTTGATTGATTTTTATTAAATATCCCCCAAAAGAAAGATTCATAAATCAATATTTATTGTAAGCGGATGAGTGATTTTTGATTGCTTATTTTTAGTACATTTTATTCAGGAGGAATCGGATGAGAGAGAAGTATGAATCATTGCAGCTTGCACAGCTGAAAGAACTTGCCAAAGCCAGAGGACTGAAAGGCGTTTCTGTGTTGAAGAAAACCGATTTGATCGATCTGATGCTGGCAGAGGATGAGAAGGACAAGGTTAAGGCCCAGGCGGCTGCGGATACACCAAAGCAAGCGCCGGTTAAGGAAGAAGCCCCTAAGCCTGTCAGAGAGGAGGCTCCCAAAGCCAGAACAGCAGTGCGGACAAACTCTGACTTCCAGAGAAAACCGGAGTCCAGGATCAGTTATGTGCGAAATGAAAGCCAGTCTGCATCCAGAGTGGAAAGCAACCCGAGCCGGTATGAAGGTTCCGGCAACGGTAATTATACGAAGAACAATGCGGGCGTCAACAATAATTTCAGAAGAAATGACAATATCCGAAATGATAACATCCGAAATGACAACATCAGAAATGATAGTATGCTCCGTGAAAATAAGCAGGAAATCCGTAACGATAATGAAGATGTGACAGAAGTAATCGAGAGACAGCAGCGAATTTATCGGCCCCAGGATGTCTATGATGAAAATCAATATCCCAAGGAGCTGGACAGCGGCGTAGAGGCCAGCGGTATTTTGGAAGTCATGCCGGATGGATACGGTTTTATCCGCTGTGAGAATTATTTGCCCGGTGAAAATGATGTGTATGTAGCACCCAGTCAGATCAGGAGATTTGGCTTGAAAACCGGTGATATTTTAAAAGGTAATAAGAGGGTCAAGACCCAGCAGGAGAAGTTCAGTGCCCTTTTATTTGTACGTTCTATCAATGGCTACACTCCGGAGGAAACGGCCAGAAGGATGAACTTTGAAGATATGACCCCCATATTCCCGAACGAGAGGATCAATCTGGAGACACCCGGCTGCAGTGTGGCAATGCGTGTTATGGATCTGATCAGCCCTGTGGGCAAGGGGCAGAGAGGTATGATCGTTTCCCCGCCCAAGGCTGGTAAGACTACATTATTAAAAGATGTGGCAAGATCTATTTTATGCACCGATCCGCACATGCACATGCTGATCCTTCTCATCGATGAGCGTCCCGAGGAGGTTACAGATATCAAGGAAGCGATCATGGGTGAGAATGTAGAAGTGATCTACTCTACCTTCGATGAACTGCCAGAGCATCATAAAAGGGTATCTGAGATGGTGGTTGAACGTGCGAAACGCTTGGTAGAGCACAAGAAGGACGTTGTGATCCTGATTGACAGCATCACCCGTCTTACTCGCGCCTACAACCAGGTGGTTCCTCCCAGCGGCCGGACCCTGTCCGGTGGTCTGGATCCTTCCGCACTGCACATGCCCAAGAGGTTTTTCGGTGCAGCCCGCAATATGCGTGAAGGCGGCAGTTTGACTATTTTGGCTACAGCGCTTGTTGATACCGGTAGTAAGATGGATGATGTAGTATACGAGGAATTCAAGGGAACCGGCAACATGGAAATGATCCTTGACCGGAAGCTTTCTGAGAAGCGTATTTTCCCAGCCATCGATATTGCCAAGTCCGGAACCAGAAGAGAGGATCTGTTGCTGACACCGGATGAGCTGGATGCCATCAATATTATGCGCAAGGCATTGAATGGACTCAAGCCCGATGAGGCAGCTGATAAGATCCTGGATATGTTTTCACGCACCAGAAACAACAGGGAATTTGTATCTCTGGTAAAAAAGAACAGATTTCTGTAAAAAAATGCAATTAACACTTGCATCTTTTGCGTGCATGTGGTACAATAACAACGCTGTTTGTGGTTCCATAAGCAGTGAGGATGAGAACAAAGAATTAAGTCATATGAATATAGAGAGGTGAAAGAAATGAAAGAAGGAATCCATCCCGCATACTATCAGGCTACCGTAACCTGCAACTGTGGCAACACATTCGTAACCGGATCCACCAAGAAGGAGATCCACGTAGAAGTTTGTTCCAAGTGTCATTCATTCTACACTGGTCAGCAGAAGACTGCCAGAACCGACGGACGTATCGATAAGTTCAACAGAAAGTACGGCGTTAAATAAGACGATTCAAAAGGTTGAGGTAGTTAGATATCTCAACCTTTTCTCTTCTTGTAACAGAGAAACCGGGAGGTATTGCTCATGGCAAAAAAACGTAAGGTCTGTTATTCCGGAATCGGCGGCCAAGCCGTACTGGAAGGCATTATGATGAAAAATAAAGAGAACTATGCAGTGGCAGTGCGAAAACCTGATGGTGAGATCGCGGTGGAGCTTGAGAACTTTCAAGGAGTGCTGCATGGCAGCAAAATAAAGGAGATTCCGTTTATCAGAGGGATTTTTAATTTCATAGATTCTTTGATGCTGGGAACCAGAGTGCTGAATTACTCGGCATCCTTTTACGAAGAAGAAATCGATGAACCGGTAAAGCCCGGAAAGATGTCAAAGGAAACTACAGAGAAGCTGATGAGTGTTTTTGTAACCGTATTTTCTTTGATCTTAGCCATTGGCATTTTTATCGTACTGCCTTACTTTGTTTCTTCTTTGCTGGATGATTTTATCCGTAATCGTTCCTTGCTTTTGATACTGGAAGGAGCGATTCGTATTTTGATCTTTGTCCTGTATGTGTCCGGTATCAGTCTCATGAAGGATATCCGCAGACTCTATCAGTATCACGGTGCAGAGCATAAGTGTATCAACTGTATCGAACGCGGCAGACCATTAACAGTGAAAAATGTTCTGCGCAGTTCCAGACTGCATAAGAGATGTGGTACCAGCTTTATTTTCTTTGTATTGTTTGTAAGTATTATTGTTTCTTTTTTTATCACAGTGGAGAATCCGGTCTTAAAGGTGCTTTTGCGTATTCTGATGATGCCTTTTGTAGCAGGAATCTCCTATGAGATCATTCGTCTGGCAGGGCGCAGCGATAACCTGGTCGTGCAGCTTCTTTCCTTGCCCGGCATGTTGATCCAGAGAATGACCACCAAGGAGCCGGATGAAAGCATGGTGGAAGTGGCGATTACCGCTGTGGAAGCTGTATTTGATTGGAAAGGCTATCTTCAGGCTAACTTTGGATATGAGCCAGAAGACGTGAGTGAATGGGTGGAATACGAAGAGGATGTATGAATTACAGGGAATGTTTTGAAGAAGGAAGGCGTATACTGACAGAAGCACAGATTGCAGAAGCAGATTTGGATGCAAGACTGCTTTTGGAACATGTCTGTGGCACCAGTCGACATGATCTTCTGGTACATGGCGACAAAGAAGTGACAGAGGATCAGGGCAGCACCTATATGTCTTTTGTAAACAAGAGAGCAGAGCATATTCCTCTGCAGCATCTTACCGGGGTACAGGATTTTATGGGACTTACCTTTCAGGTAAATGAGCAGGTACTGATCCCCAGGCAGGATACAGAGATTTTGGTGGAAGAAGTGCTGAAAGATCTGCATGATGGGATGCGGATCCTGGATATGTGTACAGGCTCCGGCTGCATACTGATCAGTTTGCTTCATTATTCTAATGATTGTGTGGGAGTGGGGGCAGATATCTCCGAAGGGGCACTGGATGTGGCGCGTGAGAATGGAAAAAGGATACTGGGAGATCGCGAGTATCAGTGGATTCACAGTGATCTGTTTGAGAAGGTGGAAGGGAAATTTGACAGGATCATTTCAAATCCGCCCTATATCCGTTCAGAGGTCATTGAGACCCTGATGCCGGAAGTGCGTAAGCACGAGCCCTTGTCAGCTCTGGACGGCAGAGAGGATGGACTGTATTTTTACCGGAGGATCATTGAGGAAAGTCAGGATCATTTGGTACATGGAGGACAATTGTATTTTGAGATTGGTTTTGACCAGGCAGCGCAGGTGAGTTTCCTGATGGAAGAAGCTGGATTTACAGATATCCAAGTGGTGCAGGATTATGCCGGATTGGATCGAGTGGTATATGGCACTTATATGAAATGAGCATGCGTGATGCGCTGGCAACGCGGAAATGAGGAAGAATATGTTTGATAAATTAGAGGATTTACTGATCCGTTTTGAAGAAATCATGGGAGAATTGAATGAACCTACAGTGACAGAGAATCAGGACAGATTCCGTAAGCTGATGAAAGAACAAAGTGATCTGACTCCCATTGTGGATGCCTATAAAGAGTACAAAAATTGCAAGCAGGATATTGAAGATTCCCTGATGATGCTGGACGAGGAATCAGATGAAGAAATGCGTGAAATGATCAAGGAGACCCTTTCGGAAAGCCGTAAGCGCGTAGAAGAGTTGGAGCAAGAGCTAAAGATCCTGTTGCTTCCGAAGGATCCCAATGATGATAAGAACGTAATCGTAGAGATCCGCGCCGGTGCGGGCGGTGATGAGGCAGCTTTGTTTGCCGCAGAAATGTATCGATTGTATGTACATTTTGCGGAGAAACAGCGCTGGAGAGTAGAGACCATGAATGTGGATGAAATCGGCATCGGCGGTATGAAGGAAGTAAACTTCATGATCACCGGTCAGGGAGCCTACTCTAAGCTGAAATATGAGAGTGGTGTGCACCGGGTACAGCGAGTGCCGGAGACAGAATCCGGTGGACGTATTCATACCTCCACCATCACGGTGGCAGTGATGCCGGAGGTGGAAGAGGTAGATGTCGTAATTGATGAAAAAGATATCCGAATTGACGTAATGCGCGCGTCCGGCAACGGTGGTCAGTGCGTTAATACTACCGACTCTGCGGTGCGTCTGACTCACTATCCCACAGGGATTGTAGTATATAGCCAGACGGAGAAGTCGCAGCTGCAGAATAAGGCTAAGGCTTTTGCTTTGCTGCGTGCCAAACTCTATGATATCGAACAGCAGAAGGCACATGATGCAGAGGCAGAGCTTCGCCGAAGCCAGATTGGTACCGGTGACAGATCAGAGAAGATCAGAACCTACAATTTCCCCCAGGGAAGAGTGACGGATCATCGCATTGGTCTGACCCTTTATAAGCTGGACCGGATCATGAATGGTGATATTGATGAGATCCTGGATGCCTGCATCGCTGCAGATCAGGCAGCAAAGTTGGCGAAAATGAATGAAAACTAAAGGCTGATCGAATGATTTTGGGGGTGGAATTATGTATAGGGATTCAAAGGGGAAAACGTGGTACAAAGGCAATCTTCATTTGCACACCAAGGAATCGGACGGTGTGTATACACCGGAGGAGGCCTTTGCTTTATATCTAAGTCATGGGTATGATTTTGTGGCAAGAACGGATCATTGGAAGGCAAGCCCTGCATCCTCATACAAAGGAATGCTTTTGTTATCCGGCTGTGAATATGATGTGGGAAGAAAGCCCAAAGACGGTATTTATCATATACTGGCAATTGGTTCAGAGCAGGAAGCGAAGCTAAAAAAGGGCTGTGGACCGCAGGAGATGATCGATGAGATTCACAAAGCCGGCGGTTTGGCGGGGCTTGCTCATCCTGCGTGGAGTCTCAATTCTGACAGTCAGATTGCCGCATTACAGGGGATTGATTTTGTTGAAATTTTCAATTCCGTTTCTGATATGCCCCGCAATGCCAGACCCTATAGTGGTGTTCTTCTTGATACCCTTGCGTCCAGAGGATATTTTTACCCTTTGGCAGCGACGGATGATACTCATTTTTATTATGAGGCTGATACCTGTCGAAGCTTTATTTATGTGCAGGCACAGGAATGCAGCAGGGAAGCGATCCTTAAGGCAATGCGGGACGGCAGATTTTATGCTTCCCAGGGGCCAACGATGGATGTTGAAAAGAAAGACGGCAAGATCATCGTGCATACTTCCGGTGTGGAGGAGATTGTGTATTTTACAGACACCCCATTTTCTCCACATCGTTCTGATGTGGGACATGATCTTACTTACGGAGAGTATGAGATTGCGCCCACGGATACCTTTGTGCGGGTGGAGGTAAAGGATAAAGATGGTAATTTTGCCTGGTGGCAGTATATAGAAATTTAAAAGAGTTTGTGTTATAATATATTTTGGTAAATGTTGTACCGTTGTAATGTAGGGAAGGGTGCAGATACATATGAAAAACAGCAGGAAACATATCGGGGTCATTTTATTAACAGCAGGGATCATAGCAGGATTGTGTGGCTGTGGAGTTACCAATGAAAAGGTGTCAGCCGGAATGCAGGCGATCAAGGATCTGGATTATCAATCGGCGCTGGTTTGTTTTGAAGAAGCAAAAAATCAGGGGGAAAATGAACGCCTGATCAGCCGCGGGATGGGAATTGCCTATATGGGTCTTGCCCGATATTCAGAAGCTTCTGCCTGTTTTGAGGAGGCACTAAAGAAAAGCAATGGTCTGATAGAATCCATGGATTACGATATCAATTATTATCTGGCATCTGCTTATACCAAAGAAAACCGCTTAAGTGAGGCGGAGGCTACTTATGATGCGATCCTGACCATGAAGCCACAGGAGCTGGACGCACTTTTTCTGCGGGGTAATGTGAGACTGGGACTTGGAAAAATGGAAGGTGCCGTCGAAGATTTTGAGAAAGTTGTGGCTATGGAGCCTGAGAATTATGACAGGCTGATCCAAATATATGAGGTGCTGCGTTATTATGGGGAGGCGGATGCTGGGAAAGAGTATCTGCAGAATGCGCTGCAAAAAAAGGATGCGAAAATATCCGCTTATGATAAAGGGCGTATGCATTATTATCTGGAGGAATACCAACAGGCATATCTTGCGTTGGAGGAAGCCAGAGACGAAGGGACTGCAGAAGCTTATCTGTATCTGGGAAGGGCTTATGAAGCCACCGGAGACTATAATTATGCAGCAAATGTATATAATGCCTATCTGGCAAAGGACAAAACAAATGCAGAGATCTATAATCAGCTAGGTCTGTGTGAGATGACCCGCGGCGAATACGAAAAGGCTTTGGTTGCCTTTCAGGCGGGCATGAACGCAGAAAATAACAGTATCAAGCAGACACTGGCTTTTAATGAGATCGTGGCTTATGAGTATTTGGGAGAGTTTCAGAAAGCAACGGTGTTGATGCAGACCTATTTGCAGAACTATCCCACTGATGCCAAGGCATTAAGAGAATATGAGTTCTTGTCCACCAGATAAGTAATTTCGCTTATTTGCGTAAGCGTTTTGTGCTTTTTGCGTTACTGTCCTTGGAAGCTTGCTGATTGGAGCATTTGAGGAACATATATTTCTGATAAGCGGTAAACTGGCAGATTTCTTTCTGGTGCTGCACATCCAGAGACACAATTTCATTGACTAAGTCAGCCAGCAGCAAATCAGGACAGATTTCCTGTGACAAAACATCCAGACCGGAGCGGAAATTGGTTCTGCCCATGAGATAGTCAATAGACACACCAAACAGATCAGCAATTTTGCACAGGGCATCCCCGTCGGGAAAGTGCGTATTTTTCTCATAGTTACAAACGGTTCCAGTGGATACCTGCAAATGAGCGGCTAATTCTTTCTGAAGCATATTGTTTTCAAGACGAAGCTCTTTGATCTTACTTCCTAAATCCATCCTGCACCTTCTTTCTTACAGGGGTTAACACCTGCGAGTGATTCGTACTATATATTAGTATATCCAATTTACTCTTGCTGAAATATATGATACATATTTTCAAGAATATTAAAACAGGAGTTTAGAAAAGCAATACAACTTGCTTTCTGAATAAAGAAAAAATTAATAAAACTAAAAAAGTTAGGAGATCAGCTATGATAAACAAATTGATATCTAAGATCAAAGAAACCAATGCCCCCATCGTTGTGGGACTGGATCCCATGATGAAATTCATTCCCTCCGGAATCAAAAAGGCTGCTTTTGCGCAGTTTGGCGAGACGTTAGAGGGCGCAGCAGAAGCTATCTGGCAGTATAATAAAGGTTTGGTGGATGCGATATATGATCTGGTGCCGGCAGTAAAGCCTCAGATTGCTATGTATGAACAGTTTGGTATTCCCGGAATGATCGCTTTTAAGAAAACAGTGGACTACTGTAAAGAAAAAGGGCTGGTAGTGATCGGTGACATCAAGCGAGGCGATATTGGTTCCACATCTGAGGCTTATGCTGTGGGACATCTTGGCAAGGTGCAGGTGGGAAGCAACTCTTTCTATGGCTTCGATGAAGATTTTGCCACAGTGAATCCTTATCTTGGATCTGACGGTGTAAATCCCTTTATCAAGGTATGTAAAGAAGAGAAGAAAGGTTTGTTTATCCTGGTGAAGACCTCCAACCCCAGCAGCGGAGAGTTTCAGGACAGGCTCATCGACAGCAAGCCTCTCTATGAGATCGTAGGGGAAAAGGTGGCACAGTGGGGCGAAGACTGCATGGGAGATGATTACAGCTACATCGGTGCAGTGGTAGGAGCGACTTATCCTGAGATGGGCAAGGTGCTGCGCAAGGTAATGCCTAAGTCTTATATTCTGGTGCCCGGTTATGGAGCACAGGGCGGAAAAGGTGCGGACCTGGTGCATTTCTTCAACGAAGACGGACTGGGAGCCATCGTAAATTCTTCCAGAGGAATCATCGCAGCTTATCAGAATGAGCAGTATGCAAAATATGGAGAAGCAGGTTTCGCAGATGCTGCCCGTGCAGCAGTGATTGATATGAGAGAGGACATTGCTCAGGCTCTTTCTGCAAAAGGCATTTAAAGATCAGAGAAAACAAAGTTTTTATACTTGACAAGCAAAGCACACCATGATATTATATCACAGTGTTAGCAAGTTAGTGGAGTAAAGCGTGCCGCACACCGCGGTGCGCTTTCTATTCGAAAAAAGAAAAAACTTGCAGAATGGAGGAAATTTTATGAGAAAGAAAATTCTTGTTTGGTTGAGCGTTATGGCAATGGTTGCTGCAATGCTGACAGGCTGTGGTCAGAAAGAGGAAGAGAACAATGCGGCAGGTACTCCTGTAGAGGATATGACTACTTTAAAGGTTGGCTTTGATGCATCATTCCCTCCCTACGGATATCTGGAGGATGGCGAGTATGTAGGCTTTGACCTGGATCTTGCTGCAGAGGTTTGTAAAAGAAATAATTGGCAGCTGGTTAAGCAGCCCATCGACTGGGATGCTAAGGATATGGAGCTTTCCAATGGTTCCATTGACTGTATCTGGAATGGTTTCACAATCAATGGCAGAGAAGAGTTGTATACCTGGTCAGAGCCTTATGTAGATAACAGCCAGGTGTTTGCTGTTGCAACAGATTCCGGTATCAAGACCAAGGCTGAATTGAAGGGTAAGATCGTGGCAGTTCAAAAGGAGTCTTCTGCTTTGGAAGCATTGAATGATGAGGAAAATGCTGACAATATCGCCCTGAGAGATTCTTTCAAGCAGCTGATCGAGTATGCCGATTACAATACTGCATTTATGGATCTGGAGCAGGGTGCTGTTGATGCAGTGGCTATGGATATCGGTGTAGCGAAGTATCAGATCGAAAGCCGTAAAGCCGGTGCGTTCATGATGCTGGAAGGTGATGAGAACAAGCTGGCAACAGAGCAGTATGGTGTAGGCTTCCTGCTTGGAAATGAAGATCTGAGGGATAAGGTGCAGGAAACCCTCAATGAAATGGTAAAAGACGGTACCTTTACCAAGATTGCGAAAGAGTGGGAACTGGAAGACAGTGTTTGTCTTGGAAAATAATGTGAGGTAATATGAATACAATATTAGACTTTTTTTCGGGTATCTTTAATACTGGGTTGGATTGGGGGAGTGTTCTTAGTCAATTGGCGGAAGGCTTCCTGGTGTCGGCGCAGATATTTATTCTGACGCTTGTATTTTCCATGCCCTTGGGTATGATCGTTACTTTTGGAAGGATGTCTAAGAACCGTATTATCCGTGGAATTGTAAAGGCTTATATCTCCATTATGAGAGGTACGCCTCTGATGCTTCAGATCATGGTAGTGTACTTTGGCCCGTTTTATGCTTTTAAGATTAGAATGGGCAGCGGATATCGTTTCCCGGCAGTTATCATTGCATTCGCCATCAATTATGCGGCATATTTTGCTGAGATATACAGAGCCGGCATTGAATCTATGCCTGTGGGGCAGTATGAGGCGGCCCAGATACTCGGATACAATAAAGCGCAGACCTTTTTTAAGATCATTTTGCCGCAGGTGTTTAAGCGGGTGATCCCTCCTGTGACAAATGAGACGATCACCCTGGTAAAGGATACTTCCCTTGCTTTTACCATCTCAGTAGCAGAGATGTTTACTAAGGCGAAGCAGATCGCGGCTGCCGAAACCAGTATTATACCTCTGATGGCAGCAGGTGTTTTCTATTACATATTTAACCTTGTGGTGGCATCCATAATGGAAGCATTGGAAAAGAAGTTCAGTTATTACCGTTAGGAGGATCGTATGGGCAGAATGCTGTTGGAAATCAATCATATGAAAAAGGGCTTCGACGGTAAGAGTGTACTTGAGGATATTTCTTTGACTGTGGAAGAAGGGGAGGTTGTATCCATTATAGGACCCTCCGGTTCAGGAAAGTCTACTTTGCTTCGCTGTGCAACCATGCTGGAACAAATGGATGGCGGTGAACTGATTTATCAAGGGGAAAAGGCAGTATGGGAAAAGACGGACAGCAAAGGAAATGTAAAGTGTGTCTTTGCTCCCAAGGATAAGATGAAGATCATAAAGAGAACCTTTGGATTGGTTTTCCAGAATTACAACTTGTT
>JAZSFW010000309.1:0-13901 GCA_045532445.1 Acetatifactor sp. | reverse complement strand
GTCAGCTCTGCAGCCTGATTTGCTGCAAGAATAATATTTTTATTGTTAGGCAGTACAAAAATTGTCTCTGCATTGACCTGTTCCACTGCATCCAGAATATCTGCCGTGCTGGGATTCATAGTCTGTCCGCCTTCAATGATATGGTCTACACCAAGGCTTTTAAAGATTTCATTGATCCCTTCACCGATAGAAACCGCTATAAAACCTACCGCTTTGGGCGGCTCCTTTTCTTTTTCGTTTTCTGTTGCTTCCTCATCACTGGCACCAGACACATCCTGTGCGCTCCAAGCTGACTGCCCGCCTGCTTTCTCTTGTGAAGAACCGGAAGCCTTAAACAGCTGCTCCTGGTGTTCCAGTCTCATGTTGTCGATCTTCATATTGGAAAGTGCGCCATACTTCAATGCCTTCTGGATCGCAAGACCCGGGTCATTGGTATGTACGTGCACCTTGACCACATCATCATCCGCCACACATACAATCGAATCACCGATAGACTCCAAATATGCTTTAAAGTCCATTTCCTGTTTGATATTGAAAGTTCTGTTCAGCAAAATGATAAATTCTGTACAATATCCAAATTTGATTTCTGCTTCCGCTTTTGCATTTAATGTTTCGTTTACCACAGGTGTAGGACGAGACTGCGGCTGGCTATTCATGTCAAGATCAATCTCCTTACCAAGAAAAGCATCGTAAGCACCTGTAAGAACTTCAACAAGACCCTGTCCACCGGAATCCACTACACCGGCCTGCTTTAAAACCGGAAGCATTTCAGGGGTCTGACTCAAAACATAACGTGCATGCTCGATCACAGCACCAAGGAAAGCTTCCATATCTTCAGTGCCCGCATCCGAAAGCTCTCTTGCTTTCTCAGCACCGCCTTTTGCCACGGTAAGGATCGTTCCCTCCTTGGGCTTCATAACAGCCTTATAAGCAGTTTCTACAGCCTTCTCAAAGGCCACAGCAAGTACAGGGATCGTAATCTGCTGCTCTTCCTGAATCCCTCTGGTAAACCCGCGGAACAGCTGAGATAAGATAACACCTGAGTTGCCGCGGGCTCCTCTCAATGAGCCGCTGGAAATCGCTTTACACAGGGCTTCCATCGTAACATTTTCACCCAAGGCGCTGACCTCTCTGGCAGCTGCCATGATCGTCATAGTCATATTGGTTCCCGTATCCCCATCAGGTACAGGGAATACGTTCAGTTCATTGATCCACTCTTTCTTAGATTCCAGATTCTTCGCTCCGGCCAAGAACATCTTTGCCAGCATCTTTGCGTCGATATGTTGTAGTGCCACAGTAAATCCTCCTTAATCAATTACTCGAACACCTTCGACAAAGATGTTGATTTTTTCTATTTCCATACCGGTAAATTCTTCCACTTTGTATTTTACGTTACTGATCAGGTTGTCTGATACGGCGATAATGCTCACACCATAAGCTACTATTACGTGGAAATCCAGGGTTAATTTGTTATTTTTCAAGGAAACATTGATGCCTCTGGTAATGCTGTCCTTTTTCAGAAGACGTACGATACCATCTTTCATGCTGATACCAGCCATGCCTACAATGCCAAAACACTCAACTGCTACACTGCCGGCATACTGAGCGATCACTTCGTTATCTATGATAATATTGCCCATATGGGTACTCATTGAGGATCCTTTCATTACTATACCTCCTGCTCATTTTGGGTTTGTCATGGTTCATTATACATTGTTTCCCGAAAAAAAGAAACTATTAATTACAAAATTTTAGAAAAAAATTATAAAAAACAAATTTTAATACTTGCTTTTCTTGCGCTTTTCTGTTATCATATCAATGTTGCGAGAATATCTCGCGTTATTCGATGTAGATTAAGCGTGAATCGCAGACGTTGAGGAGGTGTCAAGATGGCTAAATGTGATATTTGTGGTAAGGGCGTTCATTTCGGTAATAACGTAAGCCATTCTCATAGAAGAACTAACGCAATTTGGAATTCCAATGTTAAGAGCGTTAAGTGTAAGGTTAACGGTGCTGCTAAAAGAATGCATGTTTGCACCAACTGCTTGAAATCCGGCAAAGTAGAAAGAGCTTAAGATTAAGTACTTACAAAATATTTAAGACTGTCATTCCAATATGGTTTGACAGTCTTTTTTCGTAAGCTTAAATGCAGTGCACAAACTCTCACATCAATTCATACTATAACAGCAATACCCCAAAAGGAGTAAAAGCGCAATGATCACAAGAATTGCCAGCCTGTTGGCAACCAAAATCACGATCAACATGCCCACAGCAGTAAAAAAAGCGATGATCCCGATCAGCTTCCTTAAGTTCATCCACATTTTCCTCCCTTGTCAGCTTCTACTTTTATTATATGCTGCAGGTTTGTGAATGTTCAGTGCCGAAAATTGTCCCTAATCAGGAAATGCCACGTCAACCGCTTCTTTGTCAGAAACTTCGCTTTCCTCTTTCTTCGCAGTAAATTTATCCACAAGATCCGGGATCATGTCCAAAACCTTGGTCATAGTGTCTTGATTTTTAACATTTACAAGTCTGGTCGTGCCGTTTTTGATCACGAGCACTGCACTGGGAGTCATTTTGCCGCCAAGACCTCCTGCACCAGATGCCGAACCCTTCTGGTTATTGTTTCCTGCTCCGGCTCCCACACCAAAGCTGATATCCACAAGCGGAAGAATAATAGTATCTCCGATATGAACCGGTTCCCCAACCACTGTTTTGGCGGACAAAACAGCGTCCATACCTTTTAACAGAGAATCTACCACGCCTTGAATCTGATTATCCTTTTCTGCCATTTATTTGACCTCCCTTTTTAACTTTTTTATGAAGGAACGAAATCTGCGGTCTAATCCCACATTTAAACCATGAATCAGTAAGATTCCTATTGTAACTCGCCCTTTTGCAAACAATTTTCCTTCCAGAACCTTTTCTTCAAAATTGGATGTTAATACTAAATTTTGCCCCAAATACGGGGAAAGAATACCATACAACGCCATCGCATAACCTGTTGTGTCCGGTGAACCGGTTCCAAGAATGATCTGCCCTTTTACTTTACGGGGTCGAATGCTCTTTATAATTTTTCCGGAACGAAGAAAAACATTTGAAAAAAGAATTCTTGAATCCTCTTCCTTTAACAGTTCCTGATAATACTGCACTGATTCTTTTATATGCATCACTTTATCTCGGAACTTCCGAATCTTATCAATGATATTTTCCAGGATTTTTCGGATACGTTCTAAAATTCCAAGCTTCTCCTCCTCAGGATAAGATTCTGAAAAAGTTTCTTTCTCAGGGCCCTTTTCCTTAATAGGTGTAGAATCATCTTTGGAAGATATCTCCTTATTTTCCTCTGAAACTGTTTTGGTGTTTTTCTCAGGGCGACGCCGTGAAAGTTTTGTTTTCTGCTTTTTTAGATCATACACAGTCAGTCCGAGAAGCTTAACAACGATACTTCCCGGCTCTGGATACGTATAACGCATTTGTAAGAGTCCAAGCAGCCAGTGTGCTTTTGCCTTAAAAAACATTTCCGTCTTGCTTCTCTTCCACTCCAGTCGATAACTAATAGGATAAAAAAGTACCAAAAGAAGTGCGATCAGTAACAGGATCAATACAGCCAGCAAAATCCAACCTAATATAGATAATATTTTTAAGAGGATCCAAAACATAATAAATACTCCCTGAGTGCACAATCACCGCGCTCGTTAAGACACTCCTGCACCAGCTGCTGCACCAATAAAACAGCTTCCCCATAATTTCTGGCAATACCTATGATATAAGGCGAATGATCCCGATAATAAGCTTGCGCCAGCTGTCTGCTGTGATAAAACTCAAGCAGATCCTTCTCATTCCCGGCAGGTACGATTAAATAGACATTACAAAAAAGGGGGTTTTTCTCCAGCTTTTTTTTCATTTTTTCCAATTCATTTTCTGTTATACTATCGCTATGGTATAACTTATGATGATAGGTTAATTTGAAAGCCATGCCCGCCTCCCTATGCCAGATGATGAATAAGGAAAGAAGCTGCATCAAGGGGTACGCAGCTTCTTACATATCTTGAAACCTAATAATACTTCCGATTACACCAGAGATTATTTTTCTTAAGCTCCAGATATTCATTGTAGGCCTTTTCCAAAATCTGCTTTTCATTGGAAAACTTTAACAAGTGATAGGCCTCGTGATATTTGTAGAATCCTGAATCTACAAAAAATTCTTCTTTTTGTGGTTTGCTGTAATAACTATCCGCCATCATCAAATACCAGTGTACTTCCTTGGATACTGTGTCCTCCGGAACGGAAAAAGAGTACTCACTCTTACCGATATACTTGACAATGGTTGCTTGCGCTCCTGATTCCTCAAGAACCTCCCGCAGGGCTGTCTCTTTATACTCTTCTCCCTGCTCTACGGTACCTTTGGGAAGCACCCAGCCTTCATACTTATTCTTATAATTCTTATATAAAAGCAGAATCTTCCCTCGAAAAATTACCACACCACCACAGCTTGTTGCTTCTATCATTGCAATTCCTCCTGATTTGGTGTGTCACTAACTGACTTACTACAAGTATAGTCCAAATTGTCCAATTGCGCAACTGTTTTTTTCTAAAAAAAGAAGGTTCAGTCAACACCATAAGCATGGCCGGTAAAATAGACATTCATAATGCGCCTGGCCATAGGCACCGCGTAATCCCCGCCGGATCCTACTCCTTCTACAATAATCGTCACACAGATCTTTGGATCCTCCACAGGTGCAAAGCCTGTAAACCAGGCATGACTGTCTTCTTTGTTGCTGTTATATTCCGCAGAACCCGTTTTACCGGCAGCACTATAGACGTCATTTTTCAACTTTCTTGCTGTTCCGCTTTCCACTACTTCTGCCATCATAGTCTTTAAGACGGAAGCCTCAGCCTGAGAAATCACCTGCTTGACGTTTTCTGCTTTGAAAGATTTCACGACAGAATTCACATCATTTGTCACATAATCTATGACATAAGGCTTCATCATAAGCCCGTCATTTGCAATGGCTGCAGTGAGCATATTTAAGTGCATAGGCGTCATCAATGTTTTTCCCTGGCCAATGGAAGTCTGCATCCTCTCACTATCTAAGTTGCCTAAAAGTTCCGACACAGAGCTTTGAGAATATTGCAAAGTCAAAGGCAATGGCTGATCAAACAACAAATCCTGCAAAGTATCCGAGAATTGTGCGGGATCCAGATGCATCCCCATATTGGCAAAAGAAGCATTACAGGATTTAGAGAAGGAGGTGACAAAATCAATACTTCCATGATTGGTTCCATGATAACAACCTATTCTTTGATCGCCATATTGATAGCTTCCGTTACACTGATAATGGTATGTGTTATAGTCTGTAGGATTTTCGCGGATATATTCCAGCGCAGTTATGATTTTAAAAGTAGAACCGGGAGGGTAAAGCCCTTGTGTGGCTCTGTTTAAAAGAACACTGCTTTCCTTATCTTTCACCAATTCACTCCAGATCTCATCTATTTCATTGGGATCAAACCCTGGTTTCGATACCATTGCAAGGATCTTACCGGTCTCAACCTCCGTGACAACAATAGCACCTTTGTACATCCCAAGTTCTTCACTTGCTGCCTGCTGTATGGCAGTATCAAGGGTTGTATAGATATTATCACCCGGATTCTTTTTTCCTGCCATATCGTTGGCTGCCTTATTGGACAAAGGAGTGTTACTGTTGATCAAATAATAATTTCCCAATGCTTCCACACCCATTCTTCCATTGGACGCATAACCAACAATGTGAGAAAACAGCTCTCCATAAGGATATTTTCTTATTTCGTTTTCCTGTTTATCAAGAACCGTTTCAGCAAGGACCTCACCATCCTTTGAAAAAATAGTTCCACGATAATTACGCGAAAGTAAAATCTCCTGCCTGGGATTGTAACTGTTGTTGATCAGTTCCTGTTCATTGGTTGCAGTAAAATAAACCAAATAACCCAGCATCGCGATAAAAAGAAGGACAAAAAACCAAGTGCTGTACATGATCTCACGATTGTATCTCTGTTTTTGTTTTTTTGACAAGACGTTTCTCTCCTTCCCTCTTTCCTTTTGCAGATAAAGAGTGTATCACAAAAAATAGGATCATTGTGGTCAGACAGGAACTTCCTCCATAACTGACAAAGGGAAGTGTGACACCGGTTAAAGGTATAAATTTAATACCGCCTCCCACAGTCAGGAAGATTTGAAACACATACACGATTCCCAGACCATAAGCCACCAATTTAAAAAAGCTATCCTTCTGCTTCACTGCAATATAGATCATCATAATAAAACAACTTAAACAAACCAAAATCAGGCACACACCAAAGATCACACCCAGCTCCTCACAGATGGCGGAGAAAATAAAGTCAGTTTCTACATAAGGAATTGAGCGCGGATTTCCTTGATACAGTCCCATGCCAAACCAATTACCGCTTCCCACAGCAAATAGAGATTGGGTGATCTGGTATCCCTGGTTATCTATATAGGACCAGGGATCCCTCCATGCAAGCACACGCACCTTAACATGATCAAACAGATCATACGCTGCCACAGCAGCCAAGCATCCGCCCAATGTACCGGCCAACAAATACCAATAATTATGGGTTGCAACAAATACAACAAACAAAAAAGCCACAAAAAAGATCAGCGCACTGCCCAGATCTTTGGACAGCACCAGAAGAATCACTTGAACGCCTGCAAGCACTGCTGTGATTGCCACCTTTTTAAATGAAGTATTCTCACAAAGTGCAGCTGCCAGGAAAAACACAAACAGGATCTTCACAAACTCCGAAGGTTGAAAAGTGATGCCCTGGATCGTATAAGAAATCTTTGATCCATGGGTAACCTTTCCAAGAATCAGTACAACGACCAGTACCGCGCTCCCCAACGCAGCATACAGCCAAGTCAACTTTTTCCAGAAAGCAAATTTATTTAACAAATATGGCAAGAACATTGCGATCACAACAGATATCAAAACAATGATAAATTGCCGCAAAGCCTTCTGGAACGATAGTCTTGCTATCATACAAAATCCTGTTCCAAGAAGCATACACATATTATTTAGCAATAAACGATTACAGTTTTCATATACTAATTTTACCAAAGTCAATACAACAAGGAAAAACACTTGTATAAAGACATAAAAAATGATGTACTCTTTATTTTTTGACTCCACAGCCAGATCAATGAAGCACACCAGCTGTATCACAAACAACCAGAAGCTTTGTCTGAAATAGATACCGCCCTTATCCTTTATTGCCGGGCTGAATACCAGAAAACATTCAAAAGTATAAAAAGCCATACATACGGTTATAACATATTTTGACAGTTCTGTAATATATTCCTGTAGATATCCAAACATACTTTATTCTACTCCACGTTTTTCATGCCCTGTGGTATATTCTGCAAAGGGAAGGAAAACCTGTTTTCCTTTCTTAAGGTCTGCGAAATATTCCAGCACACGGGCAGTCATGTTTTTATCCTCCACTGTAAAATCTAACCGCTCCCAGGTTAAATTCCACCATTTATCCATGGTGCCGTGAAGAGACAAAGGAATACTATTGTAAATAATGTTCATGCAATGCTCGCAATTTCTCACAACAGGAAAACGCTTCTTATATCTGTCAGTAAGAGAAACGATGTCAGAAGCATCCGGATCCTTTGCACAGCCGGAAGTTGTTCGAACCACACAATTTGCAGTGATCATCATAGGTAAATGACCATAGATAATTTTCTCAGCGAATCTCTCTTGAGCAATGTCAGAAACCAAGCTGCGCTGTTCCCCGGCATTCAGCTCCAATGGCAGGCAAAAACTATCCAATTTATCCCGCCAAAATTCAAGGGTCTGTTGGTTCCAGATATAAAATCCTGCATCTGCAGCAATCTTTCCCTGATATTCCTTATCTCTCAAATAGGAGTACCCTTCCAAAGAACGAACCATGCATCCTTTGAAGATATTATCAGGCGCACTTATGAGATGGAGCAGTTTTTTCAGATATTCCCCATCTCGTTTTCGAATAATATAAGGCAATACCGCATAAACTTCTGCATGCTTTGCTATCTGTAAGAGACTTTTTTTTACCTCTATCGCATGGATGCCGACCAAAAGATCGCCCTCTACATAAACTCTCCGGAAAACCATACTGGATTCATGAATATTTTTCTCAATAAAATCATGAACTGCAAGCAACTGATCAAGGGTGCGGACATTTACCGTAAATAATTTATAATAAGAATTGGCAGAGACGCTCATGTCTTTCGACTCATTTTGGACGCTCTTCTCCGCAGCCAGATCTTGCTCCGTACAAATTGCCGGAGCCATTCTTTTTACGGACAAACCGTAACTTTGGATCATACTGTCTTCCAAGGCTGAGACCGCTTTTCTTCTCAACTCGTTGATCGCTTTTAAGGGATAAAAAGCTTTTTCATCCAATTCCACCCAAACACCATTCATTTGGAAGGAAGTGTCCCCTAACTTTTTTAGCTGTTTTTCTACATTCTCGCGGGAAATCGGTTGATTTTGTGCAAGCTGCACCACATCTCCTGTGACGGTAACAGCATGTTCCCCGGAAACCATGGTCAAGGAAGCTTGCTCTCCCACTGCAAAACGCGCATAAATCTCAACGGGCATTACCGGCTTTTCCTCAAGATAAGTTTTGCGTATTCTTGCTAAAAGCATTTCATCGCTTCCACTATAGGCGGGACTATTTATGGTCACCATATCTGCTCCGTTGTGCTTATGGTAATAACCATTCTGGCGTTCACTTCTGATATAAAGGCACGAAAGCTCTTTTAATTCCTCCCAAAAAACCTGAAAAGTACTTGGATCTGCATAATAGCGATCTATCACCTTACGGTATATGGAAGTAACTCCGGCCGCATATTCCGGCTTTTTCATGCGCCCTTCAATTTTGAAAGAATCAATACCGGCTTCTATCAATTCCGGAATATTTTCAATCGTACACATATCCTTAAGACTTAAGGGATAACACTCCTCTCCATCTGCCACTTTATAAGGCAGTCGACAAGGCTGGGCACATCTCCCCCTGTTGCCGCTCCTTCCGCCCAAAATACTGCTAAACAGACACTGACCGGAATAACAGTAACACATGGCACCATGAATAAACGCCTCTATTTCAAGCCCCGTATCTGCTTTTATCTGCTTGATTTCTGCAAGACTTAACTCCCTTGCGGGTACGATCCGGCAAGCTCCTAATTCTTTCATATATCCGGCGCCATAGGAACCTGTCAGCGTCATCTGCGTACTTACATGAAACTCCATATCCGGAAATCGTTCTTTTAAATACAAAAAAACTCCCATATCCTGTATGATGACTCCGTCAAGACCAGCATCATAAAAAGGAAGTATATAATCATACAACAAATCCCACTCTTTCTCTTTCACCAGAGTATTTACTGTCAAATAAACTTTTCTTCCCCAAATATGGGCATATCTGATACACTCTATCAGCTCTTCTGTCGTAAAATTGTCCGCATACGCTCTGGCACCGAATTTATCACCGCCAAGATAAACCGCATCAGCCCCGGCATGAATTGCACCGTAAAACCCTTCTTTATTCCCTGCCGGTGCAAGCAGCTCTATTTTCTTCTCTTTCACAATATTTCCCTCTAATCGAAAGGCTGCCCGTATGCCGGACAGCCCATTATGATATTTTTCAGTTTTTCGAATCCCTGGATAAATTCTCCAGACGGATCTGGCAAGAGATCAACTCATGCTTCAAGTCGTAAAGTTCTTTTTCCTTAACCTGCAATTCTTCCTCTAATATAGCAACCTGCTTCTTAGCCTTAAAATAGTCATCTGCAATATTCAGCTGCAAAAGCACATTCTGTGTATCCAATGACTGCCTGCGGAAACTGTCTGCTTTACCGTACTCATTCATCTTATTGTTAATATAAGATGCTACCTTCTGCAGATATTCCTCACTTTCATATCCGCACAAAGTATAAACCTTCCCGCCAATAATAACTTCTGTAGCTGTTTTAGAAGACATAATGGATTACTCCTCTCGTGTATGGTGCTTTCTGACTATCCTGTTGACTGTGTGGGTCATCTCATTATAACGATAACCGCTCTTTTTCATTATATCCCAGATTCGTCCCTGTTGCAAGGCTTATTTTACGGAAAAAGCTGTTTCATGCAGTGATTGTATTCCCAAATGTGAATAGGCAAGTTCCGTTACTACTCGACCTCTGGGAGTTCGATTGATCAAACCGTTTTTGATCAGATAGGGCTCGTAGACATCCTCGATGGTGTCGGCATCCTCACCGATTGCAGCCGCTAACGTATCAAGACCTACAGGACCGCCGTTAAATTTCTGAATCATGGTTAGGAGCATGTTGCGGTCGATACGATCCAACCCAAGTTTGTCTACATCCATCAGATCCAATGCAATCTTGGCTACCTTCTCGGTAATGATACCGTCATATTTTACTTGGGCAAAATCTCGAACTCTCTTAAGGATGCGGTTGGCAAGCCTTGGTGTTCCGCGGCTTCTCTTAGCCATTTCTATGGCTCCATTTTCGTCTACTTCTACATTTAGGACTCTTGCAGAATGCAGGATGATCAGCTTTAACTCTTCTATCGAATAAAATTCCAAATGGTGGATCATGCCGAAACGGTCTCTTAAAGGAGCTGTCAAAAGTCCGGCACGTGTGGTGGCACCAACCAAGGTGAATTTGGGCAGATCCAGACGGACGGAACGGGCAGTCGGACCTTTGCCGATCAAAACATCAATACAATAATCTTCCATAGCAGGATACAGTACTTCTTCTACCTGGCGATTCAGACGATGGATCTCATCAACAAACAAAATGTCTCCCTGCTCCAGGTTATTCAGAATGGCAGCCATTTCACCGGGCTTTTCAATTGCGGGACCACTGGTCACTTTCAGATGTACTCCCATCTCATTGGCAATAATGCTTGCTAATGTAGTCTTACCTAGTCCGGGAGGACCATAGAACAGAACGTGATCCAGAACATCTTCGCGCAGCTTTGCTGCTTCAATATAAATCTTCAAATTTTCTTTGATTTTTGATTGACCAATATAGTCATTCAGGGTCTGAGGGCGAAGGGAACCTTCTATCTTCATATCCTCTTCTGTGATATTGGTTTCTATCATTCTTCTAGCCATGGCCATATACAATCCCTTGCTGTTTATTCATCTTACATAATTTTCTTCAAAGCCTTCTTCAAAATAGCTCCGGAATCTAAATCATCAATATCTTCTACGGAATTAACTGCTTTCAAGCTCTCAGCCTGACCATATCCCAATGATACTAAAGCCTCCACTGCCTCTTTCTTCTGATCATTATCCACAATAGTACCACCATTTAGAGATGCCGTTTCCCTGCCAATGGCAGTATCCTCTATGGATATCTTTCCCTTAAGCTCCAGTACAAGACGTTCTGCAGTCCGTTTGCCAACACCGGGCGCTTTGGAAATCGCCTTAATGTCTCCTGACATGATCGCAAATCGGAGCGAATCGGTATCCATAACAGACAAAATCGCCTGGGCACCTTTCGGACCGATGCCGCTTACCGTAATACAGAGCTTAAATAATTCCAGCTCATCCCGCGTAAGAAAACCGTAAAGCGAAAAAGCGTCTTCCTTTACAAGTGTATAAGTATAAAGCTTTGCAATCTCACCTGTCGCCGGAAGCCGCCCTGCTGTATCTGCTGAAATTTTTATATTGTAGCCAACATCATGGACATCCAGTACCACGTTGTCCTCAGTGATATACTCTACAATCCCCTTAATATATGCAAACATGTCCTTCTTGCAGCAATAGTTTACGCCGCATCTCCTTTAATATGATACCTCTATCATACCAGAACAAATGTTTTTGTGCAACTATTTATTTTCCTTAAATTTTGTCTTTCTCAACAACTTATTGAAAACAAACAGGAAACAGATCAAGTGAATCAGAAGAGTAAGTGCCCAGCTGATGGGATAGGAAACATACAAACATTTCAATGTATGTATCTCCTGGAAAATGGTGTAGATCCACACAATGCGAAACAGGCATGCTCCGGACAAAGAAACCAGCATAGGCATAACAGAATATCCCATACCGCGAAGAACCCCTACTGCAACATCCATCATACCACACAGAAAATGAAATACACTGATCACTCCAAGTCTTTGTATAGCGATTGCAATTACATTTGGGTCATCGGAATATAAAAGCAGTAATTTATCACCCAAAAGATACATGACATTCCCCATCACAAGACCTATCATGAAAACCATCAGCTGACAGTTTAATAATATTTTACCAATCCGTTTAAACTTCATGGCACCATAGTTCTGACTGGTAAAGCTGATAGCCGTCTGATAAAAGGCATTCATGGCTGTATAAGTAAAGCCTTCCAGATTGGATCCTGCAGTGTTGCCAGCCATGACTGTAGAACCAAAGGAATTAATGGAGGACTGGATCAACACATTCGAAACATTGAACAATGCCCCCTGTAAACCGGCCGGCAAACCAATCTGGATCATCTTTATAAGCTTATTAGGAACAATTTTTAATTTACGCAAATCCAGCTTATAATGGCTTTCTGATTTAATCAGGCAGCGAATCACCAGAGCTGCTGATATGGCTTGGGACACAACCGTAGCAATAGCTACTCCAGCCACACTCATGTGAAATACAATCACAAACAAAAGATTCAGCACCACATTGACAACACCTGCAATGATTAAGTAATATAAGGGTCTTTTGGTATCTCCTACCGCTCGAAGAATCGCACTGCCAAAATTGTAAATCATCAAAACAGGCATACCGCAAAAATAGATTCTCATATACAAAATGGACTTGTCTATGACATCATCCGGCGTACCCATCAGACGCAAAGCCGGCTCTGCCAAGACACAGCCTACAACAACAAGAAAGCAGCCACTCACCAGAGCAGTTGCAATTGCTGTATGCACAACTTCATGAAGTTCCTTATGATTGCCCGCTCCATAGAAACGAGCAACAAGTACATTGGCTCCTACAGACAATCCAATAAAAATATTTATGATCAGATTGATCAGTGAGGATGTGCTTCCAACCGCCGCCATAGCCTCGCTGCCTGCAAACCTTCCCACTACAATGGTATCCGCAGCATTAAACAAAAGCTGCAGGATACCTGACAACATCAGTGGAATCGCAAAAATCAACATTTTACCCAGGAGTGGACCATTACACATATCAATTTCATACTTTTTGGTTTGAGTACTAGCTGAATCTGCCATAAAGATACCCTCTCACATTTATTATGCTTTTATTTCTTACTGTTGATATAAGGGATCAAACCGCCTTCTGCAATAATGCGCTGCATAAACTCCGGAAAAGGCTGTCCTTTAAATGCGGTTCCCTTGGTACGGTTATAGATCATGCCGGAATCAAAATCTACTTCCACCTCATCTCCTGCTTCAATTCCTTTGGAAGCCTCTGCACATTCAATGATCGGCAGTCCGATATTGATGGCATTGCGGTAAAAGATGCGGGCAAAGGTTTCAGCAATGACACAGCTGACGCCGGCGGCCTTAATGGCAATGGGGGCATGCTCACGGGAAGATCCACAGCCGAAATTCTTTTCAGCTACGATGATATCTCCTTTTTGTACCTTTTTCACAAATTCCTTATCAATATCTTCCATGCAGTGAGTTGCAAGCTCTGCCGGGTCAGAAGAATTAAGATATCTTGCAGGAATGATTACATCAGTATCAACGTTATCTCCATATTTAAAAACTGTTCCATGTGCTTTCATAACCTTACCTCCTATATCTCATCCGGTGATGAAATTTTACCTGTAATGGCACTTGCAGCTGCAACAGCAGGACTTGCAAGATATACCTCAGATTCTACATGTCCCATTCTTCCTA
>JAZSFW010000275.1:0-1635 GCA_045532445.1 Acetatifactor sp. | reverse complement strand
ATTATGGGACTTTACCTAAAAAAGAAGAAAAATGTGTGGAATGGCGCCAGATGGTTTGGCAAAATCAGCACCGGCATCCTGGATGTGGGCGTCTTCGCTTTACTTTTGTTCCCCATCCCGCCACAGTGGGCTACAATCCTGATCCTAATCATGCTGGGAAGTATGATTTACTCGCAGATGCGTTATATGATGATACATGTGTCCATTTTAAAAGAAGGGAAGACTGTTTAAAGTCTTCCCCATTTTTTATTCCTCTGCATAGATACAGGTAATCCCGTTTTTCTCAAAATATTTCATCCACTCATCATCCGGCTTTTTATCAGTGATAATAGCTGACATTTCTTTTAAATCGCACATTTTAGAAAAGGCCACCTTGCCAAACTTAGAGCTGTCCACTGCAAGAATGGTCTCCTTGGCGGAGCGCATCATCACCTGTTTGACCTGTGAAAACATCTCACTGCCATCGGTGATTCCTCTCTCCATGTCCATCCCTTTACAGGAGAAAAAGGCTTTGTCTGCGTTAAAATTGCCAATGCCATCCACGGTCTTGGGTCCTACCAAGGCCAAATATCCCTCCCGTAAGCTTCCACCGGCGCAGATGATATTCCAGTCTGACACATCCGAAAGCTCAATGAGGATCTCAATGGAGTTGGTGATCACAGTCAGATGAGACTTATCCTTGATCGCCTTGGCAATAAAAACAGATGTAGAGCTGGCATCCAGCATAATGTGCTCTCCATCATGGATCAGCTGCGCTACCAATTCTGCTACCTTCTGCTTCCCAACCGTATTGGCCTTCTTACGCACATTAAAGGGCATATCGATACTGGTGCTCTCATTCAACACCGCACCACCGTAACTCTTGGTCGCCAACCCTTCCTTTTCCAGCTTCTCCAAGTCCCTTCTGATGGTCTCCTCAGACACACCGAACTGTTGACTCAGCTCGCTGACCACTACTTTTCTTTCTTCCTGCAATTTCTCCAAAATGAGATTTCTTCTTTCAAGCGCTAACATGATGCACCTCTCTTGTAACTACCCGTACTTTTAGGGATTTCTCTACTTCACAAAATCCCAATACCTTCACATACTATAATACACCATATTCCCACTATTTCACAACACTTTTTTTAAAAAACCACGAAAATCAACAATGGGGGGACGGAATTGACGTACCCGGGGAAAGAAGCTGCCGTGGGGTTGCGTGTGGGTGCCGGCGGGGGCTGGTTATGGTGGATGTTTCGACATCTGCAAGAGGTTTAGAGTTACTTAGATTTGTGAGCAGGCCGGAATGAAAGTGTTAGAGGACAAGCAGGCAACATGTTTGAGGAGCGCAAAGCGCGACGAGTTTTGCCTGCCTGTCCTCTGCCCTTAACTTCCATTCCGGTCTGCTTACAAACCTTAGTAACTCTTACCTCCTTGCAACTGCGAAACATCCACCATAACCAGCCCCCGCCGGCACCCACACGCAACCCCACGGCAGCTTCTTTCCCCAGCTACGCCAATTCCTCACAGCAACTCTTATTTTTGATTTTGTCGTAAGATGAAGTCTCTTTTGAGGAGGAGTAGGTCTTCTAATTGCTTTAGGATGTAGAATAGGATGGCGCGGGCTTCAAATTCTTGGCGGGACGCAGGTAG
>JAZSFW010000063.1:0-4610 GCA_045532445.1 Acetatifactor sp. | reverse complement strand
GGATACCTCAACTTTAGCCTTAAACTTAATGACATTGCGCCGGGTTTTTGCTTGTTTGACACCTGCAAAACTGCTATAGTTGCTTAGAGCAGGCAGATAAAAGGCATGGATGTGTTAGAGCCCCCAACCACAACATGTCTGAGCGCGCATTGCGCGTGAGTTTTGTGGTTGAGGGCTCTGCCCTTAACTTCCATTTCTTTTAGTTTTCAGTTCTTAGCAACTCTTGCTGTTTTACAACTGCAAACACCTAAGACTGTGAGGTGACGCACCAGCCAAATTCAGAATCGGGGCTATGCCCTATATCTAAGTCGCGTGCTGCCTCACCGCTTATTCGTCCTCTTCGTCTTCCTCTTCCACCGGTATCACACGCACCACTGCAGACTCCACCTGATGGTTTTTGATCTTAATCGCGCTGATATGTAGCCGTTCAACCTCCAGCTCAACCTCCGCGCCATCCTCCGGAATACTTTCCAATTCATGGAGCACATATCCACTAAAGGTATCGAACTCTTCAATATCAAAAGGAACATCTATTACTTCCATCATTTCTTCCAGCAGCGCACTGCCTTGAATCATCCAGGAATCTTCATTCAGCTGTTTAATCGGCGCGATTTCCTCTTCCGCAGCCTCTTCTCCCAGATCACCCACCAACTGTTCTACCAGATCATTAATGGTAATGATACCGCTCATTCCGCCATACTCATCAAGAACCACTGCCAGCATATGACGTTCTTTTCTCATGTTTCTGAACAAAGTATCCGCTTTTATGGTATCCAGGACAAAATAAACCGGTTTTACAGCGTTTTCCATTACACTTTCTCTGCTCTTATCTTCCAGCCTGAAATAGTCCTTGGAATTCAAAATGCCAACAATCTTATCAGCAGTTCCGTCACAAACCGGATATCTTGTATGTCTGCTGTTATATATAATATCCTTCCACGTCTCCATGGAATCCTCCAGATCCAGCATAATCACATCGGTTCTGTGAGTAAGAACCTCCTCTGCTGAAAGATCATTAAATTCAAATACATTTTGAATAAATTCCTTTTCTTCAAAATCGATGGCACCCTTTTCACTGCCCACATCTACCATCATGCGGATCTCTTCTTCGCTTACCTCTTCCGCTTCTGCGTTGGGATCAATGCCCAGCAAACGTAATACGCCATTGGTCGAAGCAGTCAGCAAACTAACTAACGGTGCAAACACCTTAGAAATTCCGGTGATCAAAGAAGATAAGCCCAGTGCAAGTGCCTCTGCCTTTCGCATTGCAATTTGTTTGGGCACTAATTCTCCCAACACCAATGTAAAATAAGACAAAATGATTGTAATAAAGACAACCGCTATGGAATCCAATACACTCTCAGGAATCTTCACTCCCAGATCAACAAGAAAATCTACCAGCACACCAGAAAAGTTCTCGGCAGCAAATGCACTGCCCAGGAATCCGGATAAGGTAATTGCAACCTGAATCGTTGCAAGAAATTTTGCAGGCTGACTGGTCAATTTCTCCAATCTTATGGCTCTTTTATCTCCCTCTGATGCCATTTTTGCAAGTTTGTTGTCATTTATCGAGATAATCGCTATCTCAGCACAGGCAAACACTGCATTTAATAAAATCAATATTAATTGTAACAATATCATTTGAATAATAGAATTTTCCAAAACAAATCCTCCTTGTGCAACACACATATACTAAATATTTAACAACACAAAAAACACAGCCCGTTTCTTACTTCCGTAAGCGCCGACCATGTCTCACTCATTCCAGCATATGATATGTCGGAGGTTCATTTCCGTTTGTACTGTCGCCCTCGTCCATTTAAAATGTACTCTCCTTTGCAAGTATAGTTACTATATTGTACCAAATATTGAGCTGTTCGTCCATATCTTTTTTACTAAAATAGCTCTTTTTTATCTGATTTTTTTAGGCATATCAACCGAACCGCCCATAAATATCCCCCTGAACCAGCTGTTACACTTTTTCAGGGGGGGATATTTTACACTTCCTTATTCGTGGCGCCTTTGACAGCTTTTAAGCTTATCATTATTTGGCAGCCATTTCGTTCTTAAGCTTCTCTGTCAAAGCAGGAAGGATCTTGTTCAGATCACCTACAATACCATAATCAGCTACGTCAAAGATAGGAGCGGTCTCGTCCTTGTTGATAGCAATGATGATATCGGACTCTTCCATACCTGCCAAGTGCTGGATCGCACCGGAGATACCGATCGCAAAGTATACGTTAGGACGAACGGTCTTACCGGTCTGTCCAACCTGAAGATCTTTTACCTTCCATCCTGCATCAACAACAGCACGAGAACAGCTTACGGTTCCGCCGATCACTTCTGCCAGGTCTTCAAGGAGCTTGAAGTTCTCTGCACTGCCTACGCCACGTCCGCCGGACACCAGGATCTTAGCATCCATGATATCTACGGTATCAGATACAGCCTTAACCACTTCCAGGATCTCAACGTATTTGTTGTCAGGAGTAAAGCCAGGGTTAAATTCTACTACATTTGCCTTAGCGCCTTCCATTTTTTCTCTCTTCTGCATAACGCCGGGACGTACGGTTGCCATCTGAGGACGGAACTCAGGGCAAGCGATGGTTGCGATGGTGTTACCACCAAATGCAGGACGAGTCATGAGAAGCTGATTGTGCTTCTGCTCTCTTCCGGGGATGGGGTTGATCGGGAAATCACCGATCTCTAACTGGGTACAGTCAGCAGTAAGACCTGTGTGGATTCTTGCGGATACGCGAGGACCCAGGTCACGACCGATTGCGGTTGCACCAACCAGGAAAATCTCAGGCTTAAACTCGTTGATCACGCTGGCCAGAGCATGTGCGTAAGGCTCGGTTCTATACTCTTTTAATTCAGGATCATCTACTACGATTACTTTATCAGCGCCGTATGCAGCCAGCTCATCAGCCAGGCCCTTCACGTCACTACCTACCAATACAGCAGTTACTTCTGTCTCCAGAACTTCTGCAAGGTCTTTACCTTTACCGATCAGCTCGAAAGCAATGCTGTTGATCTCATTGTCAACCTGCTGGGCGAAGACATAAACGCCCTTGTATGCTTCCAAGGAAAATTTATTTTCCATATTCATTATATTTCCTCCATTCTGCCGCCATGAGCGGCATCTCGCACAGATTTATTATCAGAAATTCCTTGCGGTTCGTTTCTTAAATGACATGCTTCTCCTTGAGCTTGCCGATGATGTAGTCTACAGACTCAACGGGATCCAAAGCAACCTTCTCGCCGGCACCCTTTCTTACCTTGTCGGAAGCCTTTGCAATCTGGGTGGGTGAACCCTTCAGACCCAGGTTGGAATCTTCCACATCTACCAGGTTTGCTCTGCCCCATACGGTAACTTCAGCCTTGCAGGCATCGAAGATTCCGCCGGGAGTCATATATCTGGGCTCGTTTAACTCTGCCAGAGCAGTGATCAGGCAGGGCATCTGTGCCTTCAAAACGTGATATCTGTCATCGAACTGACGCTCAACAATTACGCTGTCGCCGTCGATCTTGATATTCTGTGCATAAGAGATAACAGGAATATCCAGGTGCGCGGAAATCTGAGGACCTACCTGAGCGGTATCACCGTCAATCGCCTGACGACCGGTGATGATCAGGTCATATTCCAGATTGCGGATTGCACCAGCCAGGGTCTGAGAGGTAGCCCAGGTATCTGCACCGCCCAGTACTCTGTCGGTAACCAGAATCGCTTTGTCAGCGCCCATAGCCAGAGCCTCACGCAGAACATCCTCTGCCTTGGGAAGACCCATGGTGATAACAGTAACTTCAGCGCCGTACTGATCTTTCAGTCTCAGTGCTGCTTCCAGACCTGCTTTATCGTCCGGGTTCATAATGGTAAGCATTGCTGCTCTATCCAGGGTACCATCGGGATTGAATTTCACGCCGCCCTTGGTATCGGGAACCTGTTTAATACAAACAACGATTTTCATTGTATTTTCACTCCTTATTTTTGATCTTAATGTCTGTTTTAGCGGGAAACGGGGGACTCTCACTTCGCATTAGGGGGATAACCTCGCTTCGCATTGGGGAATAACCTCGCTTCGCATTGGGGGGACCGGCAAGTTATCAAATGGTCGCCGGCAACCCACGACCGGACCTCGAAAATGCTTCGCATTTCCTCGGTCGCGAGATTGCGCTGCAACTCGCGACTATGGATTTTGGATTTGTCAGCCTCCCTGCAAGCAGGGGTCTGACCAATTCAAAATCCTGTCCGGTCTTACTTAATGATATTCGCGGAAATAACCATGCGCTGTACTTCGCTGGTTCCCTCGTAGATCTCAGTGATCTTGGCATCACGCATCATACGCTCTACGTCGTATTCTCTGGTATAACCATATCCACCGTGCAGCTGAACAGCCTTGGTAGTAACATCCATAGCAACCTCAGCAGCATACAGCTTGGCCATAGCAGCTTCTACGGAATATACCTTCTGGGTAGCCTTAGCCATAGCCGCTTTGTAAACCAGCATTCTTGCAGCTTCTACCTTGGTAGCCATGTCTGCGATCTGGAACTGGGTGTTCTGGAATGCACCGATAGAACGACCAAACTGCTTTCTCTCCTGAACATAAGCGATG
>JAZSFW010000304.1:0-21926 GCA_045532445.1 Acetatifactor sp. | reverse complement strand
TATATGTAAAAGGTTAGAAATTTCTTAAAAAAAAGATACTATTATTTGAAAATATATGTTATACTTAGTAATATGTTGAGGTAATTGATGGGAAAGGATGGTATCTATGAACGCAGTATATGAGAAGTTATTGAGGTGCTGTCAATGTGTCAGGGAGAAAACGGACTTTGTACCGGAAGTTGCGATTGTTTTGGGGTCAGGTCTGGGTGGTTATGCTGAGCAGATTGATGTGGTGTTTGAGCTTCCGTATTCTGAGATAGAGGGCTTTCCCGTATCTACGGTACCCGGTCATGCAGGGAAGTTTATTATGGGTTACCTGGAAGGTGTGCCTGTGGTATGCATGAAGGGACGGGTTCATTATTATGAAGGCTATCCGGTTTCGGATGTAGTGCTTCCGATCAGGTTGATGAAGCTGATGGGGGCTAAGATTTTGTTTTTGACCAATGCGGCCGGCGGTGTGAATACTACGTTTCATGCGGGAGATTTGATGCTGATCAGGGATCACATTGCATTGTTTGCGCCCAATCCTTTGATCGGACCCAATATTGACGAACTTGGCGTCAGATTCCCGGATATGAGCCGGGTTTATGACGTAGAGCTGCAGGAGCTGATTCGTGATGTGGCGAAAGAGAATGGAGTCTATCTGCAGGAGGGAGTATATGCCCAGCTTACTGGTCCTTCCTTTGAGTCACCGGCAGATATCCGCATGATGCATGTGCTGGGAGCAGACGCAGTGGGGATGAGTACTGTGGTGGAGGCAATTGCTGCGAATCATATGGGCATGAAGATCTGTGGCGTGTCCTGTATCAGCAATCTGGCTGCCGGTATGACGTCCAATCCGCTTTCTCATGAGGAAGTGCAGGAGGCGGCTGACAAGGCGGCGCCTGCCTTTGAAAGGCTTGTTTCAGAGAGTGTGAAGAAGATGGGAAGGCTGTTTTCTTGAGATAAGGCGGGTGGCGCAAGGAATGAATGCGGATAGATGGAATGAACATGCAGAATTGATGAATGACGAGTTGAAAGGCAGACTTGTGAAAGCTGCTATAGATGCAAGGGATCGGGCTTATGCACCTTACTCTAATTATCAGGTAGGAGCAGCTCTGCTTTCAAAGGATGGCAAGATCTTTCTGGGCTCTAATGTGGAGAATGCCTCTTATGGTGCCGCCAATTGTGCGGAGCGCACTGCGTTTTTCAAGGCGGTCAGTGAGGGTGTTTTAGAATTTAAGGCCATTGCGATAGCAGGAGGACTTCAAGGGAAAAAGATCAGTGAATTTGCCTATCCCTGCGGTATTTGCAGGCAGGTGATGCAGGAATTTTGTGATTCGGATTTTCAAATTATTGTGGCAAGGAGCGAGTCGGATTATTGCGTGATGACCTTGGCTGAGCTGCTGCCCCATGGATTTGGAGGAAATGCGATCCTATGAATATCAGATTATACAATGCCAGGATTCTTACCATGGAGGAGAACAGGCCGGTTTTTTGGGGCGAGGTTTTGATCCGCGAAGACAAGATCAGTTCTGTCTTGGAAAACGATGGAGAGAAGCGTTTACAGAATTCGAGGCTGGATGGTGCCTGCGAAGCTGAAGGTTGGGATGAGCAGATTGACTGTAAAGGGAATCTGTTGATGCCCGGATTTAAAAATGCTCACACCCATTCCGGGATGACGTTCCTTCGGTCAATGGCGGATGATCTGCCGTTGCAGGAGTGGCTGAATGAGATGGTTTTTCCGTTGGAGGCTAAGCTCACTTCAGAAGACATTTATCATCTGGCTAAATTGGCGATTCTGGAGTATCTGACAAGCGGTGTGACGGCTGTCTTTGATATGTATCTGGATAATGATGCCACGGCGGAAGCGTGCATGGATATGGGGATGCGCTGTGTACTTGCCAGCGGTCTGAATGATTTTACTTCCTCTGTAGAGCAGATGGAAGCAGATTATATTAAGTGGAATTTGGAGTCAAAGAGCCCGTTGATCACCTATTGCCTGGCTTTTCATGCAGAGTATACTTGCTCAAGAGAGCTATTGTCTCAGGTGGCAGATCTTGCCAGACGTTATCAGGCACCGGTCTATACACACTTGGCAGAGACTGTCAGGGAAGTGGAAGCTTGTAAGCAAAAGTATGGTGCTACTCCGGCTGTATTTCTGGATTCTCTGGGAATGTTCGATTATGGCGGCGGGGGTTATCACTGTGTACATATGAGTGAAGCCGATATGGAAGTGTTTTCCAGACCCGGGATGTATGTGGTTACGAATCCTGGATCCAATACAAAGCTTGCCAGCGGTATCGCACCCATTGCGGAGTATGTGAGAAGAAAGATCCCGGTAGCCATCGGAACGGATGGACCGGCCAGCAATAATTGTCTGGATATGTTTCGGGAGATGTTTCTTGTGACGGGTCTTAGTAAGCTTCGGGAAAAGGATGCTTCCAGTATGGATGCGTCAGAGGTGCTTCGAATGGCTACGGTCAATGGAGCCATGGCTATGGGGCTTTATCAGTGTGATGTGCTTGCCCCGGGGAAACTGGCTGACATCATTATGGTCGATCTAAGCCAGCCCAATATGCAGCCTATTCATAATATACCCAAGAATCTGGTATACAGCGGCAGCAAGTCCAATGTGTGTATGACCATGATAGGCGGGCGGATTCTTTATCAGAATGGTGAATATTTTTTGCGGGATGATCCGGAAACTATTTACACCAAATGTGATCAGATTGTAAAGCGTTTGCTTAACAATAAAACTCTCTAATAATACTACATAGGAGGAGAAAAAAATGTTAGAGAAATTTTTCAAGCTCAAAGAAAACAAAACTGACGTCAAGACAGAAGTTATGGCCGGTATTACCACATTTATGACCATGGCTTACATTTTGGCTGTCAACCCCAGCATCCTTTCTGCTTCAGGAATGGATCCCAAAGCCGTTTTGCTGGCAACAGCACTGGCTTCCTTTATCGGTACCATCTTGATGGCGGTATTGTCAAACTATCCGTTTGCGCTGGCACCCGGTATGGGTCTGAATGCCTATCTGGCGTATACGGTAGTATTAACCTACGGTTACTCCTGGCAGATCGCTTTGCTTGCTGTATTCATTGAGGGTATTATCTTCATCATCCTTTCCCTTACCAATGTGCGTGAAGCAATCTTTAATGCGATTCCCTTGACCCTGAAAGCTGCTGTAAGTGCCGGTATCGGTCTGTTTATCGCATTTATCGGTCTTCAGAATGCAAAGATCGTTGTAAACAGCGATTCTACCCTGGTAACCTATCAGACCTTTAAGACTGATTTCGACTCTGTTGGTATGGGCGCTCTGCTTGCATTGATCGGCGTATTGATCACCGGTTTCTTTTTGATCAAGAAGATCAAAGGCGGCATTTTGCTTGGTATCATTGCGACATGGGTGCTTGGTATCATCTGTGAGCTGCTTGGCTTGTATGTTCCCAATCCTGATCTGGGAATGTATTCTGTGATTCCTACTGCATTTGTATCCTTTGATTTCTCTGCTCTTGGCAATACCTTTGGTCAGCTGTTTAAGGCAGATTTCAGTGCATTATCCAATTTTGCAGAGTTTATCGTGGTTATCTTTGCATTCCTCTTCGTTGATATCTTTGATACACTTGGAACTCTGATCGGTGTGGCTTCCAAGGCAAATATGCTGGATGAAGAGGGTAAGCTTCCCAAGATCAAGGGCGCATTGCTTGCAGACGCTGTTGCTACCAGTGCAGGTGCTGTTCTTGGTACTTCTACCACAACCACTTTCGTAGAAAGTGCTGCCGGTGTTACTGAGGGCGGAAGAACCGGTCTGACTGCTGTTACCACCGGTTTACTGTTCCTGTTGGCAATCGTATTCTCACCGTTATTCCTTACCATTCCTTCTTTTGCAACTGCTCCTGCACTGATCATCGTAGGTTTCTACATGATCGCATCTGTTGCTAAGATCGATTGGGAGAACATTCTGGAAGCAATTCCTGCATTCCTTTGCATTATCGCTATGCCTCTGTGCTACAGCATTTCTGAGGGTATTGCAATTGCTGTAATCTCCTGGACCATTCTGCATGTATGCAGCGGCAAGGCTAAGAAGAAAGTTAGCGTACTGATGTATGTGCTGACTGTACTGTTTATTTTGAAATACATTTTCCTGTAAGATTGTCTGAGAAGAAGAGTAAATCTTTAAAAGATGTATGATGTGGGCGGCAGTACAGGCACAGGCCTGCTGCCGCCTGCTTTGTTACAAAAGAACGATACGATAAAAGATTAGTATGAGGTTTTTATGGAGTATATTGTGTTTTTTGCAACAATAGGGGTGTTTTTATTGTTTCTGGCGCTTAAGGGAGCATGGGATGCCAGAAAGTTTGAGAAGTTTTTTGTTCGGCATTTATATCAAGATTATGGAAAGCTGCCGGAGCGGGAATATAAGGTGGAACGGTTCCTTCGCATCGACAGTTATTTTAAAAAGCATCCAAAGGCAGGTCAGATAGATGATATCACATGGAATGACCTGAATATGGATGAGGTTTTCAAACGAATGAATCATAGTCTTTCCTCCACCGGGGAAGAATATTTATATTATACACTGCGCACACCCAGGATGGAGCAGGAGGAGCTTTTTGACCAGGAGAAGATGGCGGAATTTTTTGACAGTCATCCTGACGAGCGTGTGAAGGTTCAGCTGCTGATGAGACGTTTGGGAACGACAGGGAATTATTCTCTGTATGATTACCTGGAGTATCTTCATGTGCTGGGAAAACGTTCTAATGTAAAGATCCTGGCCCTTGATCTTTTGATCTTTGTTTTGATTGGTTTTTGTTTTGTGAATTTCTCTGTTGGGCTCTTTGCGATTGTGGCAGTTTTGGTTTACAACATTGTAAATTATTATAAAGAGAAAAAAGATATTGAACCGTATATCACCAGTTTCGCCTATGTGATGCGTCTTTTGGATGTCTGTGACAGGATCGGAAAGCTTTCTCTGGCGCCTTGTGCAAATCAACTGGGGCTTATCGACAGTCATAAGCGTAAGCTTGCTAAGATGAGGCGTTTCTCCGGTTGGGCTTTATCCGGCAGAACGTCAAGCAGCGGCAATCCGTTGGAAATGTTGACGGATTATCTGAATATGGTATTTCATATCGATATTATGATCTTTAACAGGATGCTGGCGCAGCTGAATTGTCATTTGGATGATGTAGATGTGTTGATCACGCAGCTTGGACAGATTGAGACGGCTGTGTGTATTGCTTCTTACAGACAATCCATGGTGAATGGGTGGTGTAAGCCGGTGTGGACGGAGGAAAAGATTTCTCTTGCAATAGAGGAGGCTTATCATCCTCTGATCGATGAGCCGGTAAAAAACAGTATTCAGACCCATAAAGGCGTGCTTTTGACTGGTTCCAACGCTTCCGGCAAGTCCACTTTCTTAAAAACTGTGGCACTCAATGCCATTATGGCGCAGACCATAAACACTTGCCCTGCAGACCGTTATGAGGCTTGTTTTTTCCGGATCTGTTCGTCTATGGCACTTCGGGATGATATTGACAGCGGTGAGAGCTATTACATTGTAGAGATTAAATCTTTGAAAAGAGTTCTTGACCAACTTGGTCAATTGCCTGTATTGTGCTTTGTGGATGAGGTATTGAGAGGAACCAATACGGTAGAGCGTATTGCAGCATCCACACAGATTTTAAAGAGTCTCAGTCAGGGTAAGATGATCTGTTTTGCAGCTACTCATGATATTGAGCTGACGGAGCTTTTGAAGGAAGATTACAACAACTATCATTTTGAAGAAGAGATACGGGACGGAGATGTTTTCTTCAATTACCGGCTGCTGGAAGGGAAAGCTACAACGCGGAATGCAATACGGCTTTTAGAAATCATGGGATATGAAGAAGAGATCATTGAGAAAGCCACAAGGCTGGCAGAGCAGTTTCTGGAAACAGGAGTGTGGCAGACACAGGGATGTGGCAATTGACGAACGAAAGGAATGTTGATATACTGTAACATAGGCCGTATTGTAACGGCAGAAAGAGGTAGATATGGAATTACTCAACACTTTTTTATCCTATTTTGTTTTGATGCTCTTATTCGTGGCAGTTGCAGGGATCGGAGCTTATGTTGGAATAAACAGACGTAAAAAGAAGAATAAAGAACAGGAAGAATCATTATGATCACAACAATTCTTTGGGATGTAGATGGTACCCTATTAGATTTTCATTATTCGCAAAGGCATGCACTTTCGCAGTGCTTTCGGACAGCGGGACTTACCATGACGGAAGAGATTCTTTCGCGGTATTCTGTGATCAATGATTCTTATTGGAAGCGTTTGGAGCTGGGTGAGATCACAAAGAAGCAGCTGCTGACCGGTCGATTTCAGACGCTTTTTGAGGAGCTTGGGATTGAAGGAGTGGATCTTGCGGCTTTTCTGAAGGAATATCAGGAGGAACTTGGCAGGCACTTCTGTTTTATTGATGATGCGTGGAATGTCTGTGCTTCTCTGAAAGGAAAAGTGAAGCAGTATGTGATCACCAATGGTGTGTCCAGCACTCAACGGATGAAGCTTGGGCTTTCCGGACTGGCGGATTTTATGGAGGACTTGTTTATTTCCGAGGAAATTGGTTTTCCCAAGCCGTCTGGGGAGTTTTTTGATGCTGTGCTTAATAAGGTGGAAGAAAAGGACAGGCAAAAGATCCTTGTAGTGGGAGATTCTTTGTCCAGCGACATAAAAGGCGGCGTTTTGGCTGGGCTTAAGACTTGCTGGTATCGTGAAAAGGGGACGCAGAATCTCACCGAGTATCAGGCAGACTATGAGATAGATGACTTACACCAGATCACCGAGATCCTACAGCAGTAGGCATCAAGAGGAGTGTGCAAAATGGCAAAATCACCCAAACAAAAGATGAAGCTTCTTTTTCTGTTGAAAATGCTGGCGGAACATACGGACGAGCATCATGTGATCACTACGCAGGAAATCATAGATCGTCTGGCTGCCAATGATATCCGTGCAGAGCGCAAAAGCATCTATGATGATATCAGGACGCTGCAGGATTTTGGATATGATATCATACAGAATGCCAGCAGAAGCGGTGGCGGCTATTTCCTTGCGGGAAGGATATTCGAGTTGGCTGAGCTGAAGCTTTTGGTGGATGCGGTACAATCTTCCCGTTTTATTACCAGTAAAAAATCAAGAGAGCTGATCCATAAGCTGGAACAGATGGCAAGCCGTCATGATGCGGGAAAGCTCCAGAGACAGGTGTATGTAGCCGGTCGCATTAAGACTGAGAATGAGAGTATATACTACAGCATAGATACGATTCACAGAGCTATCCAGGAGAACAAGCAGATTTGTTTCCCTTATCTGGAGTGGACCTTAAAAAAAGAATTAAAGCCTCGAGCGGAACGGGAGAAATACCAGGTCAGTCCCTGGGCGTTGATCTGGCGGGAAGAAAATTATTATTTGGTGGCTTTTGATGCGTCTTCTGATATGATGAAGCATTACCGTGTGGACAAAATGGGTTCTGTGGAAATCCTGGAGCAGAAAAGGGAGGGGCATAAGCAGGCAGAGTCGCTGAATATGGCTGCCTATGCGAATCGTACCTTTGGCATGTATGGAGGCAGGGAAGAGGTCGTTACCCTGCGTTTCCCGAATCGTCTGATCGGTGTGGTTTTGGACCGCTTTGGCAAAGAGGTTGATGTGATGCCGGCAGAGGAAGGATTCTTTAAATGTCGTACCAGAATCGCTGTCAGCGGCCATTTCTTTGGTTGGATGACAGGAATCGGCAGGGAGGCGTCTGTTGTTTCTCCTTTGAGCGTGAAGGCTGAGTATGAAAATTGGCTGAAGGGCATACTGGAAGGAGAATGATTTTGAAGTTAAAATGGTTTGACTGAGTGAGTCAAAATGTAATTGGCAAAGAAATTACACGGTGTGTTTGTGGCAGACAAAAAAACAACTAATTTATAACGGTTATTTTTGGTGAAATTGACAGTGACGAAGTAATTGACAACTGCCGGAAAAGTCCGTATACTTGAAAATACACACTATATCTATGGGTGCAATTGGTGAAGCACACAAGATATTGTGTGCCGTGTTGCACTTGTTTAGGAACAATCCAAGTGCTGTTATGAACGTACAGCCTTGGCTAATTAGGACTTACAGAAAGGAATGTGAACAGATATGGCTATGGGATTTGAATCATCCAGTTCTAGTGTTACGAATTATGGAGATGATTTTCGTCCGGAGAGAACGGTCTTTGTGATCAAGAAGGATGGAAGTAAAGAAGCTTTTAATGTGCAGAAAGTAATCAATGCAGTAGGTAAAAGTGCTTATCGTGCTTTGACCAAGTTTACTGAGGATGAGGAGAAGCATATCTGTCAATATGTAATTGATAAGGTGGATGAACTGGGACAGGCTGAGATCCCGATCCCGATCATGCATAACATTGTAGAGAGTGCGTTGGAGCAGGTAAAGCCCATCGTGGCAAAGAGCTATCGCGACTACCGCAATTATAAGCAGGACTTTGTTCGTATGCTGGATGATGTCTATAAAAAGAGTCAGTCTATTATGTATATTGGAGACAAAGAGAACTCCAATACAGACTCTGCACTGGTTTCCACCAAGAGAAGTCTGATCTTTAACCAGTTAAACAAAGAGCTGTATCAGAAGTTTTTCATGACGACAGAAGAGATTCAGGCCTGCCGGGATGGTTATATCTATGTTCACGACATGTCTGCCAGAAGAGATACCATGAACTGTTGTCTGTTTGATGTCCAGACGGTTCTCACAGGCGGATTTGAGATGGGTAATATCTGGTACAATGAACCCAAGAGTCTGGATGTTGCTTTTGACGTGATCGGTGATATCGTGCTCAGTGCAGCCAGTCAGCAGTACGGTGGGTTTACTGTGCCCAGCGTTGACCTGATTCTGGAGCCTTATGCAGAAAAATCTTATCAGCGCAATCTTGAAAAATATGCTCGTATGGGTGTGGATCAAGAGATTGCGGAAGCAGAGAGCTATGCAGACGTGGTAAGAGAGTATGAACAGGGCTTCCAGGGCTGGGAGTATAAGTTCAATACAGTTGCAAGCAGCCGTGGCGATTATCCTTTCATCACTGTGACAGCAGGTACCGGCACCGGCAGATTTGCAAAACTGGCAACCATCACGATGCTGAATGTAAGACGGAAAGGGCAGGGAAAGAAAGAGTGTAAGAAGCCTGTTTTATTCCCCAAGATTGTCTTTTTATATGATGAAGAGCTTCATGGACCGGGCAAGCCTCTTGAAGATGTGTTTGAAGCCGGTGTAAGATGTTCTTCCAAGACCATGTATCCGGATTGGCTGAGTCTTACCGGCAAGGGCTATGTGGCAAGTATGTACAAGCAGTACGGAAAGATCATCTCCCCCATGGGATGTCGTGCGTTCCTGTCTCCCTGGTACGAGAGAGGCGGTATGTATCCGGCTGATGAAAAGGATGTGCCTATCTTTGTGGGCCGCTTTAATATCGGTGCTGTTTCGCTGCATTTGCCCATGATCCTGGCCAAAGCCAGAAAGGAAAGCAGAGATTTCTATGAGGTGTTGGATTATTATCTGGAACTGATCAGACAGCTCCATATCCGTACCTATGCTTATCTGGGAGAAATGCGTGCGTCCACCAACCCCCTTGCATATTGCGAAGGCGGTTTCCTGGGTGGTCATCTGAAGCTTTCTGACAAGATCAAGCCCCTTCTTAAGGCTGCTACCGCAAGCTTTGGTATTACGGCCTTAAACGAGCTGCAGGAGCTCTACAACGGCAAATCCTTGGTAGAGGATGGAGCATTTGCCCTGGAGGTACTGGAGCATATCAACCAGAAAGTAACCCAGTTTAAGGAAGAGGACGGCAATCTCTATGCGATCTATGGTACTCCCGCAGAGAATCTTTGCGGTCTGCAGGTAAAGCAGTTCAGAGAAAAATATGGTATTATAGAAGGCGTTTCTGACAGAGAATATGTAAGCAACAGCTTCCACTGTCATGTGACGGAAGATATTACACCGATTCAGAAGCAGGACCTGGAGAACAGATTCTGGAACTTAAGCAATGGCGGCAAGATCCAGTATGTAAAATATCCGATTGATTATAACACAGAGGCTGTTAAGACGCTGATCAGGCGTGCAATGGATCTGGGATTTTATGAGGGAGTGAACTTATCTTTGGCATATTGTGATGACTGTGGACATCAGGAGCTGGAGATGGATGTATGTCCTAAGTGCGGAAGCCGCAATCTGACTAAGATAGACCGAATGAACGGCTATCTGTCCTATTCCAGAGTACACGGAGACACCCGTCTCAACGATGCCAAAATGGCAGAAATTGCAGAAAGAAAGAGCATGTGATAATTTGCCGGAAAAGCAAAGTTTATCACGGCTAAGGAGGCAAAAATGAGATATCACAATATTACAAAAGATGATATGCTAAACGGTGATGGGCTCAGGGTAGTGCTCTGGGTAGCCGGCTGCAATCATTGCTGCAAGGAATGCCAGAATCCCTTGACCTGGGATCCCAACGGAGGACTTTATTTTGACGAGGCTGCCAAGCAGGAAATCTTTGAACAGCTGGATAAGGATTACATTTCCGGCATTACCTTTTCCGGCGGTGATCCGCTGCATCCGGCCAACAGATCGGATGTGAGGGAATTGATGGCAGAAATCAAAGAAAAATATCCGAACAAGACCATTTGGCTCTACACAGGTGATTCCTGGGAAAATATTTTGTATTATCCCTTGTTTAAATACGTAGATGTGCTGGTAGACGGAGAGTTTCACATAGCAGAGCGGGATGTGAAGCTTATGTGGAAGGGCAGCAAGAACCAAAGGGTGATCGATGTACAGAAGACCAAAAGTCAGCCGGATCCCACGATCCCGGTACTGCACTGCGGTGATTATGAAAAAGAACCCTGGCAAAGGAGTACCCCTCATTATACCGGAGGATGCTGCAATTAACCGGTGGGAAAGATGTTGAAAGGTATGGTGACAGAATGCGAAGAATTGCGAAATTTCACAAAGTCAGTCTGGAACAGTTTATAAGTGGAGTGCAGGATAGTTTTTCTGAATACACAGAAGCCGATATCAAAGATATCTATGAATCCATTAAGCTTCCCAAGCGGGCAACCAAGGGGAGTGCCGGTTATGATTTCTATGCACCATTTTCTTTTTCCCTGCCGCCCGGATCTACGATTAAGATTCCCACAGGCATTCGTGTGGAAATGGAGCCGGACTGGGTGCTGAAGCTCTATCCCAGAAGCGGTCTGGGTTTCAAATATAGGCTGCAGCTGAATAATACGGTGGGTATTATTGACAGCGACTATTTTTATTCTGACAATGAAGGACATATTTTCACCAAGCTGACCAATGACTCCAATGAGGGCAAGACCGTTGATGTGACGGCCGGAACCGGTTTTATACAAGGCATTTTTCTGGAGTACGGTATCACGGTAGATGATGATGCACAGGGCGAGCGCAACGGAGGTTTTGGCAGCACTACAAAATGAAATCTTCTCATATAAAAGAATAGGAACTTCCTTCCCGGGGAAACATATTGGTAAAAAACGGGAAGGGAGTTTTTTGTGGAACAAAATAAGAACGTGACGGGGACTTTACAGAAGGATATCCAGTATCTGAATGAGGTTTTGGCTGCTGACGCAAGCTTTGATGTGGTATACCGGGTAATTTATATGGGCGGGAAGGAAGCTTGTATTTATTTTTTGGATGGATTCTGCAAAGATGATATCGTACAGAAATTATTACAATATTTGATGGATATGAAGCCGGAAAACTTGCCGGCGGATGCCCATGAAATGGCAAAACGGGGGATTCCCTATGTGGAAGTGGATGTGGAAAATCAGTGGGATAAGATCCTTACGACTTTTCTTTCAGGAACCTTTGTTTTACTGGTGGATGGGTATAAAAAGGCGCTGTTGATCGATGCCCGTACCTATCCATCCAGAAGTGTGGCGGAGCCGGAGAAGGATAAGACCCTGAGGGGGTCAAAGGATGGATTTGTAGAGACGGTGGTGTTTAATACAGCACTGATCCGCAGGAGAATCCGAAGCACAGATCTTAGGATGGTGATGACCAATGCAGGAAGTACCAGCCAGACAGACATTGTGCTTTGCTATATGGAATCGCGTGTAGACAAGAAATTTCTTCAGGAGATTCAGGACAAAATAAAGAAGATTCAGGTGGACGCCCTTACCATGAATCAGGAAAGCCTGGCGGAATGCTTATACAGCAGAAAGTGGTTCAATCCGTTTCCGAAGTTTAAGTATACGGAGCGACCGGATGCAGCGGCTGCGCAGGTTTTGGAAGGCAATATTGTGATCCTTGTGGACAACTCGCCCTCTGCCATGATCATGCCTACCACGGCATTTGATGTGCTGGAAGAAGCGGATGATTATTATTTTCCGCCGATCACTGGCACTTATCTTCGTGTGACCAGGTTTTTAATCGCTTTGGCTACCTATCTTTTGACGCCTACTTTTTTGCTTTTGATGAACCACCGGGAGTTGATCCCGCCGTCATTGTCTTTTATTGTTCTGAAGGAAGAGCCCAATATCGGTCTGATCTGGCAATTTTTGATCCTGGAGCTTGCTATTGACGGGTTGAAATTGGCGGCAGTCAATACCCCCAGCATGCTCAGCACACCGCTCAGCGTCATGGCAGCTCTGGTGTTGGGAGAGTTTTCAGTCAACAGTGGCTGGTTTTCCTCGGAAGTTATGCTGTATATGGCTTTTGTGGCTATTGCCAACTATACCCAGTCCAATTACGAAATGGGATATGCACTGAAATTTATGCGCATCCTTACGCTTTTATTGACGCAGTTTTTTGGTGTCTTTGGATATGTGGCGGGACTTTTGGTATTTGCGCTTACGCTTTTCATGAACAAGACGGTGTCGCATCAGAGCTATCTCTATCCGTTGATCCCTTTCAACTGGAAACGTCTGAAAAACAGATTGTTTAAGAGAAGACTGCCCGGAACGCTAAAACAGTAAGAGAGAAAATTTCCCCGTTAAAAGGCAGGAAACTTTGCCTTTTAGCGGGGAAAGATAATTGGAGTAAGGGTTTATCCTTCGCAAGACTCACAACGGTCAAATCCAGGGTTGAATGCATAGAAATTCTTGCAGTTGAGACGATCCTGGACGATCCTGAGACCTTCGCCGAATCTCTGGAAATGAACCACTTCACGCTGACGCAGGAACTTGATGGGTTCGCAGACATCCGGGTCTTTGATAAGACGAAGGATATTGTCGTAGGTGGAACGCGCTTTTTGCTCTGCAGCCATATCCTCCACAAGATCCGTGATCACATCCCCCTTTACCTGGAATTCACAGGCATTGAAGGGAACGCCGCCAGCGGCCTGAGGCCACACACCGATGGTATGGTCTACATAGTATTTATCAAATCCGCTCTTTTCAATCTCTTCCATAGATAGGTTGCGGGTCAGCTGCTGGATGATAGCACCTACCATTTCCAGATGTGCCAGTTCTTCGGTACCGATATCAGTAAGCAGCCCTGCAACTTCTCTATAAGGCACAGAGTAACGCTGAGACAGGTAACGCATGCTGGCTGCCAGTTCTCCGTCCGGTCCGCCGAACTGGGAGATAATGACCTGTGCCAGCTTGGCATTGGGCTCTTTGATGTTTACAGGAAACTGTAGTCGTTTTTCGTAAGTCCACATACTTTAACATCCTCCTTCCCAGGGAAGAGGCGCCATGCCCCATCTCCATTCATTGTCGCACTCTGCATGATCTTTGGTAATGGGGAAGAAACGCTCGGAAAAATCTTTTACCAGTTGTTTTTTGATCCGGGAATAGTGGTTAAAATACTCGATAGCAGTCTGGTCATGTGGATGGGTATCCAGATACAAGGTTAATTCCACAAGGACGAAATCTACGATGCCGATATCATGAAGCATTTGATCTTTTTGACACATCAGACGCATCTCCTTCCTGTGAAAGGTTTATCAAGCTCCGGGAAAATGGTTCCTGTATGATAGGCCTCATCCAGGTTATCAAAAATTTTCTCGAAATGCTGCCAGGGAACATAGGCCATGGCAAGAGGGTATTTGTCGAAATGCTCATCAAAACGATAATCCTGCATATGATTTCCTTTCATATTTTCTGTGATCAGTTAATATTATTGTATGTAAGGTGTGGGAAAATGTGATTTCCTTAAGGGAAAAGGAGATGCAGTAACATATGAATAAAACAGCGGTTTTGTTACGCAGGATAGATGATTTGGTTTGGGGGCCCTGGATGCTTGTTTTACTATTGGGGACGGGGATCTATTTGATGATACGTATGGAATTTTTGCCTATACGCAATCTTTTCTATGCATTGAAATGTGTCATCGGGCAGGATGAGGAGAGTAAAGCAGAGAGAAAAAAGAATAGGGCGTATAGGAAGAAGTTCCCGGGAGGGGAATCTCAGATATCTGCAAAGGAGGGAACCATCTCTCCTTTTTCTTCGCTTATGACCGAGCTTGCAGCCACCATTGGAACCGGCAATATTGTTGGGGTCGCTACAGCAATGGTGTTAGGTGGTCCCGGCGCACTGATCTGGATGATTATTTCCTCTTTTATTGGACTGTCTACCAAATTTGCAGAAAGTATGCTGGCGGTTAAATTCCGTGTCAGGAATGCGGCAGGAGAACTGTCAGGGGGGCCTATGTATACATTGAAAAACGGCTTTCCATCTAAACGGCTGGGGCGAATTTTGGCTTGGTTATTTGCTTTTTTTGCCGTGTTTGCTTCCTTTGGTATGGGGAATATGACCCAATCCAATTCCATTGCAGAGGCGCTTAAGGTGACATTTGGGATCAAACCTGCATTGACCGGTCTGGTGGTGACCGTCGCAACCATTCTGGTGGTGTTGGGCGGGATACGGATGATTGCAAAGGTGACGCAGGTGTTGGTGCCGGTGATGGCAGTTTTTTATTTGCTGGGGGCATTTGCCGTGATTTTGGTACATAGTAAGAATCTGCCAGCCGGTCTGTGGATGATCATTTCTATGGCATTTTCACCCAGGGCTCTTTGCGGTGGTGTGGGAGGTCATCTGGTGGCGTCCATGCAGCAGGCACTTCGCTGGGGGGTGTCGCGCGGGGTGTTTTCAAACGAGGCTGGATTGGGGGCGGCTGGCATCAGTGCGGCGGCAGCTCATACCAAGGATCCGGTGAAGCAGGGATATATCAGTATGACCGGAGTTTTTCTGGATACGGTAGTGATCTGCTCCGTGACAGGACTTATGCTGGCTGCCTCAGGAGTGCTTGGAAGCCTGGATGCAGGAGGGGAGCTGCTTACCGGGACAGCGCTTACCATTGCTGCCTTTGAAACAACTTTTGGAGAAAAGGGAGGCGTGTTGGTCACCATTGGAATCGTGCTGTTCGCCTTTGCGACCATCATAGGCTGGGCATATCAGGGGGAGAAGGCTTTTGAGTATCTGGTAAAGAAGCCACAAAGGGTGATGATTTATCGGTTTGGATATGGTTTTATGTGTTTTGTAGGGGCGGTATGTGCGCTGGATGTGGTCTGGGATTTTTCGGATATCTGCAATGGACTGATGGCAGTGCCGAATCTGATCTGTGTGCTGGTGATGTCGGAGGAAGTGTGTAGAGGGATCAGGGCAAAGGGGAGGCTGCAATAAAAAACAGGGCAATCATAGAATAAGAGTGGAAAATAGGAGCGAAGTTTGGTATAATAATACTTGTGTAAAATTTAGAAAAGCCTGCAAGGGCAGAAAGAGAAATGAATGACGAAAACAATTGAAAAGTTTCTGAGATATGTAAAGATAGATACTTGTTCCGATGGTTCTTCCGAGTCGACGCCCAGCACACAAAAACAGCATGATCTGGCTGGGATGCTGGCTAAGGAGCTTGCCGCTTTAGGGGCGCAGGAGATCCACTATGATAAGGAGCATTGTTATGTGTATGCGTCGATCCCGGCTTCGGAGGGCTGTGAGGATTCTCCGGTATTGGGTTTCATTGCCCATATGGATACCTCACCTGCTGTCAGCGGTACCGATGTAAAGCCGCGTATCGTAGAGCACTATGACGGGAAGGACATTGTTCTGAATGTCGAGGAGAACATTGTGCTGAAGGTGGCTGATTTTCCTGAGATTGCAATGTTCGAGGGTCAGGATCTGATCGTGACGGACGGCACAACCCTGCTTGGTGCAGATGATAAGGCCGGCGTCGCGGAGATTATGGCGATGGCGGAGCATTTTTTGACACATCCGGAGGTGCCACATGGGAAAATAAGAATAGGGTTTACGCCGGATGAGGAAATAGGCCGCGGATCCGATTATTTTGATGTGGAATTATTTGGTGCAGACTTTGCCTATACGGTAGATGGCGGGGCTTTGGGAGAGCTGGAGTATGAGAATTTCAATGCGGCGGGAGCCATGCTGACCGTTCATGGCCGGAGTGTGCATCCCGGTTCCGCGAAAGGGAAAATGAAGAATGCCATCTTGATTGCTCAGGAATTCCAGAGTTTGCTGCCGGTATTTCAGAATCCCATGTACACAGAGATGTATGAAGGATTCTTCCATCTGGACAGTATCAGTGGTTCGGTGGAGGAAGCTTTGGCAGGCTATATTATCAGAGATCATGACAGGAACTTATTTGAGCAAAAAAAGAAGTTATTCCTTGACACTGTTGCATTCCTGAACCGGAAGTATGGGGAGGGCACTGTAGAGGTGGATCTGCAGGATTCCTATTTCAACATGAAAGAAGTTATTGAATCTCATATGCATTTGATTGAGAATGCTTCCGGTGCCATGAGAGAGTTAGGTATAGAAGCCGTGACTAAGCCCATCAGAGGCGGCACAGACGGAGCAAGACTTTCCTTTATGGGGCTTCCCTGTCCTAATTTGTGTACGGGTGGCGGGAACTACCATGGAAGATATGAATATGCTTGTGTGCAGTCCATGGAAAAGGTTACAGAGTTGCTGGTCTTGCTGGCACAAAAGTATGCGTGACTGCCGGATGAATGTGCAGACAATAGATAAGTCGGAAGTTACAGGAGAATTTTAATATGAGTATGGATAAGAATACAACCAGAACCCAGGCGGTGGTTTCTCAGGAAGAAACCGCAAGGCAATATGAGTTTATTGAAAAAGCAGCAATACATGTACAAAAGCTAAAGGAGGAACTTGGCAGGCAGCCTACCTGTTGTGTAACTACTTTTGGCTGTCAGATGAATGCCAGGGATTCTGAGAAATTGGTGGGTATCCTCGAGAAAGCGGGGTATGCGCTGATTGAGGAGGAAAATGCAGACTTTGTAATTTTCAATACGTGTACAGTCAGGGATAATGCCAATCAGCGTGTCTATGGGCGCCTTGGGGTGTTGAATGGTTACAAGAGAAAGAATCCCAAGATGAAGATCGCACTTTGCGGCTGTATGATGCAGGAGCCGACAGTGATCGAGAAGATCAAGGAAAGCTATCGCTTTGTGGACTTGATTTTTGGTACACACAATATTTATAAATTCGCGGAATTGTTAAATGCCACCTTTGAGAGTAAGGGCATGGTGATCGATATCTGGCAGGATACGGACAAGATTGTGGAGGATCTGCCCATTGAGCGCAAATATCCTTTTAAGTCCGGTATCAATATTATGTTCGGGTGTAATAATTTCTGCAGTTATTGTATCGTTCCTTATGTGAGAGGCAGAGAAAGAAGCAGAAAGCCTGAAGATATTATAAGGGAAATTACAAATTTAGTGGCAGACGGTGTGGTGGAAGTGATGCTTCTTGGACAGAACGTAAATTCCTACGGCAAGAATCTGGAAGAGCCCATGACCTTTGCCCAGCTGTTGCGAGAAATTGAAAAGATTGAAGGTTTGGAAAGGATTCGTTTTATGACCTCTCACCCCAAGGATCTGTCGGAGGAGCTGATTGAGGTGATGAAAGAGTCTAAGAAGATTTGCAGACATTTACATCTGCCCCTGCAGTCAGGTTCCACCAGGATCTTAAAAGAGATGAACCGCAGATATACGAAGGAGCAATATCTTGCGTTGGCTGAAAAGATCCGAAAGGAGATCCCGGATATGGCCATTACTACGGACATTATTGTGGGATTCCCCGGGGAAACGCCGGAAGATGTGGAAGAGACCATCGATGTGATACGCAGGGTAAAGTATGACAATGCTTTTACCTTCATCTATTCCAAAAGGACCGGTACACCTGCGGCAGCTATGGCAAATCAGGTGCCTGAGGATGTGGTGAAGGTCGGATTTGACAAAGTGCTTAAGGTGGTACAGGATACGGCCAGAGAACAGGTGACTAAATATCAGGGCATGGTAATGGACGCACTGGTGGAGGAGATCAATGAGCATGATGCCACCTTACTTACCGGCAGACTGTCCAATAATACGCTGGTACATTTTCCGGGAGATGCTTCGTTGATCGGCAAGATTGTGAATGTGTCCCTGGATGAATGCCATGGATTTTATTATATGGGGCATATCGTCGAGTCTGACGAACAGACCCGTGTATAAATATTTCATTTTCCCCTTGAAAATCTTTTTGTTTTGTACTAATATAACTTTTGCGGTTATTTGGCGTCGGCTTATGGCCGCAGATAATTTACTTATGAGAGGAAATCCAAATGGATAAGTTAAAACCAAAGCTTTTTTCGGTCATGAAGACCTATTCCCGTGATCAGTTGATCAAAGATATCATTGCCGGTATCATTGTGGCAATCATTGCGCTACCCCTTTCCATCGCGCTGGCGCTGGCTAGTGGCGTCACGCCTGAGAAGGGTATCTATACAGCGATTATCGCAGGCTTTGTCATCTCTTTTCTGGGTGGCAGCCGCGTACAGATCTCCGGACCAACAGCGGCATTTGCCACCATTGTAGCCGGAATCGTAGCAAAGAATGGTATGGAAGGCCTGATCTTGGCAACCTTGCTGGCAGGTGTTTTCCTGATCCTTATGGGTGTGCTTCGTCTGGGCAATCTGATCAAGTTTATCCCTTATACCATCACCACCGGTTTTACCGCCGGAATTGCGGTGACAATCTTTGTAGGGCAGATCAAAGATTTTCTGGGGCTTACGGTAGTCACAGAGGAGCCGCTGATCGAGACCATGGAGAAGCTCGGCGCAGTCTTTGCGTTTATTGACACCATTAACTGGCAGGCATGTATCGTAGGTGCTGTGTGTATGGTGATTTTGATCGGATGGCCATATCTTCCTGGAATCTTCAAAAAGATCCCCCCTTCCCTGATCGCTGTGCTGGCCGGTATCGGAATGGTAAGCGGCCTTGGTATGAAGGTCAATACCATTGGAGACTTGTATGTGATCTCAAATGATCTGCCGAAGTTTACCATGCCCAGTCTGAATCTGGAGCTTATGGGAACTGTTCTTCCGGATGCAGTGACCATCGCTGTATTGGCAGCTATTGAATCCCTGCTTTCCTGCGTAGTGGCGGATGGCATGATCGGCAGTAAGCACCGTTCCAATATGGAGCTGGTGGCACAGGGCGCCGGTAATATGGCTTCTGCGCTGTTTGGCGGCATTCCTGCCACGGGAGCTATTGCAAGAACAGCAGCAAATATCAAAAACGGTGGACGTACCCCCATTGCCGGTATGGTACATGCAGTGACCCTGCTCTTGATTCTGGTGGTTTTGATGCCTTATGCGGCTTTGATCCCCATGCCTACCATCGCGGCGATTCTGTTCATGGTAGCTTACAATATGTCCGAGTGGCGTAAGTTTGTGTATCTGTGCAAGACTTCTCCCAAGAGTGACATTCTTGTGCTGGTGATCACCTTTGTGTTGACAGTAGTATTTGACCTGGTAGTGGCAATTGAGGTTGGTATTGTGCTGGCAGCGATTTTGTTCATGAAGCGTATGAGCGATGTGACAGAAGTGCAAGGCTGGAAATATGTGGACGAAGAGGATGAGACGAAAGATCCGGATGCCATTTCTTTGAAAGTGGTTCCCAAGAACACCTTTGTATATGAAGTCAGCGGACCTCTATTCTTTGGTGCTGCAGATAAGATCCTGAAAATTGGTATCAGTGAAGGGCAAAAGTGTGTGATCCTTCGTATGAGAAGTGTAAGCGCCATCGATGCTACCGCTATGCACAATCTGGAACAGCTGCAGAAAGATTGTGAAAAGAAGGGAGTTCAGCTGATCTTTTCCCATGTGAATGAGCAGCCCATGAAGGTAATGACCAAGAGCGGTTTCTTAGAGAAAGTGGGCAAGGAGAATTTCTGTGCACGTATTGACGATGCACTTGCAAGAGCAGAGAAAATGTAAAAGATTATTAGGGGAAGTCGGTAGTCAGTGGTTGACTGCCGGCTTTTTCTGTCAAAAAAATGCAAGAAAAAACGTAAGGTTTTCTTGTGGCAACCTAGATGCCATTCAAGGTATTTTTGAGTATATTTGAGTATTTAAGTATATTTTTCCTCTTTACAACAGACATTATATTTGATATGATAATATCGAACATGTGTTCTGGAAAGGCGTGAAGGGTATGGAAATATGCCAAGGAAGAGTTGGAAGAGGAGTGTTACAGCCGGTGAATATTCCGATACAAATGATAGCAGTAACGGATACCACGGGGCGGATGAGCCCGCTTCGCTTTCGGTTTGAAGCAGACGATCATCATATTGAGACAGTTACCATTGAGAAAACGGTATCCAGGGATGAAAATGATTACTCTGGCGTCAGAGAGAAGAGATTCATCTGTACCGCCGTTGTAGGACAAGTGCGCAGGTTGATGGAGATCAGGTATCATATCGCCAGTCAGAAGTGGCGGATCTATCAGTTTTTGGCATAGTAATGAATTAATAGGTCCGTTAAATTACGTGACATCTGATTTCAAAAGTGCCGATGGATCGTTTTTTGTGTTCTGTATTTTCTTTTTGAACTGAAGAGGTGTCATGTTCATGTATTTTTTATATAACCGAAAGAAATTAGAATAGTTCTGAAAGCCTGCACGGTAACATGTTTCTTCGATAGAATGATCAATTCGTATCAGTTCGTTGAAAAGGTAGATACGTCGAAGGATCACATAATTCCACAGAGACATTCCCACTTGGTCTTTGAACAGATGAGCAAGGTGGGAGCGATCGATATTAAATTGTGCGGCGATGGTGCTAATATCAATGTCTTCCTTGAAATGTACGTTGATATAGCTTAGTATGTTGTTGATCAAGGGGTGATCATTGGTTCTCTCGCTATTATATAAGGTATTTATGTAAAGAGGCATGACAATCCTGTTTAAATGTGCAAGCAGTTCAATTACTTTGCAAATAGAGAGGATGCAACTGGTGGTGTCAGGGGCTTTTACAAGGTGTAATAGATTTACCAGCTGACTGTCAAGGTTGTGTTTTTTTACTACCTGAGAAGGAATGTGGTTGCCAATGCCTTTTTTACGTTGATAAAAGGACATAAACAGGTTATTGCATTCATAAGGAAAATTGTGAAATATAGTTTCGCTTACATAAAGCACAAGACGTTCATGGTAAGAATTCGCATCTACTGTACAGCAAAATAATTCGGTAGGATTTAAAAGGATAATGTCTCCCTCTTTGATTTCATAGTGTTTGCCTTCGATTTTTATGCTGCCGGTTCCGTGCAGGAAATAGATGAGCATAAAATGAATGTTATAATGGGTATAGGGCAACGTGGAATCTTTGGCGCACGTTCCGCTGGTATGATGTAAATGAAATCCGGGATGATCATCGTAGCATGATTTTTGAAAGCTCTGATTCATAATCCACCTCATGTGATTGGAGTTTATTCTAATTAATTTCTCAGATATAGCAGAATTATACAGAAAAAACGCAGAATAGTCAATTGAATTGCAAATTCTGTTTTTGTAAAATATAAGAGAAGACTGAATATGAAACAGGTGGGAGGAATTGAAATGTACAATGACACATCACTTGACACCCTTTGTGCCGCACTGGC
>JAZSFW010000048.1:0-5112 GCA_045532445.1 Acetatifactor sp. | reverse complement strand
ATATATAGAAATCATAAGGGCCTATCTGATGCAGCTGATCATTACGATTTTTCGCAGTGACGCCGCTTCTTCAAAGGATGTGGAGACCGCAAAGGAGAAACAGGTTGTAAACTATATGATCGATTATATTAAAACCAATTTTGCCTCTCATATTTCTACAGGCGTCTTGGCAGAACAGGTCTATATGAACAAGGACTATCTTGGCAGAGTGTTTCGTGAACAGACAGGGATGACCATAAGTGAAATGATTCAAAAGGTGCGGATTGAGCGCGCCTGCGAGATGCTGGAAAATACAAACCGCACCATCACCAATATTGCTTTAGCCTGTGGATTTGACGATGTGAAATTCTTTTATACGATTTTTAAACGCCAGATGGGAGTGCGGCCGGGCGATTACAGAAAACACAAAACAAAATGAAATTAAAAGTCGGAATATACCATAGCTCAGTAGGGAAATTCTAATGTATTTTCCCAAAGATTCCTTTACAATCAAGGTAACTCTTAAAGTAGAATTACTATTTCAATTTCAAGGAGGTTACTATGTTTAATTTAAAGGAATGGAACAAACAGGCCAATATTGTTGCAGATGTTTTGGCGAAAGCACCGAAGCTTGACAAAACTTTGCGCGTAGGCAGAGAAGAGTTTGAGAGACGTCAAAAGGCAGTTTATACAGCCCTGGAAGCAGCTGGATTTGATGCAGGTATTGTATATTCAGATGAGCATTATCACGGTGATGTACCGTATCTTGGCGGCAATACCAATATTTCCGTAGAGCCGGTTGCAGGTATTATCGGTAAGAATGGATTTTCTATTTTGGCAGGTCTGGAAGGATGTTATGTGGCAGAGCAGCTTTCTCCCCGCAGCGGATGCCGTGTGGCAAGAGTAGAAATGCTGAAGCTTGCGGATGAAGAATATCCCGTGGAAGCAGACAGACTTGAGGATGTCGTACAGGATATCTGCGGAAAGAAGCCGGAGCGGATTGCGCTGCTTACTCCCAGATCAGTTATGCCTTTGGGAATCTTTGAGTGGTTTGAAGATTATGTAGGAAAGGGCAATGTTCTGGATGCCCAGGAGATCTATTATAAGATCAAATATGAGAAATCTGATATCGAAATGCTGCTTACCAAACAGGCAGCAATCATTTCTGACTATATGATCGAAGGTATGTTGGCAGTGATGAAGCCCGGAATGCTCGAGACACAGGTTGCTCAGTGGGGATATGCCATTGCTTCTGAATTGGGTGCAGAGGAATTGGGCTTTGATGTGATGGTTACCGCCGGCGAAGCCAACCGTTCTTTGGTAGGTAAGGCTCTGAATCGTGTGATTCAAGAGGGTGACTATGTGCATTTGGGTGCAGGCCCTGCAATGGATGGTCTGACTGCATGTGAGCGTTGTACCGTAGTTTGTACAGAAAAAGGCGGCAAATTGACAGAATCTCAGGAATATTGGATGAGCTTCGTGGAGGATGCTTATCGTGTGGGTCTGTCCGAGTTTATCCGTGTAGCTGAGAACAATCTGCCCGCTAAGCTTCAGGAGCAGGCACTGGTAAATTACTTTGAAAGCCGCAGAGAAGAAGTAAGCAAGCGTATCGGTAAGCCCATTGACCTTGCTATGTTAAAGCCCTATACCGGTACCCACAATTCCGGTTATACAGAGTGTCAGGAGTTCTACGGAGCGATCACTCTGAATTCAGAGGAGCCTATGGGGAATCAGATCGTAACCATGCTTGACGTGGCTGCAAGAGGATTCGGTAATACCTGGAACGATGTGATCATCCCTGAATTTGATTACATTCTGGTAGAGAAGACCCTCGGTAAATTCGGAAAGAAAGTGGAAGTGTTCAATCAGCTTCCGATTCGTGTGCAGCATCTTGTGGGTAGTGGATATTGATCATTAATGGAGTGAAATAGTATGAAATATACATATTATAATGTTGATGCAAAAGCTGCATCTGACGATATTGAGCAGATTTTCCCGGGATTTGCCAAAGATGAGGTGTTGGTTGTTATGAGTCCTCACGATGATGACGCCATTATCGGTGCAGGCTATGCAATGTTGGCTGCAAAAGATGCAGGAGCAGACGTGTATGTGATGATCTTCTGCAGAGGCGATGCAGGTTACAGTACGGTAGAGGAAAAAGCAACCATTGAAAAGGTGCGTGAGCAGGAAACTGTCGAGTGCTATGCAAGATTGGGAATTTCTGAAGATCATATCATCAGATTAAATTTCCCTGATTTTTCCGCCATCGGCAATCTGGGATGGGAGAAGGCAGACGGAAAGCCGGGACAAATGCCCAGGATCCTTCGTTTCTTAAGAGAAAAGAAAGTGACCCGCGTGATGATCCCTAATCATTACCATGAGCACGTGGATCATCTGGCAGCGTACCTGATGTCAAGCTTTGATACCCCTCAGGCAGGAGACGCAGCCCTTGTGGATCATGGCACACCTCATGCGGTGAAGTCTACTTTGCAATACTCTGTATGGGCAGATTTTGATCCGGAGGATGCGCTGGTAAGCGGCCGACCTTCTGACCTGAGAGCGAACCGTATTTTGGTGGTTGACAAAGAAGTGGAAGAAAAGATCGATGATGCAATCTCTGCGTATGTTTCTCAGGGAGAGATCATCAAAGGATTGGTGGAAGCACGAAAGGAAAGGAAAACTCCGTCAGGAGAGTTTATAGAAGTATATATAGCCTTTGACTGCAGACCCAAGATTAAATTTAATCCTTATATCGAATGGCTTGAAAAGCTTTCATAAAATGCGAGAGGGCATCTTTCTGGAATTGTTTAGAAGGATGCCCTTCTTGTGAACAAAAATATATTTAATGCGGATAAATGTGCATTGTATGTAGCGGACAGAGATGCTATCTTTAATATAAGAATACTATCTGAGAAAATCGAAGGGAGATGGGAAGTGTTATGAAATTTTTTCATGTGTACAACGAAGACTGTTATAAAGGTTTAGAAAAAAATGGAATGCTGAATAAGGATTCCGGCTTTAAAATTCAAAATGTTTTTTCTGTTCCGAGAGAACGGCAGTTTAACAATATCGCTGCAAAGGGCGGTAAGCTTCATCAGATGATCAAAGAGGATAAGATCCCGTTTTATGTGGATCGTATTGCAGGAGGTGTCACTTATTATCCGTATCAGTATGATCAGGAATTGATCCGGGAATATGATGAACTGCTGGGAGATTGGTTCTTAGGTTTTCAGCTTCATGAAAGTGCAAGCAACAGAAGACAAGCTGACTGGCCCAGACTCTTAAGGCTGACAGGGGAAAAAGGACCTTATGATCCGGAGCATCTTAAGAAAATCCTGGTGCGTAAAAATGCAATAACGCCTTACGGAGAGGTGTTGCAGGCTCTTTCTCAGGATCATTCTGATGTTTATGCAAGGATGAGGTATGCAGAAACAGCAGCAGAGTATATGGAAGAGATCCGTGACCTGTTCTCCAGAAGAATGGCGGAAGTGGATGGACATATTCTGCCCTGTGACAGTTACTTTATGGCTACCAAAATCCAGGATGAGCTTGGGATGAAGACCTTTATGCCTGAGGTTGGCTGCCAGATTCCTTTGATGCGTGAGGCCATAGCGCTTGCCCGTGGTATGGCTAAAGCCAGTCACAAGACCTGGGGAACCTATTATGAGTGCTGGCGTCCGGATCCGGAGGTCAAGCCCAGTGGTGTCTGCATGCCTTGTTATAACCTGGATCCTATCAACGAATGGTATCTGACGCAGGAAACCCATACAGATGACTTTACTACCTACGGAGAGAACGGCGGAAGCTCCAGATTGCTGCAGAACCGTATCTATTACTATTCGCTTATGAGTGGTGCCCATTATATGTCTGAGGAATGGGGGTTGAACTGCAGTTATACAGATATGCAGGAATTCACCTTATCTTCTTATGGTGAGACCAAGAAGGCATTTATTCATGACGCAGTTAACTTCCAGGGAGTAGAGGCAGTGATTCCCTTTGCGATTGTATTGCCGAAGGCTTACAGTTGTGTGGAATTGCCTCATTCTTCGGACAAGCATGAATTAGGTGTGCATAGAGGGATTTACATGGAGTCTCCTCTCAGTAAGGAAGAGAACGATTATTTTGGTCATATTGAGGATGTACTCAAGTTGTTCTTTGCAAGATACGGTAAGACCTATGGAAACGAGGGGCATGTGCTTACCAACTCCCGCTTCGGTGATGTGGCAGATATTATCTATGAAGATGCCAGTGATGAGACCTTTGCACAGTACGAATATCTCATTGATGCCACAAAGGATGGGGATTTTGCCCGGGCTAAGGCTGACAGCAAGTTTAAGATCCTTGAGAGTGCGGATCTGGAGAAGCTGGCCGTGACAGTAGAGAAGCTGATCCCTGAAGTGATGCCGGTTTCTGTAGATGGTCTGAGCTGGTTAGTATCGGTTGACAACAAGAACAGAAGCTTCCTTTCCATTTTCAACAATGAAGGAAATGAGAGAAGTATCTACAAGGGTGATACGATCCTGACAGAAGCAGATAAGACGGTTACCGTTTCTTTTAAGAATCCTGCAAACCTGAAGATCGTAAGAGAAGGCAAAAGAGCAGTAAGGATTCAAAAGGTGGACGACTGTACTTATTATGTTGAAATTCCGGCAACAAGTTTTGTGATCCTGGAGTTTTAAGGATTAAAAAAGGGAGGATATTTATGATGGATAAAAAAATAAGATATGCAGTGATTGGATGCGGATCCTTTTCAGCCCGTCATTTTGAGGGGATACAAAGACTTGAGGAAATCGAGATTGTCGCTCTTATGGATAAACACATTGAAAAATGTGAAGAGAAGAAAAAAGTTTATAAGATAGACAATGCAAAATGCTACGATGATCACAACGAAATGTTATCCAAAGAGGACATTGATGTGGTGGCAGTTGTTACTTCTGACAGAGGCCACAAGCAGGCAACCGTGGATGCGCTCAGGGCAGGCTGTCATGTAGTTTGTGAAAAACCCATGTCACTTTTTGTTGAGGATTGTGTGGAAATGGTAAAGACTGCTGACGAGACAGGAAAGCATCTTCTTGTTGGTCAGGTTTGCCGTTATGCACCCGGATTTGTGAAAGCGAAGGAGCTTGTGGAAAG
>JAZSFW010000255.1:0-3850 GCA_045532445.1 Acetatifactor sp. | reverse complement strand
CGTTCCCTCTCATTTTCAATGCCTGCGATCCGCTTGTAGATATCCAGCTTCTGCACTTCATTTACGATATAGAACGGCGGAATATAAGCATCCACATCCAGATCCACCACCGTGGCAAAATCCATGGCTGTAGGGATACCCTTTAGGTTTTTAACCGCCTCATTCAGCATCTTGCAATACATATCATAGCCCACAGCTTCCATGTGACCATGCTGGCGGACACCCAGAAGATTGCCGGCACCCCGGATTTCCAGATCGCGCATGGCAATCTTAAAACCGCTCCCCAGCTCCGTAAATTCCTTGATGGCAGCCAGACGCTTCTCAGCCACCTCTTTTAACATCTTATCTCTCTTATACATCAGGAAGGCATAAGCAGTCCGATTGGAACGCCCCACTCTTCCTCTGAGCTGGTAAAGCTGGGAAAGACCCAGATTGTCCGAATCATGAATGATCATGGTATTTACATTGGAAATATCAAGACCCGTCTCAATGATGGTAGTAGACACCAACACATCAATCTCACCATTGATAAAGTCATACATAATGCGCTCCAGCTCATGCTCCTTCATCTGTCCGTGAGCATATGCCACATTTGCTTCCGGCACCAGTCTGGCGATACCCGCTGCCACATCCGCAATATTATTCACACGGTTGTACACATAATAAACCTGGCCATTTCGGGCCATTTCTCTGACAATGGCCTCGCGTACCATTTCCTCGTTGTACTCCATGACATAAGTCTGAATGGGCAGCCTGTCATTGGGCGCCTCCTCCAGCACGCTCATGTCGCGGATACCGATGAGGCTCATATGCAGCGTTCGGGGAATAGGTGTGGCTGTCAAAGTCAGCACATCTACATTTTCCTTTAGTTTTTTGATCTTCTCCTTATGTGCTACACCAAAGCGCTGTTCCTCATCAATGATCAGTAACCCCAGATCCTTGAATATCATATCGTCTGAAAGCACTCTGTGGGTACCGATCACAATATCTACAAAGCCCTTTTGCAAATCCGTTATGGTCTTCTTTTGCTGCGCCGAAGACCGAAATCTGCTCATCAGATCCACCCGCACAGGGAAATCCTTCATCCTCTGGACAAAGGTATTGTAATGCTGCTGCGCCAAAATCGTGGTGGGTACCAGATATACCACCTGTTTTCCTTCCTGGATAGCCTTAAAAGCTGCGCGGATGGCAATCTCTGTCTTACCGTACCCCACATCACCACAGATCAGGCGATCCATAATCTTTAAGCTTTCCATATCAGCTTTTGTCTCTGCAATGGCAGCGAGCTGATCCTCCGTCTCCTCAAAAGGAAACATCTCTTCAAATTCTCTCTGCCACACGGTATCCTTGCCGAACTGATAGCCTTCTGTCTGCTGCCGTTTGGCATACAGCTCCACCAGATCCTTAGCCACCTCATTAACAGCAGAACGCACCTTCGTCTTGGTTTTCTCCCATTCCTTGCTGCCTAGCTTGTTAAGTTTTGGTGTCTTGGCATCTGCGGAAGCGTATTTCTGGATTACGTCCAAGCCTGTAGCCAGCACATACAGATTACCGCCGTCCCGATACTGAATCTTGATGTAGTCCTTGACCACACCGCCCATTTCCACCTTTTCAATTCCCTGATAAATACCCAGGCCATGGCTTTCATGTACCACATAATCCCCGATGCTCAGTTCATTAAAATCATTAATTTTCTGACCCTGATAGAGTTTCTTTTTCTTCTTTTTCTTTTTTTCCGCGCCAAAAATATCCGACTCACAGATCACCACAAACTTTAACATGGGATATTCAAAGCCCTTGTTTACAAAGCCATAGTAAGTCAGCACTTCTCCATTCAGCACTTCACGAAAAGGGTCCTCTGTGTACACGGCTGACAGTTCGTTGTCCCTAAGATCCTCCGCCAGACGCTTGGCTCTGGTACGGGAGCCGGACAAAAGAAGCACCCGGTAACCCTTCCGTTTATACTGCTGTAAATCTTTCACCAAAGATTCAAAACTGTTATTGTATGAGGCCACATTTCGCGATCCTACATCATATTTTTGCTCCGGCTGGAAAATAGGATTCCTCCCATCCATGGTTGCAACAGACACAACCGGCGCCTTCAAAAGTCTGGCTGACACCTGCTCACAGCTGTACAACAGGTCCATCTGCCCCGGCAGCACATAACCCTTTCTGGCACGCTGTTCCATACTCTCTCGAAATTCCAACTCGATGGCATCTGTATGTTCCTTGATCCTGGCCGGTTCCTCCAGAAAGAACACAATTCTGCTCCTGCTTACAGCCGCTTCTCCTGCCCTCTCAGCCCCGGCAGCGTCATTCAGCCGCATCAGGATTTCCGGCAGCGTCATGGTATCCTCGTAGAAATATCTGATATATCCCTCCAAGTTGGCGCCTGTGTGTAGCTCCAGCAGCTGCTCCTCCAATTCCTTCACCTGCGTCGCTATCCGATGAGCCTCCTCTGACTGATGCGCATCCCTGAACAGCTTCTCCTGTGCAACCGCTTCTTTCTTAAGTCGCCCCACGCCTTGACGAATCTGCTCCTCTTCCAGCACAAACTCTGTAGCCGGAAATATGGCGATGCTCTCCAGATTCTCAATGGAACGTTGACTGAGGATATCAAAGCTTCTGATGGATTCCACCTCATCTCCCCACAGCTCGATCCGATAAGGATTCTCTTCCGTCAGATCGAACACATCCACAATGCCGCCGCGAATAGAAAACTGACCCGGATTCTCCACCTGATAGGTCTTCTCATATCCCAGGGTCACCAGCTTTCTGGCCAATTGGCCCTCCTCCAGCACACCGCCCCGGGCAACAGCAATGATATCACTCTCTTTCCACATAACCTGCGGCGTCATCAATGCCGCAAAGGTGGTCACGATGGTCACCGGCTTTTTCTCACTGAGCCGTCTAAGAAGACGTACCCTCTCTCTGGTCAGCTGATTGCCGTGAATATCGGCCTGGAAAAAAATGAGATCCTTGGCAGGATAAAGCATTACATTTCTGTCATAAAATTTGTATTCCTCGTAAAGCTCCTTGGCTTTTAAATCATTATAAGTAACGATGACTTTATATTTTAAGCCATCGCTGAGTCCATACACGATATGCAACTTTTGGGAATCCACACAACCGGAAAGTGCCACCGCTGCAGTGCCTTTTCGGATTGTCTCCCGCATTCTCTCGTAATCCGGCAATTCTTTAATTGGTGCAAGTAACGCCTGCATATTAAGCCTCCTGTACCTATCCTACCTCACTTTACGCATTTTCCTGCTTACGATTATATTCATTCATGGCAGTATCAGCATCCTGAGTAATCATCATGCGAATTGCATCGGTTGCCCTCTCTGCCGCCTTGTCCATTACCACTCTTTCCTCCTTGGTAAAGTGTCCCAGCACATAATCTGCCAAATCATAGCCCTTGGGCTTTTCACCCACACCCATTTTCACACGCATGAATTGGTCATGTCCCAAATGTGCAATAATATTCTTCAAGCCATTGTGACCACCTGCACTGCCCTTCTTGCGGATACGCAGCTGCCCCACATCCAGACTGATATCATCAGAGATTACAATCAGTTCCTCTGTTTCGTCCACCTTATAATAATCAATTAACTCTCTGACACTTTCCCCGCTAAGGTTCATAAAGGTCTGGGGCTTTACCAGAATACACTTCTGTCCTGCCACATAGCCCTTACCGATAAGTGCCTTATGCTTTTTTTCCAGCACAGAGATTTTCTCCTGCTCTGCTAATTTGTCTATTACATCAAAGCCAATATTATGCCTTGTATTTTCATATTCCTTTTTGGGATTACCCAAGCCTACGATAATGTACATGCTTCCTCCTTATTCC
>JAZSFW010000303.1:0-6382 GCA_045532445.1 Acetatifactor sp. | reverse complement strand
CAGAAAACCAATTCCGCTTACAACCTGCGCTCCCATTCTGGTCGGATCACCAGTATTATATGTAATAGAAACATACTGGTTCGTCATCATGACTAAGGTTGCACCCAAACATACCAGAATGTAGGTGCGAAATCCCGCCGGCCGATTCTTGCGCTCACGCTCCATACCTAGAATTCCGCCTACCAGGATAGCCAAAAAAACGCGAAACAAAATAGATACCAGATTTAATTCTCTTAAAAAATCCATGAAAGCACTTCCTTTTCTTTGATTTCGATGCAAGTAATAAGAAAAGACGCAACAAAACAAAAAGGCCCATGCCTCCACGCGTTTTGATACGTCTCCTAATCTCTGTATCGTGAATAGTATAACATTGCAGCTTGCAGTTTGTCAATATTAGTCTTGCGATTATTTGCGCTCCATTATATAATGATGTAAATGCATAATAAGATGCTGAAAAAGCAAAGCATAATCGGACATAATATTCACTACTGCAAAAGGAGCTTACAGTATGAAACACGTTACTTACAATCGATACCCTATCGGAAACAAGCGTTTTTTGTGGAAGCAGGATAATTTCGTTTTATCAACCTTTTCCTGTTGTCCCAGACAATTTAAAGAAGGGGAAAACATCCAGGAAATCGTTGATAAATCTGTGAAACACTTAAAGGAAGCCGGGTTCAATATGCTGGAGCTTGGCTGGGTCGGACATGAAGGTGCCTGGGCTGCAGTTGATTCCTGTGAAAAGTATGAGATCAATCTATTGTTTCAGGATATGTCAATCTTAGGAGGCATGATGCACCATCATGTTGACAGAAAGGTTTCCAGAGAAGTCATAAGAGATCTGGCAGAACAATTAAAGCCCAAGAAGTACACGGTGGGATACTATGTATGGGACGAGCCTCAGAAAGATGAGCATCTTATAGAAGCACGCAGACAGATGGACCTTTTGCAAGAGGAAGACCCCGAGGCATTTCTCTTTACTGTAGCTGTACCCAGTTACAATAATGATTATCAATGGAAAGATGATCTGTATGCTTACTATGTGGAACATTTTATCAAGGAGATGGATCCCCCTGTATTGTCCTTTGATTACTATCCCATAGGCGACTATTTTAATCAATGGGAAGGACATACCTTTATCAGGGAAAACCAGTTGGATGATACCTATATGTGGCTGGATATGGCTGTGCACAAAAAGCTTGCCGCCAAGTATCAACTGCCGTTCTGGTTTCATTATCAGGGATATACACTCTACAAGACTACGGATTATTTCATCTTCCCCATGGTGCGTTGCTTTATGTATGCAGCTGTTCTTCACGGTGCAAAAGGATTACAGCATTATGCAGCCGGGGAAAGAAACAACCTCATCCTAAAGGCGGACGGCGAAAAGGATATCTTCTTTGAAGACCAGCAGAAAATCCATGCGGAACTGGCAGCCCTTGGCAATACGCTCATGGCTTTGGATTCCAAGCTTGTATATCATTCTGCAGAACTTCTTCCGGATTGTCCTCATTTGGCGTCTCTTGTTGATAAAATAGAAGACAGCCAAATCTTTACGGGAGAATTGCCTCACCGAACCTCAGTCGGAGAATTTGCAGACCAATATGGCAATCAATATGTATTGATACTGAACCGTGACTACGAGAAATCTTTACATGCAGACTTGCAGATGAAGCAGGACTATCGTATCTATGAAGTGAGCCGCGAGGACGGAAAACAGCGGATCATTCATGACTCAGCCGTCAGCCTGCCCCTGGATTTGGAACCGGGAGACGCCGTACTTTACCGTGTGCAAAAGGCAGAAGAAGAAGCTTTCACCATAGAATATGAACTAGCAAAATAGAACTGGAGGCATTCACATTGAAAAACACATTACAGACCATCTCCAACCAACATCTGATTGTCCGCATTGCCCCTCTGGGAGCCCAGCTTTGGTCGATCATGGACACAGAAGGCACAGAATATCTATGGCAGGGAGATCCGGCATACTGGACAGACCGAGCCCCTAACCTTTTTCCCTACATCGCCCGTATGACAGAAAAAAGCTATGTGCTGAATGGTCAGACCTATCACATGGACATTCACGGTTTTGCCAAGGACACCGTTTTTGAGGTATTCTCCCAGGAATCGGATCAGATCACTTTCAAGATGAGTGATACCCCGGACACACTGAAGCAGTACCCCTTTGCTTTTGATTTCTACATCACCTATTCCCTGCAGGATAATACCCTGAAAGTTGAATTTCAAGTCACAAACAAATCAGACGAAACCATGTACTTTGGTGTGGGCGGACACCCCGGCTTCCATGTTCCACTGGAAAAGGGACTGACCTTTGAAGATTATTATGTGGAATTTACAGGCGAAAACACCTCCAAACGTGTCATCTTCTCTCAAGACTGCTTCGTTATGGACGGACAATATGTAGAGTTCAAGCCAAATGCCAATAACCAATATCCTCTGCATCACGATATGTTTGATGGGGATGCGATCATTCTCACTGACATGCCCCGCCAGATCACACTGGCTTCAGACAAGGGCAAAAAGAAGGTTCGGGTCAGCTATCCGGACATGGCATATCTAGGTCTTTGGCATATGCCTCACACAGATGCACCATACATTTGCATTGAGCCATGGAGTTCTTTGCCTTCCCGTAAAGGCGTCATTGAAGATCTGGCAAAGCAGGAAAATCTGATCGCACTGCCAGCCGGTGAGAACTATGTGAATCGCTGGGAAATCGAAGTATAATCAATCTAATACGCCCTCTGTCATGCAGACAGGGGGCGTACAAAATTATTTTCTATTCTTGTGGAAAAGAGTGTCTTCTCTTGCCTGCTACACTACAACACCCTTCTGAAGCATCACATTCGCATACAATGCACCTTCTCCTGTGGCAATAATAGCGTAAGCTTTCTTTGCCTCCTCATAGAAAGCAAATCGCTCAATCTGTCCGATGGCAGAACCACCTCTTTGATCAACTGCGGCTACCAGTTTCTCATACTCGTCCCAGATCGGAGTCTCCACCGGATCCCCCGGCATAACCTGCATCAGACTCACAGGCTTTTCAACATATGTATCCAGCGGGAACACCTGCAAAATTGCTTCCAATACATCACAGGCACCATGACCGTCCATACGGATTACGATGGCATTCTTTCCCATAGTTTCAGCCGGAAAATTACCGTCTGCAATAACGATCCTGTCACTATGCCCCATCTCACAGAGGACTTTTAAAAGTTCGGGAGATAAAATTTTGGGAATTCCTTTTAACATAAATATTCCTCCATTTCCAATTCTTATTTGATATCAATTTCATATGTACCGGAGCCCACACAATGCCCCTTTGTACATGTGCAGCCGTCTAATATCAGTTCCCCGTCCGCATCAATCACACAGACCGCACCTGCCGGTACAGTCAGCTTACATTTGCGGATACCGGAATCTTCTGCAATCTCTACTTTAATTGCTCCGTATACGGAACCAAAACTGACATTTACCTCTTTGGCAAAGTCCATAAAACAAGGCTTAAAGGCAAATTTTGCGAAACCCGGTTCTATCGGTCTGATGCCCGCAAGATGCTCGATACAAGAATACAAAAATCCGCCATGCATCGGGTGATCGTAAGAACCGATTATGATCGTCTTATCTTGAAAAACACTCTGCAAACTTAATACTTCCCATATGGAAGTGGCACCGTCCTGCATCATTGTCTCGAAACTTGTGTGTTTTTCATGGAACAAAAATTTCATGGCAACGTCACCATATCCTGCTTCCATAAGAACCGGTACCAAATATTTATTCCCATAAATACCGGTACACATTTCATAATCATCTGCTTCAATCCGCTTCACCAGACTTGCAGTCAGCTTCTCTTTTTCGCCCGCCGGGAAACACCCGATAAACAGTGCCACACCATCGGATCCCCAATGACCGTAACTATGATCGGCATAATCATAAAAATGACGGTTCAATGATTCTTTTATCTTCTCTGCCAAAGAAATATAATAAGTCTCATCGCCATAACCAAAAACCTCTCCAAGCTCTGCCATTCTGATGCAGATTTCATAGAAGATCATGGTGGAAGAATGGGGAACCGGCATCTTCTTCGCCTCGCCTGCAATCGGGCTCCAGTCACCAAGACCGCCATATAGAATATAATCCTCTGCACTATTCTTTTCATACTCGACCCATTCTCTCATCAGATCGATATTTCTGGTGACAGCCTCTCTGTCCCCACAGTATTTATACATATAATATGGGAAAAGAATCTGTGCACAACTCCACAAAGGAGAGGCAAGGCCACAACCCCGTTTACCCGGTGCCGCCATATTCCATTGCCCATATACCTCTTTGGTGGTACGGATATCGTTCAGATATTTTTCATAAGATGCTGTGACGTCATAATTTAACAATCCCCAGTTGGCAACAATCTGTGCATCCCCCAGCCAGCCCGATTTTTCTCTCAGAGGACAATCTTCCGGATGACCATGATAGTTGGATAAAAAGGTATTATGCATTATCTGATAAAGCTTGTCCAAACTCTCATAGGAAGTAGAAAACTCCGTTACTCTTTCCAGATCCGTTGCCACCTGCAAGCCCGTCACTATTGATAACTGCGGCGTGGTACCATATCCCTTTGACAGATCATAAATACCGGAGACTTCCACATACCGAAAACCACGATATCCAAACTTCGGCCGATAAATCTCTCCTTCGGCATCCCCTTTACAGATATAAATATCCTGCTGAATACACATGGTTGCATAGGCACCGGAAGAACGATGATCCAAACTGCCTGACTCATTTAGGACTTCAGCATATCGGAATACATAAATATGTCCGGGGGGCGAGGGCGGGATCCGAAATTCTGCAATACCACCTATATTTTCTCCGATATCATATACATAGGTGCCGTCTCCATAGCCAGTAGAACCATGATGTGCAATCGCCGGAAGACTTCGGATCACTCTGATAGGAGGCATTAAGCAGGCTGTCAGCACTCCCTTAGGGGTATCATCTTCTATCACTTCTCCCCAACCCTTTTCACTGCCTTCATATTCTGCAAATCCGCAAACCTCCAAACGGGAGTCGTAAATCTCACCTGCCCACAAATTATTACGGGTAACCGGACCATATTTATAAGTCCATTCCTCTGTATTCGAGGTAATCACCTGAATGCTTCCATCTTCCAGATAAAGCATTAATTTTATTTTGGCACACACCTCACCATAAGAAGCTCCGACACTGTCACGGACCTGATTCCATGCAGGAAACAGAGCAAAGTCCACACCCCATACAAGCCCTTGGGAATACCAGCCTTCTCCAAGGTGAACCGTCAAAGCATTACCGCCCTCTTTGATCAGGTCTGTCACATCAAAGCGACGGTAGTAGACTGTTTTTTCATAGTTCGCGGAAGGAGGGTCAAAATAGAAATCGTCTGTTCGTTTTCCATTGATGTAATATTCTGCCACGCCCAAGCCGCAGGCGTACATAACTGCTTTTTTTACACCGGATGTTCTAAACTTCGTGCGAAGATAAGGGGCCCATCCAACCAGATAATCGACCGGCTTGATCCACTTTGCATCTGCCCAGTCTTCTTCCTTTAATTCTGTGGATACAGAATGGGTCAGCTTTGCGCAATCACCATGATTGTCCCACACCGTTACTTCCACCTCATAATCCATACAGGACTCCAGCTTCAGACCAGGAATCGTAATATCGCAGACCTCTGAACATGCAACCTTCCTAGTATCCACTGCAACACCAGCCTGATTTTTTATCTGGATCCGATAGGCCGTCTGAAGCACATTGGTACGATCAGAATCCAGTTTCCAGCCAAAACGAAGACCTTCTATCGGAACAAGAGTAGCGTTTTTGACATATTCAATTGAAAAGTCATATAGTTTCAGCATTTTTTACCTCTATCTGCACAGCTCGCATTGCATTTAATGCGATATTATGACTCTCAGCCGTAACGCCTGCACAGCATGATCCATCAACGGTAATCTTAACCTCCGGAAAGGCTGCCTTTAAGATCATTGCATTAGAAATTACGCAAATGTCTGTGCAAAGGCCACACAATTCAATTTCTTCCATCGGTTCCCCGTAATCCTTCAGAATTTGGGGAAGCTCCACACTACCGAAAGTCACCTTATCTACAACCGTTTTCGCATACAGCTGCAATTCTTTACACACCTGCCATCCGGCAGAATCTTTTAAACAATGAAAAACCGGAAGCTTTTCACCTTCCTGCGTTGCCATATAATTGTCAAAATGCGTGTCACGGGTAAAAATAATCTTACCATCAAAATTCTTTACTTTTTCAACAACACCGGGAACAATGGCTTTTGCCATGTCACTGCCCAAGCTTCCGGTGATAAAATCC
>JAZSFW010000239.1:0-5136 GCA_045532445.1 Acetatifactor sp. | reverse complement strand
GTCTGTCCGCTTTTCGCTGCATATTTGCCACTGAAGGTGATCTGCTCCACCTGGTTTAAGAACTTCTTGGTTGCTCCTTCCTGTATGATCTCTACGCCCTTATCTGTGATCGCAACTTTCAATCCACCGGCAGTGAAGGTGCCGCAGAATACAACCTTCTTTGCATTCTGCGAAATATTGATAAAGCCTCCGCAGCCTGCAATCTTGGTACCGAATTTGCTGACATTTACATTTCCCGCAGCATCCGTCTGAGCCAGCCCTAAGAAAGTCAGATCCAGTCCGCCGCCGTCATAAAAGTCAAACTGACTGGGCTGATCCAAAATGCAGTCAGGGTTAGTGGTAACACCAAAATCTACGCCGCTGGCCGGGAAGCCGCCGTTGGTTCCGGCTTCTGTCGTCAGGGTGATCCCTTCGATCCCCTCCTCAGCTGCCACTGCTGCCACGCCTTCCGGCATACCGATTCCCAGATTTACCACAACCTCAGGGGTAAGCTCCATGGCCGCTCTGCGGACCACCACCTTACGCGCATCCAGCTCCATTGGAGCAAGTTCCTTCACCGGCACTCTAACTTCCCCGGAAAAGGCCGGGTTGTAGTAGGTAGCAAAGGTCTGCATGTGGTTTTCCGGTTTGGAAACCACCAACGCATCCACGTAGATGCCGGGAAGCTTGATTAGGCGTGTGTCCAAGGTCTTATATTCAACAATTTTTTCCACCTGAACGATAACATGACCACCGCTGTTTTTGGCAGCCTGCGCCATGGCTATGGCATCTGCCACCACGCCTTCACGCTGGAAGGTACAGTTTCCGTTGGTATCCGCAAAGCTTGCGCGGATCACGGCCACCTGGATGGGAAATGCAGGATAAAATAGCTTTTCCTGTCCATTCAGCTCGATCACCTGTACAATATCACCGGCATCTTTTGCCTTTTGATTTAACTTACCGCCCTCTATGCGGGGATCCACAAAAGTCTCCAGCCCCACATGAGTGATAACGCCGGGCTTGCCTGCAGCAATATCACGATACAAGTGAGAGATAACACCCTGGGGCAGGTTGTAAGCCGCCGCAAGGTTTTCAAGTGCCAGCTTCTGCAGTCTGGGAACCAGCCCCCAATGACCGCCGATGATCTTGCCCACAAGCCCCTCTTCCCCCAGGTGATTTAAGCCACGCTCCTTGCCGTCACCTTGTCCGGCCGCATAGACTACTGTCAGATTTTTAGGGGCTCCTTCTTCCAGATATCTTTTCCGGATCGCAACAGACAGCTCTTCCGGATGAGCTGCACCTACGAATCCACCGAATGCTACCGTATCACCGTCTTTTATGAAGGTTTTTACTGCTTCCGCTGCACTGAGAATTTTTACCATGTTGTACCTCCTGCCACTCTTGTTCTTACCAAACTACATTATTTGGGGATATGATCCATAAGAACAGTATATAAAAGCACAACTATAATGTAAAATTAACTTTGCTTATTCAACCATAACCATATTGCATGGTTTTATGATATATGCTATACTATAATACAAATAATTTATCTATTATAAACGAATTTATTACTTAAACGCATAGATTATTTCTGCGCATTTATACTTTTAGTCATTGTGTGCAAGTTTTTTCTCAATCTTTATCTATTTTCAACGAAAGAAGAGGACGATTATGGACATTCATCATTTGAGGTATTATATCGCGGTGGCAGAGAGCAAAAATTTCACAAAAGCTGCTGAAAAGCTGCAGGTCACACAGCCGATGCTCACAAGGATCGTGCAGCAGATTGAAGAAGAGCTGCATGTGAAACTGATCGACCGAACCAGCAAACACTTTTATCTGACCGATGCCGGAGAACGGTTTTACAAAGAAGCCAAAGAAGTCATCGCCCACTTTTCTGAACTTTACCGCAACATTGATGATGTCAAATCAGGAAATACAGGCAGTGTCCGTGTCAGCATACCCGGCGTACTGTTAGACACCTATTTCCCACAGCTTCTGCAAAGCTTTCACCAGCTCTACCCCAATATCAAGATCAGTATCGTGGAAGAAGGCTCCAAATTAACCTCTGCCTCTGTATTGGCAGGAGAATCGGAAATCGGGCTTGTCATGCTTCCGGTTTCCCATGTCTCGCACTTTCATGTCACCACACTGGTAAGAGATGTGTGTCAGTTGGTAGTTCCAAAGACGCACCCCTTTGCTCAATACCATTACATCCCCCTGACCAAGCTGCGCGATGAAGCCATTATTACCTTCAGCGAAACCGCCACCCTCCATGATGAATTTATTAATCTTTGTGAAAAAGAAGGGTTCTCGCCCAATATCGTCTACAAAAGCTTTATGCCCAACTTCACCTTTGATATGGTAAACTTAGGGCTCTGCGTCGCCATCCTGCCGGCGCCGATCATAAAACGCTACCTGACCGACGACTTTGCCGTACTGCCTCTGGAGCCCACCATTAAATGGGATATTGCGGTGATCACCAAAAAAAACCAATATCTTTCCTTTGCCGCCAGAAAGCTGTTAAAGCACATTGAAGAGTATTTTCACATGCATTCTGGTCTGTAATGTAAGCTCATGCGCAAATCACGGCAAAAATCACCCACTGGGTGATTTTTGTTTGTTTAAAACGAAATAGGTGATTGCTAATTCACCCACATTATAATATAGTTGACTTATACAGACGTCTAATGTTGTTACAGATATCTGATGTTTATACAATTATCCCATGCTGCTACGAAAGGAAAAGACCCATGTACGACATTGAAAAACTTGCCTGCAATCTCCGAAAATACCGCAAGCTCCGAGGCCTCACCCAGACACAGCTTGCCAATCTGGTCTTTGTCTCACCTCAGAATGTCTCTAAATGGGAGCTTGGCACTACCTATCCGGATATCAATAATCTTTGCAAGCTGGCCAAAGTCCTCAAAGTCTCCACCGACAGCCTGTTAGCGGAAGATGCCGCCAAGGATACCCCTGGCATTCTTCTGGCAGTGGACGGCGGCGGCACTAAGACGGAATTTCTTCTTTTCACGCAACAGGGAGAAATCCTGGACCGCCTGCTCCTCTCCGGAACCAACCCCAACTCCTGTGGATTCAGCAAATCCCAGGCAGTGCTCAAAACCGGCGTTGACCACATGCTTTCCCTAGGCTTTCCCATAAAGGGGATCCTGTGCGGTATTGCCGGCTGCATCAATGAGACAAACCGCAAATCGCTCCTCTCCTTCCTTACGGAGCGTTACCCCCACATACAAGCCCGTGTCACTTCTGACATTTACAACGTAATCTACAGCGTGGAACATGCTGAAAACTGCATTGCCGCCATCTGCGGCACCGGCTCTGTGGTCTACGCACGTACTTCGGAAGGACTGAAGCAGTTGGGTGGCTGGGGCTACCTGTTCGACAACAGCGGCAGCGGTTACGATCTGGGGCGAGATGCCATTTGCGCCGCCCTTGCTGACCAGGACGGGATTGGTCCCCACACCTTGCTTACAGAACTTGTGGATGCAAAAATCGGTGGCCGGGCTACCAAATCAATGAATACCCTCTATGGAGCCGGCAAAGATTACATTGCCTCCTTTGCCTCCCTGATTTTTAAGGCAGAAGAAATGGGTGATCCCATTGCCGCCCAAATTCTGAAGAAAAATGCTGACCGACTCAGCTTTTTGATCAACAGTGCGGCAAAACTCTACAACAGCGGTCCTGCCGTGCTTCTTTCCGGCGGCATCGTAGTCAAGCAGCCTGCTTTTCGCTCTGCCTTGTTTGAGGGACTTATGCCCCATTTAAAGCCCATTATCTGCGATACCCCGCAAATCCTTGGCGCAGCTGCCAACTGCTGCCAGAGCTTTGCTGAGCTTTCCTGTTCTTTCCGCAAAACCCTGGAAAACAACTATGTAAAATTTATAAAAGAAGAAAATAAGGAGACCAAGCCATGTTAAAAACAGAAATGAGAAATCCCGCCACTACCCATATTGACCAAATGACCACCAACGAAATGCTCTCTGTCATTGCCGCAGAAAACTACAATGCTGCCAAGGCAGTAGAAGCTGCCATCCCAAGCATTACACTGGCAGTGGATGCGATTACAACGTCCTTCAAGCAGGGCGGCCGCCTATTTTTCATCGGTGCCGGCACCTCCGGCCGTCTGGGTATCATGGATGCCGCTGAATGCCCGCCCACCTATGGCGTTCCTTACGATATGGTAAACGGCATCATTGCCGGCGGTCCAAACTGCGTCTTCCGCGCCAGCGAACAAGCCGAAGATTCGGAAGAAAACGGTGCTCTTGATATCGAAAAAAATGGTGTTTCTGCCGGTGATGTGGTTGTGGGAATCTCCGTAGCAGGCGGCGCTTCTTACGTCGTAGGCGCATTGAAAAAAGCCCGCAGCCTCGGGGCTAGCGCCATCGCCCTGACCTGTAATGAAGGAAGTCCCATCGAACAAGTCAGCGATATCTGTATCATAACCGATACCGGAGCTGAAGTCATCACCGGTTCCACCCGCATGAAAGCAGGGTCCGCCCACAAAATGGTCCTCAATATGCTCACTACCTGTGCTATGGTAAAACTGGGGAATGTGTATGAAAATATGATGATCAATCTAAAGCCCACCAATATCAAGCTGCGCAAAAGAATGATCCAGATTGTGTGTGATATCTGCGGATGCGAGGCCGATGAGGCAGAAAATCTGCTGGAGCAGAATGAGTGGAATATACGAAGAGTTGCGGATGGGCGGAAATAACATCAAAAGATAGATTTGTAATTTCAGATCGGTCTATCCGACAGCACCACTTTAAAATCCAGAATCACAATCTATTTACAGAGATTCGATTCTGGATTTGCTTTTTGCTTAGGAACATTCAAAACATTGTCTTGGACGATAAATAATGAGTCCTCCCTGCTCATTCCTTGCGCTGTAGGATAGATTGCTCTGATATCACAAATCTATCTTCCTCAATTCCTTAAAAATCCTCTGAAATTCCTTTGAAATTATTAAAAAATAGTATAGAATCAAGGTTTTGAGAGATTCTATATACCTTCCACGAGTAAGATGAACTCCCAAAAGGTTCAAATAGGTAGATATATCATGCAAAAATGAGAAATCTATCCGATACTGGATAATTTCCGGCAGATCAAGAAGCCGCCACAGGGTATTCC
>JAZSFW010000012.1:0-4389 GCA_045532445.1 Acetatifactor sp. | reverse complement strand
TATGAGAAGGAATTCGGCAAGATCAAAGCCGATTTGATCTGTCTGGTAGACGAGCACTTTGACGAGACAGAGGACCTGCTCCTCTTCGATCCTTTGGAGCCTTGGAAAAAGACAAAGCTGAAGGGCGGCACTTACAGCTTACGTCCCATCATGAAGCAGATTTTCAAGAATGGAGAATGCGTCTACACCTCTCCCAAGGTCATGGAAATCAGAGAATACTGCAAGCAAGAGCTTGACAGTCTGTGGGATGAGACCAAACGTCTTGTCAACCCTCATCAGGTATATGTAGACCTTTCCGCAAAGCTATATGATATCAAGATTCAACTGTTAGATCAGATGGGTGAAAAATAACAATATCTTTTCAAAAAATGCGGTGTAATCTCACAGCTGAGGCTACACCGCAATTTTTCATTTCTATAAAATTTTCCTGCTAAAGCAATTCTTTTTTATTCATATCGCCGGATTAGGCCATCAAAAGTTTTTATGCTCAGTTCAAGACCTCTATCCTTGTTCTTAGCCCGCCAAAGCTTTAAAAACCTTTCCTTAATATCCATCAGTTCCCGTTTCAACTGTTGTTGTTCTTCCCGGGATAATTCTCCCCAGAAATCCACCACGCACTTTGCATAGGCAACAACCATATCAACATTACAGATTGCTTCCTGCACATAAACATTATCCTTATCAAGTCTACCAAGCTGCTTGCGGACAGACTGCATATACTGGCACAGCATCTGGGCTGTGTCGGCATCCATGGTTGGCTCTTCACCTCGACTCAAGCGCCCGACATTTCCATTTAAATTTGTACCGCACCATATATTTTTATTTTCTACAAGATAATAGTTTTCTGCGCGATGCAAAATTTTTCCCAACCCCTTCACCCCAAACACAAAATGATCCACATAATCTTCACAATATTGAACAATTTTGGTATGCTTGCTAAAGGCCAGGTGTTTTGTATACTTATTATCATTATTCGCATTATAGTGCCATGCACACGCCGCACCAAAGGCAAGAGGAAGAACAAACATTGTAGAGAACTGCGGATGCCCACCGTCTCCCCACTCTGTTATCAGAAATCCTTCGCCTCCAAAAGCAATACAACTTTTCGCAGCAGCCTCTACGTTATCCAGCATAACATCAAATCGCCCTGTTACGCTGGCAAAGGTTGCTGTCGAGGGACAAGTATAAAACCTTCTGTTTGCCTTTCTCAGGATTTCGCAGCGTTCATAGAATGGCCATTCTGCTTCGTAACCCCACTCTAACGCAATGCTGTCGCGAGACACCTTTTCCAGAGCTTCTTTATGACTTATCACAAAATCATCCCAATACATCGGTGTTTTATGGTGCTTTTTTTGAACAAACTCAATCACCCGGTTCAAATATTCCACATAAACGTTTTCTACACCAAGCTGACTGCAAAGTTCTCTCGTCTGCCCCTTACCCAAACCAAACGGTTCATCCATGTTAATATTTACGTAATCAGAAGTAAAGCCAAGTAAGGTATCATCCAATAACGTCTTCACAAAATCCAGACTCCGTTCATCGAATGGATTTAATGTATTAACCGGCCCAGACTCCGGCACAATAGCAAGAGGCTTAAATTCCGGAATTTTCAGCCAATTCTCCATATGACCCAATCCGTTCTGATTAGGGACAAGGTCAATAAAACGTTCTTTGCAATAACGATCCAGCTCACGCAGCTCGTCAATCGTCAGAACATCCTGGCAATACTCCGGATAATGCTTATACTCCACAACAATATTATCAAGGTATAGCTGAAATTGATTATATTTTAAATCACTAAGTATATCCACATATTCAAATAATGTTTGCAAGGTCGGTACCTTACCCCTGCTGATATCCAGCATAAATCCTCTGTGTTCAATATCCGGATAATCAGAAATGTGTTGCTTTTTGACAACCTTAAAAAATGCCAATTGTTTTAGAGTCGAAGCCCCACGAAAAGCCCCCTGTGGTCCCTTGGAAGTAATCACAATATTTTCATCCAATTCCAATTTATATTCTTCTTTCCCTAAAGTTTCATCCCTTTTGAAAATGATGGCTTTGGGCGCATCAGGCGATTCTGTAAGAAACCCTTTTATATAATTGACCACAGACAAATAGGATTCCTCTGCCTGTTCAATACGATATACATCATCAAAATGATAATCCACATCAAAGTATTCAACTTTCTGGGGCTGCGGTACAATACACATGTTTCATACACTCCCTTCGTTACTTTTATTAATATTTTATTTGTTTTAATCAACTTCCTTGTTAAAAAAATCTGAGATCAACAGTGAACCGCCTACTAAAATATCGTTTCGCGCTTCCCCGACCTCAACAGAAATATGGTCTTGGGTCAGGATTCTTTCTGACAACTTTGCTGAGATTCTTTTTGCAATGATTTCTCCTTTATAACAAAGTTCTCCGTGCATAATAACCTTTTTTATCCCTAATAGATTCAGTACTGTTGCCAGCGCTGTTGCTAAATATTCTGCTTCCATTTCAATAATGGCTTCATCATCGGCATCAATCACCTCAAACCAATTTTTGTAAGGTGTTCCTTTCAAAATACTTTCTCTTCCTGCATAAGTTACCAGGCAGCCTCTGTTACCACATAAACATTGTTTCCCACGATAATCAATAGAAATATGCCCCAACTCATTACAATAGCCATGAAATCCGTGATACAACTTGCCATTGAGAATAATGCCGGCACCTATACCATGTACAAACAATACACTGATAAAGTCATTCACATCTCTTCCCTTGCCAAAGCACTGATCAAAAATCGCATAAGCATTTGCATCATTTTCCATCCGGATCGGCAGATGAAAATCTTTTAAGCATTCCTCAAAATCAAACTCTGCCCACGCTTCAAGCATCGGTGCACGCATGATTTTGTTTTTCATAGTGTCAACAGGTCCTGACACGATAACACCTATGCCAAGCAATTCAGAAAAGGTATCTGCTTTCGTTGTCTCAAGCTGTTTTTTCAGACCGGAAACAACTTTTGCCATCACACCTTCCGGCGACATACTATGCGAAATGCTGAAGGTATCTTCAGCCAAGACTTCTCCTGCCAAATTTATGATTCCAAAACTGCAGCATTTCCTGTCAATGCTGATTGCAAGCGCACTTCTTGCCTCACCTCTGATTTTTAAAATAATCGGTTTTCTGCCCACACCCACAGAGTCTGATTCCTCTTCGGTGATCAACTTCTTTTCTAATAATTGATTGGTCAATTTTGTAATAGATGCTTTCGTTAAACCGGTTACTTCAGCTAAGCTTGCGCGGGAATAATTGCCTTCCCTAATAAGTCTTAGCAAATATTTCTGATTCCTTTTCCTCATCGCTATTGCATTAATCGCTTGGTCCACAGTAATATTACCCTTCCCCATAGTATTACGCATAATTAGTTAACTCTTTTAACTAATTATATCCAAAATCACTTCCTTGTCAAGCCTCTTGATCTTTTCTTCAAAAATTACATTTCGGGCAATTGTTTTATGCTGGCATAGTGTTCTTATAAAATCTTCTCCATACCGATCTTCTGCGGCACCAGACCACATTTCTCATAAAATATCCGGGCACTTTCATTGCAGGCCCATACGTTCAGTGTCACATTATAGCAGCCGCTCTTCTTTGCAAATTCCAGCACATACTCATAAAGCTGACGGCCAATGTGTTGTCCTCTTATGTTCTCATCCACGCACAGATCATCAATATACAAAGACTTCACGTCCGTCAGGATATTGTTGCCGATATGCTGCTGAAACACACAGAACGCATATCCCAATACCGCTCCTGCTTCGCTTACTCCCACAAAGATCGGTCTGGTATCATCCTTTATAATTTCCTCAAGCTCTTCATCTGTATATTTTTTTGCTCCGGCCTTAAAGAGATCCGGCCTGCCGTTGTGATGCACCATAAGTACCTGGCATAATAAGCGATTAATCCCATCCATGTCTTGTTCTTCTGCTCTTCTGATCAACATGTTACTCTTCCTCCATTAAGCTAATGTTCTTATGTCAGCAGAAATATTATATCACGAAAAAAAGGAGGCTTCAAATCCTTTTAAAACATTTGCCTTTGAAAGTCTTGGACGATAAATGATGAGTCCTCCCTGCTCATTCCTTGCGCTGTAGGATAGATTGCTCTGATATCACAAATCTATCTTCCTCATTTCCTTAAAAATCCTCTGAAATTCCTTTGAAATTATTAAAAAATAGTATAGAATCAAGATTTTGAGAGATTCTATATACCTTCCACGAGTAAGATGAACTCCCAAAAGGTTCAAATAGGTAGATATATCATGCAAAAATGAGAAATCTATCCGATACTGGATAATTTCCGGCAGATCAAGAAGCCGCCACAGGGTATTCC
>JAZSFW010000237.1:0-14186 GCA_045532445.1 Acetatifactor sp. | reverse complement strand
CTTGCCATTTATGACCTCCTGTTTACCATAATTTTGACCCCAAATAGTTTTTTGTGGGGTGTCATTTTGCCCAAAATATTATATGAAAGCAAGTTATTTCTGCAAGATATGCCAAAAACAAGTACAAGATATGCCAAAAACGAGCACTTTCCTTGACATTAGAAGAAAATAGTTGTATGATGAATGTGTTCTATTTTGCTTTTATAGTACGATTTTGACATATTTTGTCTCCCGTAGATTACAACAATCTGCGAAACCTTGACAATAAAATGCAAATATTGTATTATGGGAACGTTATGTTGCAAAGCATGACCAGGCAATTGCTTTTCGGAGATTACAACAATCTGCGAAACTTGTCAAGCTACACTTTCATATGATATTTATGGCTGGAGGCGTTTCCTCCAGCTATTTTTTAGCTTGTAAGGCATGAGCAGAAGCAAATGCCCTATTCTTTATTTACAAAATTGCGGTTGGGTTACTTAAAATAGAGCTCCCATGGCGCGCAAACACAAAAAACGCCACAAGCTATTATGCCGTGGCGTTGAACCATAAACTATTTTAATCTGTTTTACTTTCTCCTTCTGCTCTTACTTCTTTTCCACTTTAATATCTTTTACACTCTGCATTAAATCATCCACTGCCTGTCCTTCCATCTGCAACCTATGTTCATCATATATTTCATACTGCATTAATGCATGCTTCTTCGCTTGTTCTGCAGATATATGACCCGCTCCTGAAAGTACTTCTCTTCCTGTCATATTTAAAAAGGAGTTTAATTTTTCTTCCCAGTCCTTCATATACATTGGAATATGTCTTCTTGCCTGATCTTCTGCAAAATCCAAGTACATGGCAACTACTCGGTTAAGCTCTGACATTTCATCTTCATTCAAGTAATTTTTTGCAATGTCAACATCCTTCTTGCGAACTTTGGCTCCTTCAAATGCAGTTAATCCCATATTATCCTTTGTTGCATCTGCCCTCTGCATAATCAATTCAGCGGCAGTGTGACCGTGTACCCCATAATGAATTTTATTTTGTACAGTCTTAAAGAATAAAATCGCTTCTTCATCACTGCTACTGTAATCAATGGATGTTTTATAGATTTCGCATATTTTCTGATAAAACCTCTTTTCAGAAGCACGAATATCACGGATTCTTTCTAAGAGTTCATCAAAGTAATCTTCACCAAACAGTTTGGGATTCTTTAACCTTTCGTCATTCATTGCAAAACCTTTTTGGGTATATTCTTCCAATATTTTGGAAGCCCAGTTCCTGAAATGAACACCAACATTAGATCGTACCCTATATCCAATCGCCAATATCATACGAAAATTATAATGCTTCTTATTCCGCTTTATCTGCCTTTTTCCTTCTGTTTGAACTTGTAAGAATTCCTTACAAGTTGAATCCTCGTCCAGTTCACCATCGGCATATATGTTTCGAATATGCATGGTAATATTCTGTGGTGTGGTATTATACATCTGCGCAATTGCCGCTTGACTCATCCAGATATCTTTCTCGCAAAAATAAACATCTACCCTCGTATCCCCTTTTTCATTCTGATAAATCAGCATGTCGCCTAATTCTGAAACTTCATATGTCTTTCCCATTACAGCACCTTCCTTATTGCCTAAAGGCTATACTTATAGTTATTAGGTTGTTTGAATACAGCAACATGTGTTATTTCAGTACTATTGAAGTCTTCGCTTTCTCTCAATCATTTCTTCAATCTTCTCGATATACAATGCCACATCCTTGACATTATCGCATCTTTCAATCCTGCCATCCGGGAACACAACTTTTGTGATACTTCCGGCGCCCAAAGCTACGATGGTCTGTTTCTCTTCCATAATCAAAATGTTATAGAGACCAAATTTCCCAGGGAGAGCATAACCCACATTCTCAAAATTTCCTGACATATTCTTTTGACGATAGAGGTAGTAGGGCTCCATACCCATGGCCGCTGCTCCTGCTGCCGCGATCTTCATGGTCTCATCCGTATTCTTAAGGGTAGATACCCCGTGCTCCTGAATCCACTGATTCAAACGGCTGGCTCTCTTGATCGCCAGAGAATGAACGGTCAGACTATCCGGAGCAAGCTCTGTTACACGGTCAATGGTATTCTGTACATCCTCCTTGGTCTCTCCGGGCAGACCAAGGATCAGGTCCATATTGATGTTGTCAAATCCGATTTTCCGTGCTAAAGCATAAGCTTCCAGCACCTGTTCCACAGTGTGTCTCCTGCCGATAATATCCAGCGTCTCCTGCTTCATGGTCTGAGGATTAATGGAGATCCTGGTAACACCATGACGATACAGCACACGAAGCTTGTCTTCTGTTATACTGTCAGCCCGGCCGGCTTCCACCGTAAACTCCTTCACCTGCGAAAAATCAAACTTCTCTTGCAACGCACTGATCAACCGGTCAAGCTGATCTGCTTCCAGAGTGGTAGGCGTTCCACCGCCGATATAGACTGTGTCCAAAATCTTGTGGGCATACTGCTTTGATACAAATTCCATCTCCTGGATCAGGCAATCAATGTAGGCTTCCACTTGCTTGCGGTATGCGCCGATGGCAAAAGAAGTAAAGGAACAATACAGACAGGTGGTAGGACAAAAAGGAATGCCAATATAGAGGCTATATCCACCCTCATAATGAATGTCTGAAAGCAGCTTACGCTCTCTTTTGGCAATATCGATGCTTAACTTACTTTTTTCCCGGCTGACAAAGTGCTTCTTTTCCAGATAGTCCAGAATCTCAGCCTCCTGCTTTCCGTTTTCCAACATGGCATACGCGATCTTGGTGGGGCGGATACCGGTCAGATTCCCCCAGGGAAGCGTGCTTTGGGTGATCCGGCTTAGGCTCTGGTACAGAAAACGCTTGAAGCAATCCTTATAAGAATCGCCGCAGGATACATCCCACTGCCATGCATACGAACCAGATTCCCGGTCTGTCAGCGTAGCTCCATCATCCGTAAGAAGGATCTCGAATCTGACATCTGCCATAAAATCCTCCTGCTTCTGCTCCCCTGTCTCCGGGGTCAGTACTTTCACCGTCTCTTCCGGATAAAAAGCCTTCACAAGAGAGTGTATGTCATATTCAAAATTTGCTTTGTTGATCCTAACTGCTAACATTTCTCCTACTTTCTTTCCACATGCCTTTCTTTATCTGATCCATGTCATGACGGCAGCCTACTGGCAGAACGGATTGTACTTCTTCTCTTGTCCGATGGTCGTACTGTCCCCGTGTCCGGGATACACTTTCGTCTCATCCGGCAATACAAAAAGTTTCTCTTTAATAGAACGGATCAGTGTCCCCATACTTCCGGTAGGCAGGTCTGTCCTTCCTACAGACTCCTGAAAGAGGGTATCTCCGCTTATCAAAAAGTCTGCTTCTTTTAAATAATAACAGCAACCGCCGCCTGTATGGCCGGGCGTGGCAATTACCTGAAAAGTCATATCTGCAAGTGTGATCTCTTCTCCATCTTTAACATACAAATCAGCGTCCACTGTATAGGCTCTTCCTGCCATAGAAGACACATTCTTGCGCGCATCCTGCAAAAGCTCTCTCTCCGCATCACAAGCATACAATTTTGCTCCGGAAAGCTCCCTTAATTCCTTTGCTCCCCAGATATGATCAAAATGTCCGTGGGTCAGAAGAATCCCAGCCACCTCAAATCCATTTTGTGTCAATGCCTTATAGATGCCGGCTCCCTGATCTGCCGGATCCACAAAAACACACGCTTTCGAGTCCTCTCTATAAAGAAAATAGCAGTTGGTCTGGCATGTTCCCAGTACCATGCGCCCTATCTTAATCTTTCCCATCAGCCTGTTGTCCTTTCTATATCGAGAACACTCTCGATACTGCGTATTTTGTCAATGATCCTGTTCAGTTCATCACGACCAGATATTTCAAAGGTGGTCTGAAGCGTTGCCAGTCCCTGTTTGTTGATCCTGGTATTCATGGACAGGATGTTAATATCCTTCTCTGTCAAAGCCTTGGAAATATCTGCCAGCAAACCGTTTCGGTTATTGGCGTAGATCATAATCTCTGCTTCATATTTTTCAGCAGAAGCCTTGTCGGGAAGCTGCCACTCTGCATCGATCAGACGCGTCCTTTCAAGCTCCGGCAGGTTGATCACATTGATACAATCGGTTCTATGAATGGACACGCCGCGCCCTCTGGTGACAAATCCCACGATTTCATCTCCCGGTACCGGAGAACAACACTTGGAGAAACGCACCGAAAGATCTGCAATTCCTTTTACCATGATGCCGCTCTTGGATTTCATCATGGCAGGCTTAGCCGCTGCTGCCTCACTGTTCTGAGAAATGCTGGCCAGCACTTCTTCATTGGTCATCTCCCGCTTATGATCTCTTTCATAAAGCTCTGACATCTTATTGACGATCTGACCTTCTTTCAGACCCCCGTGACCGATGGCTGCCAGTACAGAATCCCAGTCCCGGAAACCATACTTGCGCATCACTGTGTCCATGTAATCCTGCTTTAAGAGATTGGAAAGATTCACAGACTTGGTCTTGCAATAAGTGGTAAGCAATTCTTTTCCTTTGATAATATTATCTTCTTTGCGCTCATTGCGGAACCACTGGTTGATCTTATTTTTGGCCTGTGTACTCTTGACCACGTTCAGCCAGTCACGGCTGGGACCTTTGGAGTTCTGAGAGGTGATGATCTCAATACGGTCGCCGTTCTTGATCTCGTAGTCAATGGTAACCAGCTTATCATTGACTCTGGCGCCTACCATCTTATTACCCACAGCTGAGTGAATATTGTAAGCAAAATCAATGGGCGTAGAACCAGCCGGAAGATTCTTCACTTCTCCGGTAGGGGTAAAACAATATACACTGTCAGAGAACAGATCCAAATCGCTCTTGAGCAAATTCATAAATTCTTTGTTATCTGACATGTCACGCTGCCATTCCAGAATCTGACGCAGCCACACAAGCTTCTCTTCTTCTCTTACTTCCGGCTTCTTCCCATCAGAAGCCTCCTTGTACTTCCAGTGGGCGGCAATACCATACTCTGCTGCCTTGTGCATCTCAAAAGTACGGATCTGAATCTCAAATGGCTGACCCGTGCTGCCGATCAGCGTCGTATGAAGCGACTGATACATATTGGGCTTTGGCATGGCAATATAATCCTTGAAACGGCCCGGAATAGGCTTATACATTTCATGGATGACTCCCAGTGCCGCATAGCAGTCCTTGACAGAATCCACAATAATCCTGACTGCAAACAGATCGTATATCTGATCCAGGGTCTTGTTCTGGTTCTTCATCTTCTTGTAAATACTGAAAAAATGCTTTACACGTCCGTCAACCTTAGCCTTGATCCCTGCGCTCTTAATGTGGTCACCCACCTCATCTACGATGCTCTGGATATACTTCTCGCGCACACTTTTGCGGATTGCGATCTTATCTACCAGATCATAATACACGTCCGGCTCCAGGTATTTTAAAGACAAGTCATCCAGCTCAACCTTTATCTTGCTGATACCAAGACGCTGCGCAATGGGTGCATAAATTTCCAGAGTCTCCTGCGCAATACGCTCCTGACTCTCGGGCTTTTGATATCTCAACGTACGCATATTATGCAGGCGGTCTGCGAGCTTGATCATAATGACACGGATATCCTTGGCCATAGCCAGAAACATCTTGCGGAGATTCTCCGCCTGCATTTCCAGCTTCACCTCGGACTGATCTGTAGATCTGGAAAGGGGAATTTTCTCCAGCTTCGTGACACCATCTACAAGCTGTGCCACATCCTCTCCAAACTCTCTGATCATATCCTCTTCTGTCATAATGGTGTCTTCCACCACATCATGCAGGATACCTGCCACGATGGTCTCTTTATCCAGCTCCAGATCAGCCAGAATGATCGCCACATTCAAAGGATGAATGATATACGGTTCTCCTGATTTACGAAATTGCTCCTTATGGGCTTCGTTAGCAATCCTGTATGCCTTCTCTATGCTTCTGATATCATCGCTGGGATGATATTTTTGCACACGACGAATAAGATCCTGATACAACTGCTCAGGAGTCGTAAATTCCTGCGATTTGCTTATTCTGCTGTCATCAAAAATTGCGTCCTTTTTTTCTTCTGTCATAAGCTATGCATTTATTTCCCTTCATAACATATAGCTGAATCCAGGCGGTAGCCCTTGATCTTCTCACGACCGTTCAAACCGGCCAGCTCGATCAAAACCACGACTCCCACCACTTCTCCGCCAAGCTGCTCCACCAGCTTGATCATCGCCTCAGTGGTGCCGCCGGTGGCGATCAGATCATCCACGATCAGAACCTTCTGCCCGGGCTTGATGCTGTCCTTATGCATTTCGATGGTCGCCTGACCATACTCCAGATCATAAGAAATCTCCACGGTCTCACAGGGAAGCTTACCTTTCTTACGGATCAGCACAAAAGGCTTTCTCATATTATATGCAATCGGCGTTCCAAAAATAAATCCTCTGGACTCAGGACCTGCTACCACATCAAATTCCAGATCCTTTACCTTCTCCTGCATAGTATCTACAGCCAAATGCAGACCTTCTGCATCCTGCAACACACTGGTTACATCCCTGAAAATGATTCCTTCCTCGGGAAAATCAGGAATACTTCTCACATACTCTTCTAGCTTTTTCATACGGAACCTCTTTCTTACCTGACTTTTTCGTTAGCATATCGGGTGAAATCAAATGCGCCTTCGGCGCCCTTGATTTCCTGCCGATATGCTACATTATATTATTTTTTTTTCATAAAGTCAAAGGGTACGTGAAAAGTCCTTATAATTTATATTCACTTAGCCATATATTTTTGACAGATACCACTTTTTTTCTGGGGTGTTTTCGGAAGAAGGCTTTTATTTCTTGGCTTAGGATGTGAAATTTGCTTTGATGATAGTATTGGCTCAGCTCTCTTATCAAGTCACGCATCTGCGAAATGCGCTCACCGGGGTGGGGCTCGATACATCTCCATATGACGTCATCCAAGCCTGCCGGGATACCCGGTACCTTTTTTCGGACCGGGCGAATCTCATCCTTAGATACCAAGGGATCTCTGCCACTTAACATATAGTGCATCATCATTCCCAGACTATAGACATCACTGGACGGTTTAAGCGACCTGTATGTATCGCTGCTGTCGGAAAAATTCGCACAAACTTCAGTCAACTGCTGTTCCGGCGAGGCATATCCGGGTGTCCCCACTCGCCAAGTCATTGGTGCAGCCGCCGCACCCAAATCCAACAGCCTGACTCGTCCATCATTCTGAAGGATCACATTCGAAGGCTTCAGATCCCGATAAATAATACAAGGCTCCTGTTCATGAAGATAAAATAGACCATCTGCCAATTCCAAGGAAATCCTAATCGTCTCTTCCCAGGAAAATTTCCGCCGCTTTAAATGAGCTTCCAGACTTGTTCCTTCTATATATTCCATGATCAGAAAGCTGAAACCATCACAGATCCAATAATCCTTCCACTTGGGAAAAAGAGGATGGGAAATCTGCCAAAGAAGCTCTGCTTCTATTCTAAGCCATTCAGAATGTTCACTGACCTTGCAGGCATATTGGATACCGCTGTCCCTTTCAACAATACAGTAAACTCTTGCCGTCCCTCCTTCTCCAAGCAGTCTAATCAGTTCATACCCCTTGACACTGCTTATCTTTTTTACGCGATCATATTCTCCCCTCATTGCACACTCCCTATTACATACTCCGGATATATACTGCACTGCACTCCTGCATATACCCCAGCCTGCGACTTTCTTCCGTCATTTCCGCAAGCCGCCTGTCTATTTGTTCTTCCTTAAAAATGTCCTGTGGTGCAAGGCACTGCAAGATGGTCTCTTTAGGTATCTGTTGCAAAAAAGCTGAATTCCCTAACAGTACGCCAACGCACTTCTCAATTTCTGCTTCTATGACCTTGACAGAATCCGCCTCCTTGCTTTGAAAGCATTTATAATGTGTTCTTTGAAATCTTCTGTTCAACAGAATCAGGCTGCTTTCTCCACTCTGCATAAGCCAACACTCCTGATCAGCAATCAACATTCCCGACAATGAAATCTCCTTTGCCCTTCCCAGATTTTTTCTCTCACAATACTTTTCCGCCTCTTGATAGAGACGACTTAATTCTCTTTCCAGCACCCTCTTGATCAGATGATTCTCCACCCTTTTTAAGACCAATTCTTTTCCACAATCTGCAAACCAGGTTCTCAGGCCGTCAGTCAGATAACCACCAACCATACCGCCCTCACAGACACAGGCCAACAAAACATTGCTCTTTCCAATGCTCATTTGCTGCAGCAAAACACTGCTTTCCCTGGGCAGATTCTGCTCACCAAAAAATAACTGGGGACTCTGCCAGACATAACCAGTCAAAAATTTCATACGCTACCTCTTTTACAATCATCATGCGACTATTAATTTTTTGTATTCTCTCTGAAAATCGGACGACCCGCCCCTTAAGAAATCAGATAGGATAACGAAAATCTCTTCGAAGTACCTCAATCATACCACAGCCATTCCTTTGTGTCAAACATTTTCAACCCACCGGAAGCGTCTCCCCAAAAGCCCAAGGAGGTGAATGCTGCCGGTGGGCACATCCTTTGTCTAACCAAAGATATTCACAATATCATTAAACAATACAAATACCATCAGAATCATGAAGAACACCAAGCCTGCGAAATGGACCATACCTTCTTTCTCCGGCGGCACAGGCTTTCCGCGAAGAAGCTCCAAGAGCAAAAACACCAAACGTCCGCCATCCAGAGCCGGAATGGGCAAAAGATTCAAAATACCCAAATTCACACTCAAAAGCAAGGTAAAATTCAACATTTGCTGTATTACCATGCTCACACCATATTGCTTGGCGCTCTCGTAAGTTTCACCTACTGCTGCAGCAATTCCAACCGGTCCTGCCACGTCCTCTCTGCCCACACGCCCCTTTACCAGCATTTCCAGACTCTTTACCACCGAAACTGCCGAATAGCGCATTTCATACCAGGCATAACGGATGGAGTCCGCCGCTGTCAGCTCAGCCGGCTCTCCAAAGGTCACTCCCATCAGAAATCTGCCGGATTCCTCGTCATAAGCAGGGGTTATGAGCGCTTTATGTTTCTCCCCATTTCTCTCATAGACAATCGGCACTTCTGTCCCATCCGACACCATAGTGAACAACAAAATGTCTTCATACAGGTAAGTTTTGTCGTTATCAAGAGACAAAATGCGGTCACCGGACATAAGACCCGCCTCTTTCGCAGGGCTGCCTTCCAAAACTTCTGTGATCACCACATCACGAAAGGATGTATTTTCGTCCGCGATCACCATATTCACCATAATCATAGCTGCAATAAATGCCAGCAAAAAGTTAAAAACAGGTCCCGCAAGGACGCAGGAAATCCGGGACCAGACACTTGCTTTTAAGAAAGAACCCTCACTTGGCTCTCCCTCCTCTGTCTTCAGCCCATCCTCACCTTCAAACATGCACGCCCCACCAATGGGCAGTAATTTCAGAGAATATACCGTATCTCCCTTTTTAAAAGACGCTATGGTCGGTCCCATTCCCACAGAAAATTCCACCACATGGATGCCATTTGCCTTGGCCAGAAGAAAATGACCAAACTCATGGGAAATAACCACAGCCCCAAAGATCAGAATAAACAGAATAATTGTCACTGCTGCACCTCTTTATCAATAAATTCATATACCTGCTGTTCCGCGTCTAAAATCTGCTCCACAGTGGGATGCGCCACCAAATGATGCTGATCCATGGAAGCCTCGATCAGCTCCGGAATCTGCAGATAACCGATCTTACGATTCAAAAACAATTCCACAGCCTTCTCATTGGCTGCATTATATACTGTCGGCATACTGCCGCCGGTCTCCATGGCCCGGTAAGCCAGCTTTAAGCCTGTAAAAGTCTCCACATCCGGTTCTTCAAAGGTAATCTGCTTTAAACGGAAGAAATCCACACGTTCCCCCTTCATGGGGCGTCTGTCCGGATAAAACAAAGCATACTGTATTGGCAGCTTCATATCCGGAGTCCCAAGCTGTGCCATGATGGCCCCGTCCGCATATTCTACCATAGAATGGATGATGCTCTGGGGATGAATGACTACCTGAATCTGCGAAAGCTCTGCTCCAAACAGCCATTTTGCCTCCATAACCTCAAGTCCCTTATTGACCAGAGTGGAAGAATCAATGGTGATCTTTCTCCCCATAGCCCAGTTGGGATGCTTCAATGCATCCTCCACCTGAATGTTCTCAAGTTCTCTCCTGGTCCGCCCGCGAAAAGGGCCTCCTGAGGCAGTCAGAAGAATCTTGGAGATCCTTTCCTTTGGCTCTCCATTGAGTGACTGAAAGATAGCACTGTGTTCGCTGTCAACCGGAAGAATGGGCACATGATGTTTTTCGGCAAGAGGCATAATGATATGCCCGGCGGTCACCAGGGTCTCTTTATTGGCAAGGGCAATGGTCTTTCCTGCCTCTATGGCCGCAATGGTAGGTCTGATACCAATCATTCCCACAATCGCAGTAACCAATACCTCTGCCTCTGGCATCACTGCAATTTCCAGTAAGCCTTCCATCCCGGATACTACCTTTGTGGGCAGATCCTTGATTCTCCCTTTCAGGTCTCTGGCAGCCTCTTGGCTCCACATCCCTACCATAAGCGGGCGAAACTCCCGCACCTGTTCTTCTATTTTCTCTACGTTGCTGCCTGCTGCCAGTGCCACTACCGTTAGATCCGGATTGCTTCTGACGATTTCCAGTGTCTGGGTACCGATAGAACCGGTTGATCCCAGTATTGCAATTTTTTTCATATGATTCCTCCCGGCTTAGAACTGAATCAACATAATGGTCAAAAAATAGATCATCGGCGCTGTAACGATCATGCTGTCAAAGCGGTCCATTATGCCCCCATGTCCCGGGATCAGTTTGCCATAATCCTTTATTTTTGCGTTCCGTTTGATCGCCGAAGCTGCCAGATCTCCCACCTGGCTCATCACAGCACCCACAGCACAGATAAATGCAATGCTCCACAGCACAGTCTGATCCGGAAATAACGGTTCCAAAAAGAAATAACCATACCAGCCGCCCAGCAATCCGGCCCCGAGAACACCGCCAATACAGCCCTCCAGAGATTTCTTGGGACTTAATTTAGGGAAAATCTTCTTCTTTCCAATCAGCTTTCCCACCACATAAGCACAGGTATCACATCCCCATGAGCTGATAAGGATCATCCATACGATATAAATACCCTGAGGACACACTCTTGTCAAGTACACAAAAGAGAGCATCACAGGAGCATACATAAAAGCAAAGAATGCCGCCACGACCTGTTCTGCCCGAAACCTTGGATAACCTGCCACATAGGCAAACAGCATTGCCATAAACACAGCTACAATACACATTAGCTGCCAAACCTCAGCTTTTGTAAAAAAGAGGATTGCATAATAAACAATGATTCCAACCATACCAATGATTTCCAGCAGGTTTAGCTTCTTTGCTGCCGACACCTTCAGCACCTTGGTAAGCTCCCTGAAAGCGATCAGAGAAATCACCAGTAACACGCCTGCCAAAACCGGTCCTCCGAGAATAAGTGCCAATATTGCTATGATGATCAACACAATGCCGCTTATTAATCTTGTTCCAAACATGTGCTTTTTCCTCCTTCATCATACAGACAATTTTTTCGTCCACTATTCTTTGATAAGGCCGTATCTTCTGTCTCTATGATTATATGCTTCCACTGCCTTGACCAATTCTTCTTTGGTAAAATCAGGCCATGCCACTGGTGTAAAATAGAACTCTGTATAAGCTAACTGCCACAGAAGGAAATTAGAGATCCTCTGCTCATTACAGGTGCGGATCAAAAGATCAGGTTCCGGGATCCCTGCAGTATCCAAATAGGAAGAAATACATGCCTCATCAAGATCCTTTTCACTAAGTCTTCCCTCTTTGACCTCAGACACGATCTTACGTACAGCTCTCACCAACTCATCTCTTCCGCCATAATTAATGGCAATCTGAAAATGAAGCCCATCATTGTCCTTGGTGGCTTCTTCCAACTCCGCGATCCTGGTGCGGATATCTTCATCCAGTCTGGACTTTTCTCCCAGCACCCTGACACACATCCGGTTCTTCTCTGCTGTTTTTAAACATGTCTTCATATAATTTCGAAGAAGCTTCATCAGTGCATCCACTTCTTCCTGGGGACGATTCCAGTTCTCTGTAGAAAAAGCATACACAGTCAGATACTTTATCCCCATGCGGTAGGCTTCTTCGCAGATCGTTTCCACCGTCTTGGCCCCCTGTACATGACCGTAATTGCGGGGCATGCCTTTTGCTTTGGCCCACCGGCCGTTTCCATCCAGAATGATCGCCACATGAGCCGGCATCTTCAATTCCTCACTCATAACATTTCCTTCCTGTCTCTGACATGAGCAAAAGGAGCAGAACCTGCTCCTCTCTGCCAAGTTATAGTGTTGTGTAAACCGCTCAGGCTTATACTGTCATGATCTCTTTGGACTTCTTCTCCATCAAAGCATCTACATCTTTGATATATTTATCAGTCTTTTTCTGCAGTTCATCGGTCAGCTGCTTGATCTCGTCTTCTGAAACATCCTGTTTGTTCAGCTTCTTGAACGCATCATTGCCGTCACGTCTGATGTTACGCACTGCAACCTTGGCATCTTCACCTTTCTTCTTTACTTCCTTCACCAGATCTTTTCTGCGTTCCTCGGTAAGCTCCGGGAATACCAGTCTGATCACGCTGCCGTCGTTGGACGGATTTAATCCCAAATCAGAAGCCAGAATTGCTTTCTCGATAGCTTTGATCAAAGATTTCTCCCAGGGAGCGATCTGAATAATACGTGCCTCAGGAACTGTAATATTGCCCACCTGCTGAATGGGGGTAGGCATACCGTAATAATCTACTTTCAGCTTGTCCAGAACATGCGGATTGGCGCGTCCTGCACGAATCGTCATGTAATCTGCTTCCAGAAATTCTACTGTCTTCTTCATCTTGTCTTCATACTGCTGTAATCTTGCGTCCATTTCTATATCCTCCATTCTGCCGCTTTTTCAGCGGGAAACTTTTTACCTCCGCACCGTGGCGGTCTTCTGCTTTGCTTCACAGAATCTCTCTCTTATTTATCTATCTAGTAAACCGATCAGACAGTCACCTTAGTGCCCTTGAAATTACCCTTGACTGTATTGACAATACTATTCTCCTCATTCAGACCAAACACCCACATAGGCATCTTGTTGTCTCTTGCCAGGATCGACGCTGTCATATCCACTACCTGCAGATTCTTGGCAACCACTTCATCAATGCTGACCTCGTCATACTTCTTCGCATCCGGATTCTTGGCAGGATCACTGTCATAAACCCCGTCGATGGATTTGGCCAGGAGGATCACCTCTGCATCGATCTCAATGGCTCTCAATACCACACCGGTGTCTGTGGAAAAATAAGGATGTCCGGTACCGCCGGCAAAAAATACCACCATACCCTTTTCAAAATACTTATTGGCTCTATCCTTGGAAAACAGCTTGGTAAAAGAACCACATTCAAAAGGCGTCAATACGCTGGTCTTCATCCCTACGGAACGGAAGATCTCCGATACATAAATACAATTCATAACGGTGGCAAGCATACCGATCTGGTCAGCCTTGGTGCGGTCGATATTCTCACTGGTACGCCCGCGCCAGAAATTGCCGCCGCCGGTGACAATACCCACCTCGATGCCGGAATCTACCAGCTCTTTGACCTGAAGGGCAACTTTCCTGACCGTCTCCTCATCAAAGCCCATTTTCTTGCTCCCTGCCAGGGCTTCACCGCTTAATTTTAACATGATTCGCTTCATAGGAACCTCTTTCCGCAGACCACTTCTCAAGGCTGCTTCTGTAATCACTATAATCTGAAAGAATTATAACACATTCTGGCTGCTTGGGAAAGACAAAAATGAAAAAAAGCCAAAAAAACAGGCTGAGCCGGCAAATGAGCGGGAAGGACCGCTCATTTGCCGGCGAGTTGCTTTGCTACTATAGGTTGTTTCGATTTATATCAGCCAACGAATCATTGATTTTCAGGATACGTATAGGCTGGTTTCAAGTTGCTGGTTAATATATTGTTCCACTTCTTCTCTAAGTCGGAGGCCAAGC
>JAZSFW010000050.1:0-2766 GCA_045532445.1 Acetatifactor sp. | reverse complement strand
CCCATATCTTCGCAAAATACCGATTTGATTTTTTTGTAATTGATGTAATTGGTTGCAAACTTAAAAATATCGCCAAATCGGCCAAGCAGCTCGAAGCGAGGGGCAACTCTGCCGCATTTGCAAGGCTCTTTGAGGAAACGTCCCAGATCACCGATCTCATAGCGCTTAATATCGATATTTTCCTGATCTCTGGGGGTCCACACAAGGCGTCCGACCTCGCCGTCTTCCACAGGTTCATCGGAATCCATTTTCAAAATTTCCAGATATTTTGTAGAGACTACGTGATGAATACTGCCTTCGCAATATTCACAAGCATAGCCCATGGAGCCAATCTCATTACAACCATAAGCAAGAGAACCTACCCGCTTAATGCCAAATGTGTCCTTAAGATATGCAATTTGCGCAGGATCAAAATGCTCTCCGCCATATAGAATGGTTTCGATGCCTCCATAGCCGGCAAGGGATTCTTTTTGCTCTCTGAACAACTTGAGCAGATATGTGGGCATACCCATAAGAACATTGACTTTGTTTGCGATAATCTCATGGGCAACATATTCCATATCCATTTCGGCAGTCATAGGCAACTGGACAACATCAGCTTTTTTCAATGCCTCGTAGATGCTGATAAACCCACCGTAAAGTCCGCCGGAATAAAAGAGGTTCATGCAAACATCCTTCTTGGGATCCACGCCTGCTGCAATAATAAAGCGGGCTGTCTCCTCATAGGTGACTTCTGCGTCATCGTAAGTATGAGGCGCATATTTTGCTTTGCCGGAACTGCCGCCGCTCTTCAGCAGGAGATATCCGGTGTCCTTGATTGGCCGGTTTTCGGGGAAGTCGCCCTTTCGCATCAGCGGTGTGCCTTCGTCGAAGGGAGCTTCGTCCATAGGCTTTATCTCGTTGAGAGACATACTTCCCTCGGGCAGATTACTGTTAATCAGGCTGACGCGTTTTAAGTACTGGGCAATCGCATAGACACCGTCATGAGGCTCGCCGGTGTAGCCGCTCATCATTAAGCCGGGCTGAGTCACACGATTGACACCGGCTGCATATAGGAGCTTGCTCATTTCGGCGATTTCTTCTCTTGCACAGGCAAGACCAACACTCTGCAGATAAGCGCGATAGGGGCGCAGTACAGTGATGAGATCCTTTCTCGCAATCGCTTTTATGATAACAGTGCGATACAGCGGAGAAGCACAAAGCTCATTATCATACTGCACGAAGATGCGGCAGCCTTCTCCCTTGAGGAGATTGCCGTTCCCCATGATTTCATCCAGATGGCACATCTGCTCCTGGGTAGTAAGCTCTGCTTTTTCTGCCTGAGACATAGGATGGAGAGGATATGTATCGGAAACCTGCTGAAGAATCTCCAAAAAATCCTTCGCAAATGCAATCATTTCTTCTCTGTCATCTGTTTCAATATAGGCAACTTGTGGGGCACTGCATGCTTGCTGATCATTTACACATACATCTTCCGCAAGACCCTTCAAAGCCTCTTTTGTGATGCCTGCTTTTGTGAAATAAGCAAAGCTGATTCTATTCCCCCATTCAATAATCTTTATGCCGGGAGGTGCCAGTTTGCGTACACCTTGTGTAGCTGCGTCAGAACCCCATACCGCAACTGCATTACACAGTGCAAACATATTTTTCAAAAGCTCCTCATCCTTGGAGGAAATAGGGAAAACATAGAAGTACGGACACAGGCTTTCGTCAATCTGGCAGAGTTTTTCAATCAATGCCATCGCAATCTTATGGGCACCGGATGCCGGCTTGATCACATTGATATTGCCTGCAAGGATACCTTCTACGGAACTGAAGAAGGGCAAAATAGCATCGTTTGAGCTGGTCACATGGCCCAATACACCAACAGGCATCCAACCTTCGAATTCACTTTCTCTGCTGGAAAGCCTTGCGATTTCAAAAGGAAGACCTCCAAGCTCTCTCTTTACTTTTTTAAAAAGTTCTTCTTCGGTGATGACCGGTAGTGCCTCTTCTTTCACCTGATGTGCTTCTGCTTCTGTGAAACCAAGTTCCATTAATTCAGGGACGAGAAAATTCTTGTCGGCGACCATATATTGGCCCAGCTTATCCAGACTTTTAATTACACGACGGATATCAGGTGTGCCATTGGAAAGAGTTTGCGAGATTAACGCATTAACATTTTCGAAGCAATTCTCTTTTTGCGTTTCTACTCTTTTTCCTTTGATAATAACTTCCATATCGATCCTCCTTTAGCGCTTGAGCAGTTCACTGGCAGCAATCGCACAACTCTTACCTTTGCTGGTTCCTGCGCGACCGATAATCTCCATAAAAGGTGTCTTTATTCCACAGCCACACTCACATGCCGGATGCAACACTGCCATGTCTCCCATAAGCACCGCTACTGCTGGAACACTTAATAAATGCGGTGTAATGAAGTTGGCAAATCCAGCCTTGCCATATGGCAATGGTTCAAGTGTCTCCACATCCCTGATAATCATTCTGCTGTAAACAGGTATATGAAAATGATGCTTCGGGCATTCAAAATATGGCACTGAATGCTCAGTAGAGCCATATCCATCCCTACAGTTAGCTTCTGGTATTCCAAGCATCTCTTCTACTAACTCATAAAGCTCTGTCTTGGATATCTGTTTATCCGCATAACCCTTCCATCCGCCTCCAAGCATAGTCATGGAAAGCTTATTAAGCTTCAATGGTCTGTGTCCGGTATCCTTCATCTGTTTCACTGTAAAGTATAAGAATGAAGGGAAGCCAAAAATTCGTACC
>JAZSFW010000257.1:0-5586 GCA_045532445.1 Acetatifactor sp. | reverse complement strand
TTATTTGACATCTGCAAAACTGCTAGAGTTACTTAGGGTTGACAACTGTCAGAAATAAAAATGTTAGAACCCACAATCACAACATGTTTGAGCGCGAAGCGCGAGTTTTGTGATTGTGGGTTCTGTTTTTAACTTTTATTTTTGACAGTTGTCAACTCTTAGTAACTCTTGTTGTTTTGCAGATGTCAAATAATCAAGAGTTGTGCGCATCCCCATTTATGAGGCGGCGGCTCGTGCCTTAAGCAACAGTCTTGCGTGCTTCCAGCTCATCTTTCATCTTGCCAAGGGTCTTCTTGTCAAGATTGTAGATCAGGGACAGACCAACGAACTGCATTACTGCACTTACGGTGTACAGAGCAGCTACCAGATAACGCATGCGCAGCGCTACTTCAGCAGTCTGGTTACCTTCATTGGCTCCTACATATCCTAAAGCAACCATGATTACCAAAGCAACAGCAGGGCCAACACCCTGAGCCAGCTTACGGAAGAAGGAGTGCAGAGCATAAACGGTACCTTCTTCACGGCTGCCGGTCTTCCACTCGTTGTAGTCGATAGCATCACCCATCATAGCCCAGGAAACAGTTGAGTAGATACCCATGCCCAGACTGTTGATCAGCTGGCAGACAATGTAAATAACCAGACCCTTATTATCAGGTGTAATAGGCAGGATCAGCATCAGACCACTGGCGATCATGGAACAGATAGCACCAACAGTTGCCAGCTCCTTCTTACCATACTTGGTTACCATCTTACGGGCAAGCGGAGTAAATACCACAATGGGGATCATGGCAAACAGCTGTACCACGCCGGAAATCTTTACATTCTTAAAATAAGACTGGAACAGTACGATTACCGCAGTAGCGGCACCCTGCATACCAATGAACATACCCATGGCAGCTACGGTAGCACCTACAGCAGGACGATTTTTCAAGAAATTACCCATCGCCTTGAGCACATTGAACTTAGGCTGTTCCTCGTTGAGGGTAACCTCTGTGCTCACACGGATCTCAGTGTTCTTAATCATGAACTGGAAGCAGATGAAGCCTAAAAAGCCCATTAACAGAGCTACAAAGAACACGCGCTCACCGATCAGGTTCTCGTTCTCATCATAGATCAGGAAAGGCAGAAGAACCATAGGCAGCATGTTACCAACCATGGAACCCACAGAACGCCATGCAGACAAAGATGCACGGTCAGCAGGTACGTCGGAGATTAGGCTCAGAAGTGAGCCGTAAGGCACGTTGGCAACGGTGTAAAAAGCATCCCAGATCACATAACCGGCAATAAAAATACACATTTTTGCGGCAACCGGTGCATTGGGAATGGGAATGAAGCAGCAGGCGCCACCCACGATCAGACCGATGGAACCGATCCAGATGTACTGCAGGAACTTGTTCCTCTTATACTTGTGCTTGTCAGCATCGATCATGGAACCGATTAAGGGATCATTGATGGCATCCCACACCTGTACAACGATCAGCAGAAGAGAATACCACAGATCCATGCCCATGAACTGCGTCCAGAAGATTGCCATGGTACTTTTCAGGGCAAAGCTCATATTACAGCCCAAGTCACCTGCGGCGTATGCAACGGCATCGCGCATGCCAAACTTGCGATAGCCGTTTGCATCAGTAGTTACTTGTTTGCTCATAAGAAAATCCTCCTTGATAATATAAATATGTTTATGTGTACTACATTATTTTTTCTTAATTTTGTTGAGCTTTGCATTGAAATCCAGCATCTGTTCTCTGGTCAGAGGCTTGGCGCCCATGGTTCCCATCATGGAAAGCAGACGTTTAACGGTAAAGCCGCCTAAAAATCCCATCAGATCTGCATTCTCAGAGAAGGTGTTGGCATCTACCATGCCTTTTTTGCCGGACAGAGCTTTGGTCATCAGCTCCATGAACAGCATCTTGCCGCGCAAAGTCTTTAATACATCCCCGGCCTTGTCATTGATGGAGAAGTAGCCTTCGGGAGCTGTGATGTCAAACCAGTTGAGTACGTCACCGGTTTCAACCATACGATAAGCATTGTTAAACTCTGCAACTTTCACAATTTTGGCGGTATCTTCACATTCTCCTGCCTTGGCTGTCAGCTCTGTGGTACCTGCATTGGGTACATCGAAATAGAAGAAGTGAATATCGCTGGTCTGCTTGCCCAGACTTACGCCGTTAGCAAATAATTCTACCTCAGGCAGATTGGAGTATACGGTTACCTTGGTCACGTCCTCTACACGGTCAACATAACGCTTTCCGCAGATGTGTACGAAAGGATCATCGGATAACCATGCCTTGTAAGCATAGAAAGCGTCTTTCTTATAGGATCTGTCAAAGGTCATAAGTCCCTTGTGGTTCTGTCCGTCCTCGCCGCCCTCTGCACGGGCATCAGCGCCAAAGTCAAACATGTTCCATACGTGAGTAGCCCAGATATATTTTCTGCTAAAGAGCTGCTTGATCAATTCTTCGTGATAATAAGCCTGGTATTCTTCGGTGTAGTCACCCTGTTCCGGCTTAGAGGTATGCCAGTTTAATGCTTCACAGCCGTACTCGCTGACACCTACAGGGAGGGTGGGATGCATGGCGTGGAACTGGTCAAACCAAGGACCGTTCATGGAAGTATCTCCGCCGTACCAGCCAAAATAGTGGTTCCAGGAAACGGTATCCGGAATTGTTACATATTCACAATCCATGGGACACATAGAGACAATGGCCATGGTGGTCAGTCTGGTCTTATCCCATTCATGACACAGATCATTCAGGATTCTGTGGTTTTCAATCAGATCCGGATCCTCTGCGCCCTTCATGCTGATTTCGTTGGAAAGTCCCCATACAAAGATGGAAGGATGGTTGTAATTCTGAGCGATCAATTCCTTCATCTGGGAGATGGTGTTTTCGCGGCCGTTGGGCATGTGCTGAGAAATATAAGGAATTTCTGCCCAAAGAACAAAGCCCATTTCATCACAGAGATCGTAAAAATACTGGTTGTGCTGATAGTGAGCCAGACGAATGGTGGTAGCACCTACTTCATAAATAAGCTCAGCATCTTCCTTGTGGTGCTCCGGTAACAAGGCATTACCGATGCCCTTGCGGTCCTGGTGGCGGGATACGCCGCGCAGAGGGTATTCTTCACCATTTAAGATAAATCCTCTCTCGGGATCAATTTCAAAATATCTGCAGCCAAATCGGACGATTCTGGAATCCAATTCTTTTTCGCCGTCGGCCAACACTGCTTCTAAGGTATACAGGAAAGGATCCTTACGTCCATTCCAAAGGTGTGCATTCTCGATTACAAAATCAGCCTTGCCCTCAGCAGCCGCAATAACAGCTTCTGCAACAACAGTGTCGCCGTCCTTGATCACATATTTAACGGTTTCGTTGCCTGTAAGACCTGTAAAATAGCCTACAACTTCCACGTTGGCATTGGCACCGTTCACCACAGGAGTCACTTTAATGCCGGGACCTCCGTAGTAATCCAGGTCAAAATGAGCCTTGGGCACGCAGATGATGTTTACATTGCGGTAGATACCACCGTAAAATGTAAAATCAGCCATCTGAGGGTATACTCTGTCGTTAGGAGAATTGTCCACTGCTACGAGGATTTCATTTTCCTCTTTCAGTAATTCCGTTATGTTGGCGCGGAAAGTGGAATAACCGCCATCATGAGAAACAGCCAATTTGCCATTTACATAGACCATGGCAGAAGAGTTGGCACCCTCAAATTCAATATAGATTTCTTCCGCATCACTGCATTCTGCTAATGCCAGCTTTTTGGTGTAATAGCAGGTTCCGCGATAATAATCATTGCCGCCGTCCTGACCATCTTCTGCGTTCCAAGTGTGAGGTAATGTTACCGGTTCCCAATCAGATCCGTTAATTACTGTATGGTCAGCGGAAACAAGCGCAACATCTTTTGTAAAAAGCCAGGAATCATTCCAAGTAAATTTCATGCCCAAAGTCCTCCATTTATAAAATAGTATGTTATTAATAAAGATTATACAAAAACATGTGCAAATGGGCTTGCAAATATTTTGCTTTACTTGTATAATTTTTGTGCGAAGAAAAATAATGGGGAGTTAAAAAATGGAACAGAGTCAATCAGTAGCTTTTAATTGCTATGAGTTATTAAAAAGTGTTTTGCTGGATGCGTTTAAAGTATCTGCTATCCTTTTTACACCGCCTTATAAAGATATCACCAAAATAGATCAGGGAATGAGAGCCGCTGTATGGACCAATTATAATGATGGAAATACCAAGATCCGTTTTGCTGACTCTTTAGAGCAATACCGCATGTTGATCGTTAAGAGCAATCTGGGATTTTACAACGTCCTGGCTGTTTTCGGCTGTGGTACAAATCCGGATTTTATCTCAGTGGGTCCATTTCGGGATGAGGAGCTTTCCCCCAATTATTTCACCCAGATTTTGAAAGAAGCGCATATTGCCCCTACAGAAATGCAGGAAATGAAATTGATCTATGAGAGAATGCCCCTTGTCCAATTAGATGCAATTGTCAGTGTGACAAAGCATATCATTGGTAATTTTGTTCCGCAGTTTCAGGAGATTACACCGGAATTATTACAATACTCAGAGCAAAACAGGGCAGTGGATGTAGACAAGGAGGCGTTAAATCATTATTCCATGGAATATGCCGAACAATACCAGGAATTACTTTTTGCATTCCTTGGATTTTTAAAAAGCGGTGATACAGCCAGTGCCAAAAAAGCCCTGCATGTTTTTTTAGATAAAACAAAGCTGATCAGAAGAAAAAGCATGAGAGATTATAAATTGATTCTGCAGACGGTAAATGATTACTGTCATATGGCACTTTTGCATACATCCATTCATCCTATGTATGTGATCAAACTGGCAGAATCTCTCAGAATAAAGATTGAATATATCGCTTCCATGGGTAAAATGGAGCAGATGACAGGTGAAATTTGTCACAAATATTGTCTGTTGATCAAAAACTATGCCAATCCCAATAGCTCCAAACTTACCAAGGATGTCATCGCTTATATTCAGCTTCATTTGGATGAGGAGCTGTCTTTAAGCCGCTTGGCTTCTCATTTTAAAAAGAATCCATCTGTGCTGTCCAAAAACTTTAGCAAAGAGGTTGGGCAAACATTGACCCAATTTATCCACCAAACCAGGATGCAGGAGGCTGTCAGACTTTTTAATACCACAAATCTGACGGTTTCTGAGGTAGCTGTCATGGTAGGCTATCCGGATTTTTCCTATTTTTCCAAGGTGTTTTCCAAGAATGTGGGCTGCAGCCCCAGGGAGTACAGGCAACAGAATTTCTGATCAGAAAAACGCAAGTACTGAAAAATACTTGCGTTTTGCAATAAAAAGAGCACGAGACGGGATTCGAACCCGCGACCCTCGCCTTGGCAAGGCGATGCTCCACCACTGAGCCACTCGTGCATACTGTACCGATTCCGTATCGGACAAGTAACATTCTACTATAAGTCTTGCGAAATGTCAATAGAAAAATTGTACTTCTTTTTGAAAAAAATTCAGACAATTGCAATGGCTCAGACGGGAAGGGACACACCGGCAACAAGCAGGCTACTCAGACAGGGAAGGAACC
>JAZSFW010000231.1:0-10614 GCA_045532445.1 Acetatifactor sp. | reverse complement strand
ACCGATGATTACGTGGCATCCGGAATCCTTCAGGTTCAGTGCGTGAGCATGTCCCTGGCTGCCGTAGCCGATGATAGCGATTGTCTTACCATCTAACATAGAAAGATTACAATCTTCCTGATAAAAAATTTTAGCCATTTTCAATTTCCTCCATTAAGTGAATATATTTATAACTTTAAGGTTTTCATACCTATAGCTAACATGTTTTGGCGCTACCGATAAAGGAGCTGCTAAATTTAAAAAAATACTACTCAAAATTTTTCACATTCTCGCTGCCGCGTTCCAGACCTGCGATACCGGTTCTGGCAATCTCCAGAATCTCGTATCCTTCCAACAGCTTGATAAACGCCTCGATCTTACTCTGGTTACCGGTAAGCTCAATGATCAGACTGTCTGTAGATACATCAATGATCTTGGCACGGAAAATGTCTGTCACAGACATTACACTCTGACGCTGCTCCGCATTGGCTCTGATCTTGATCATGATCAGTTCACGATAGACACTCTCCTCCGGTTTCAGCTCTTTGATATCACGAACATCCACAAGCTTTCCTACCTGCTTTTCGATCTGCTCCAAAATGGCAGCATCACCGTTTGTCACAATGGTGATCCTGGTAAATCTGGGGTCTGCCGTAGTACCTGCGGTAATACTTTCAATATTATATCCTCGTCTGGAAAACAATCCGGATATACGGCTCAGTACACCTGACGTATTGTCAACCAACAATTGAAAAACTTTTCTCTGCATAAATTCATCCTCTCTATCAAAACGCAAAGCTTTGCGCTGTATGTATTCTTGCTCTGTACATTTTAGCAAGAGAAAGAGCCAATGTCAACCTTACTCATCATTTTCCATGCATTTTAATAATGCAAGAGTCCCGGTACGAGCCACTTCCACAATGCTGACTGACTGAAACATGTTAAGTAAAAGCTTGATCTTCTCAGGGGTATCACAGATCTGGATCATCATATAATGCTTGGACATATCTACGATCTGGGCTTTCATGATCTCGCAGATCTCCATAATATCCCGGCGATTATTCTTATTATATTTGATTTTTACAAGCATCAGCTCCCTGCTGATACTCTTACTTTCATCAAAAGTCTTTACCTTGATCACGTCCAGCTTCTTATTCAGCTGCTTTTCAATCTGCTCAATAGTGCGGTCATCGCCGTTTGAGACAATGGTCATGCAGGATACACCGGGATCATCGGTCTCTCCCACTGCAAGACTGTCAATGTTAAAGCATCTTCTGGAAAAGAGCCCCGCCACTTTGCAGAGGACACCGGATCGGTTCTCCACCAGTACAGAATAGATTCTTTTTCTGTTCATTTCCGTTTCCTCCTTACTTTGTCAGATCGTAGGGATCTACGATACATTCCATCAAAACTGCATCGTCCCCTGAAAGGAAAGCATCCATTTCCTGAGCAGCATTACTCATATCAAAGACACGCTGAAATCGCATGCCATAAGCAGCTGCGATCATTTCCAGATCCGGGCTGCCGGAAAGATCTACTACCGAATAATTATCTTTGTAGGAATAATGCTGATATTCTCTTACCATACCCAAATAATTGTTTTTCATCACAATGATCTTTACCGGGATATTGTGCTGCCGCATGGTTGCCAGCTCCATCATAGACATCTGAAAGGAACCATCTCCACAGACTGCCACCACCTGACGATCCGGAGCTGCCACCTTGGCGCCCATCGCTGCCGGTATGGAATAACCCATGGTTCCCATTCCGCCGGAAGTAAAGAATTTGCCCTCTTTAACAATATGATAGGTGCAGGACCAGATCTGGTTCTGGCCTACATCTGCTACATAAATGGCATCGTCCTTCATTTTACGGGAAAGCATATCGATAAAAGCTGCCGGATCCACATATTTCGGATTGGGCTTACGCTTTCTCTCCATTGAAACCCAATATCCTTTTAAAGTCTCTACCCATGCATCGTAACTTGCGTTAATTTCTTCCTTGGCAATATCCTGGAAAATATTTTTTGCATCACCTACAAGGGGAATAGTGGGACCTGCATTTTTACCTATTTCTGCCGGATCCACATCAATATGTACCAGGATCTTGTTCTGGGTGATCAGATCAGGCTGACTTACAGCACGGTCCGCCACTCTCGCACCTACCATGATCAACAGATCAGACTCATTCATAGCGCGGTTTGCACAGGGTCTTCCACTGTTTCCAACCATACCAAAGTACAAGGGATGCTCCGAAGGCATCACGCCAATTCCCATCATGGTGGAAACCACAGGAATCTTGTGCTTTTCCACAAAAGCACGAATTTCCTCCTGGGCCTGGCTTAAATGTACACCGCCGCCCACACAGAGAATGGGGCGATGCGCTTTGTTCAGCTCCTGGATCACCTTCTTGATCTGTACCGCATGACCCTTTACCGTAGGCTTGTAGGTTCGCATATTGATCTCTTCCGGATATTTAAACTTATTGATCACTGCATTCTGAATATCGATTGGCACATCAATCAAAACCGGACCTTTCCGACCGGTGTTGGCAATGTGAAAGGCCTCTTTAAACACACGGGGAATATCGTTTACATTTTTTACAAGATAACTATATTTTACAAAGGACTCCACTGCTCCGGTAATATCTGCCTCCTGGAACACATCACTGCCCAAAAGTTCACTGCTTACCTGACCGGTAATGCAGATCAAGGGAATACTATCTGCAAAGGCAGTGGCAATACCTGTAATCACGTTGGTGGCTCCGGGACCGGATGTGACCGCACAGACTCCGGGTTTACCTGTCACTCTGGCTTGACCGCTTGCAGCATGTGCCGCATTTTGCTCCGTGCGGATCAAAATCGTGCGGATGTCAGATTCAAGAATACTATTATAAAACGGACAGATCGCAACACCGGGATAACCGTACACAACGTCCACTCCTTCGGCTTCCAGACATTTGATTATGGCATCTGCACCTATCATATATAATCCTCTCTTTCCTTTACTCAACCCAATATATATCGTTCAACATTTTACCACATTAAAGTGTAAACGTGCAACTGTTTTTTTATAATTGGTAAAAAATCTCTTCTAAAGCTCATTATTCCTGACCGATCAGCTTCCTTGCAACCCTGACAGCCTCTGCCGCATCCCGCGCATACCCGTCAGCCCCAATTTCTTCTGCAAATTCTTTGGTGATTACAGCTCCGCCTATCATGATCTTGGCATCGACCTCATCTTCCTTTGCCATTGCAATCACTTCACGCATGCGCTGCATCGTAGTGGTCATCAGTGCAGACAGCCCTATGACCCCGGCATTCCTCTCCTTTGCCTCCCGAACAATTCTCTCGGCAGGTACATCTTTTCCCAGATCGATTACTTGAAAGCCATAATTTTTCAGCATCAAAGTCACAAGATTCTTGCCAATATCATGAATATCCCCTTCCACCGTCGCAATGACTGCCACAGGCATACGGGCAGAATCTGTCTTTTCCATCAAAAGAGGTTCCAGCACGGTAATCGCATTTTTCATCGCTTCTGCACTGGCAATCAGCTGTGGCAGGAAGTACTTTCCTCTGTCAAAGTATTCTCCAACCTGATTGATAGCAGGAAGAAGCACCTGATTCAAAAGCATTGATGGATCCTCTCCACGTGAAAGAGCTGCTTCGACGATCGTTGTAATCCCTTTACGATTTCCTTTTAAAACCGCTTCATAAAGCGCCCGACATGTCTCATTAAACTGCTGTGACAATTCAACAGTTTCTTTGACAGGTTTTGTTGTTGAAACAGTTTTCTTCACAACCGGCTTAGAAATCTGCGCTGCTTCTTTTTCCTTCGTTTCCTTTAATGCAGAAGCATATTCTATATATCTGATATCTGAATTCTCTTTGCCAAGCAAAAGATCCGTGGCAAGTGCACAGCTGACCAACAACTCCTGAGAGGGATTGGCAATGGCCATGGTGAGACCAGCTGAAATAGCAAGGGTCAAAAATGCAGTATTCACATAGCTTCGCTCCGGCATACCAAAGGAAATATTAGATAAGCCACATATGGTCGCCAACCCCATTTCTTTACAATAACGTATGGTTTCCAGTGTCTCCATGGCTGCATTTCGATTTGATCCCACCGTTGTCACCAAACCATCTACAATGATATCTTCCTTCGTCATTCCCAGGGACAAAGCTTTCTCTAAAATCTTGTGAATAATTTCTTTCTTCTCAGAAAGGTTTTCCGGAAGTCCTTTATCGGATAACGGAAGCAGAATAAACATTGCGCCATATTTTGCAGCCAGAGGCAACAGCTTTTCAAACTTCTCTGCCTCCAGGGAGATGGAATTGATCAGAGCTCTTCCGGGATATTGTCTGAGAGCTTCCTCAAGCACCTCCACATGGCTTGAATCCAAAGAAAGAGGCAAATTGGTCACTTCACCGATCTCTCTGATGGCCTGAATCATCATCTCCTTCTCGTCAATACCGTTCATCCCCACATTCACATCCAGGATCTGCGCACCGCATTCCTCCTGCTCCTGGGCAAATTTTCTCACCATTTCAAGACTGCCGTTCCGCAAACTCTCCTGAAATGCTTTCTTGCCGGTGGGATTGATCCGCTCTCCCACGATCATAAACTGATTATCCAGTTCGAAGGAAACGGTCATGCGTTCTGAGGTCAGATATCTGGCAGATGACTTTTCCGGAATGCAGGGAATAAGGTCTTTTGTTGTCTCTTTTAAGAGTCTGATATGCTCCGGTGTCGTTCCGCAGCATCCACCCAATACACAAGCTCCCGCCTTAACAAGCAATTTCATCTCTTCAGAAAACTGCTTTGCATCCATACTATAATAAGTATTTCCCTGTGCGTCTGACATGGGAAGACCGGCGTTAGGTTTTGCAATAATCGGGATATTTACCACCTGAGACATCGCGCGGATCATGTGCTGCATCTGTGCCGGTCCGGTAGAACAATTTGCTCCCACAGCAGCAGCCCCCAGCTTCTCCAAAACGATAGCTGCTGTAGCTGCATCGGTACCAAACAAGGTACGTCCATCCTTTTCAAAGGTCATTGTGACCATAACAGGGAGGGTGCTGACTTCCTTGGCCGCGATCAACGCTGCCCTTGCCTCCTGTAAACTCATCATGGTCTCTACCACGAGAAGATCTACCCCGGCCCGCTCCAAATATTGAATCTGTTCTTTATAGATCGTAATCAACTCATCCAGTTCCATATTTCCCAGGGGAACAAGCTGTCTGCCCGTCATGGTCAGATCACCGGCAATAAGAACTTTTCTGTCTGCACTCCCTGCTGCTTCTCTGGAAATTCCCACCAGAGCTGTAATCATCTCCTCCATATGATCTTCCAGATGATACTCAGAAAGCTTCACCCTGTTTCCGGAAAAAGTAGGACAATATAAAATATCGGTTCCTGCAGCCACATATTCCTTTTGCAGCTTAAGACACACCTCTCTATGTTCTAAGATCCACTGTTCCGGACAAACACCGGCAGGCATCCCTTCTTTCATCAAATTAGAACCTGTAGCACCGTCAAGATAACGGATCGATTTTCTCAAATATTCTTGAAATTGTTGTTTGTTCATGGCATTTACTCCTTCTATCTCATCTTAAATAAAAACACTTTTTTGACAAAAAATCAACCCATAACGATATATTTATTACATTTTTTATAAATCAGTTGAAAAAAGTCATTAAATATGATATTTTTTTATAGACAAGTAACCTTTAGGAGGGATTATTTTGAGAAAGCAATTTTTAGTCGCACTTTCCGTTCTCGTGATCACACTGTTTATGACTGGCTGTGGGGAAGACCCCGAACTGGCCAGATTTAAAGTAAATTTCGAGAATTTTTGTATTAATTTATCTTCCTTAGATACAGCGATCAACCAAATAGATGCGCAATCGGAAAATGCCAGCAAACAGTTGATCTCTTACATAAACCAGATGGATGAGCAGTTTAAAGCACTGGCAGCACTTAATTTTCCTGCAGAATTCGATTATCTTCAGGAACTGGCTAAAGAAGCCAGCAAATACATGTCAGAGGCAGCAGACTCATACGCCAAAGCTTATGCCAACAATACCTTTGATGAGTCCATGAACGATTATGCCTACAAGAATTATAAAAGAGCCTATAAGCGAATCCAATTGATCCTGATCTATCTGCACGGCGAGGAACCTCGAGAAGAAGATCTGATCAGCGAATAATTTTTCACAAAAATTACAGCCCTATTTTCTGATTATCAGGAAATGCGGGCTGCTTTTGTTTGTTTGATTCCATTCTTCTCTATGTAGATTATTTTAAAATCTTAATACTTCCAAGAATAGGAACTTCTTTTTCTTCACCCTTTGCAGCAGCGATGATACCTATTACAACGCATACAAGGATCAGGATACTGATAACCCAAGAGATAATACCTCCGATTATAGGAATGATAGGAAGGAAATTATTGATAATTCCACACAGCGCGATTACAAGTCCTTGATTCAGATGGAACTTTGCACCCTCCTTATCTCCTGCAATGTAAGCAATGATCCAACCAATAATGGTAAGATATGCTACGATACCAGTTACTTTTTTGTCCATAATGATGCTCCTTTCTCTTTATAATGTAATTCCGTGCCTCATCCGCAGATAATTTTTGGCAAGGCAATTAACAACAATGATAATAAGTACCACATAAAGATACCAATTGTGAAACCTTATGCCTCTGAAGCGTCCTTTACTGATCAGGGCAAGCAGTTGACTGGCCATAAAGATGCCATATATGGCAATACTATAGCCAACTGCCGGATGATACCAAAGAGACGTAAGCAGCTTTCCATTCAGCAATGCTTCTATAGCTCTTGTGCCTCCGCATCCGGGACAATAGATCCCGAACACAACATCCCAAATACAGCCATGAAATGGCCACAAAGGAAAAATCACAGAAAAATACAGCCAGTAAAGAAAAAACGAAGCCGGCAAAGCTGCCAATCCTATGTAAAACAGCCGTCTTTCCAGACTCATATCCACGTTCTTGCTCTTCATTTACATCCCATACATTTCAAAAAGCTGCTGGAATTCAGGTTCTGTTGCAAGCACAGCAATGATCACATAAGCCATGATCGTCATCAAAACTCCAATTAAAATACCAATGATAGAACAAACAATTCCTGCTACAGACATACCTGATTTTCCATTTTTTCTCGAAATAATAGAACAGATTAAACCCGGAATGCCAAGTAATAAGCCATACCAACCACAGCATCCTGCCAGTATGGAAAGAATGCCCAATATCATGCCCACGATTGCGAGCGTATTGTTCTGTTTCTGGGGTTGTCTTTGCTGGTCCGGCTGATAAGAATATTGCCGATCATATTGATAATCCTGATTATTTTGCTCATTTTGATTGGAATAATTTTGCTCCATATAACTCACCCTCCTTAGCTGCCCAAAAAAATTTGTTTAATTACAATGCTTTAGAATAAAGGAAACAACCGGTGCTGGATCCGGTAATCCATGGGGATGATGATCTCCACCTGGCTTAATATATACTTCAATCTCAACGCCGGCATCTTTATATGCCTTCTGTACAAAGATACCGTTCTCACAAAATGGAACTATTTGGTCACTGTCACCAGCTGCCAATACTACAGGAATTTTATTGTCAGTCAACTGTGTAAGTTTATCCAAAGGCATTTCCCGATAGGACAAAAGTTCTGATACACTGGAAAGATTCAAGGCACCAAGAATCTCCGGGTAAGGATCCTCTGAAAGAGCTCTTCCCACTCCAAAACCACAGGGACAACTCATATAATTCACCACAGGTGCATCTAAGTACATACACTGGATCAATTCCGGATATCTGGCAGCAAATTTGATCGCTATCAATCCACCGCAGCTCATTCCCACAGGAACACACTTTGACTTCAACTGATATTGAGCCTGCAGATGTCTGACAAATCTCGCTTTTCTGTCAAGGTCCGGATTGGTTCCCCAACGGTTATCATTCTGAATAAAACATAAGTGAAATCCATTTTTTAACAGATCAATCTCACAAGCTTCCGGAAAAGCTTCCCAATATTCAGTCTTAATTGCTAAATAGCCGTTGGATGTACCTTCCTCAGGCAGCACAACGAAAGCGTTATGCTCTTCAAAAAGAAATCGTCTGCATTCAAAACCATTCCATTTTTCGCATATATAGGTCTCTTCCATAATAAGATGGACTCCTTTAGTCTTATATTTTTAAAAACGACAAACCAAGAAAAATCTATGTGTTTGTCGTTTTAAATTTCTATTATGTAATTATACTCTGGTAGCTGATGCCTCGTTAAATGCCTGCTGGATCTTAGCCTTAACGTCTGCAACTTTCTCCATTGCCAGCTGATGTCTAACTCTGGTTCTCATATACTCAGTATTGATAGTCAAAGCAGCCTTACATGCAGCAAGTCTGATGTCCTCATCTTCATGATCAAGGAAGTGAGTGATGTGATTGCGGGAATCCTCATCACCGATGGAACCAAGTGCTTCCAGCATCTTAGTCAAACTTTCCTTATCTGCCTTGGGCATTAATTTGATGATTGCTGCGCTTTTCTTTTTCGCAGCTGCTTTTTCAATCTTTGCGATTATCTTTTCGTTACTCATGTGTGTGCCTCCTGATGAATGATCGCCTACTGTAACATTATTTCCCTTGTATCACAGCAAAGCCTAAATGTTTCTCGAACATTATAACTCAAATATGTGAACATTTCGTGAACAAACTATAAAAACAAAATAAATAATTCTACTTATAAAGTCTTATTCTCCAAATACAGCTTTATAGTCTGCCTGGAATTTCTCTATTCCAGCGGTAGTAAGTGGATGCTTGACCATCTGCTCAATAACAGAATAGGGAACCGTTGCAATGTCTGCGCCTGCCAATGCACAGTCTGTAACATGAATCGGATTGCGAACACTCGCCGCAATGATCTGGGTATCAAGGTCCGTCACGGCAAAGATATCAGCAATGTCTCTGATCAGATCCACACCTCTCTGGCTAATGTCATCCAGACGCCCTAAAAACGGAGACACATAGGTCGCACCCGCTCTGGCTGCCAAAAGTGCCTGATTGGCAGAAAAGATCAAGGTCACATTGGTCTTTACCCCTTCTTTGGAAAGAACTTTACACGCCTTAAGACCTTCTACAGTCATAGGGATCTTCACGACCATATTGGGATGAATGGCTGCGATAGCTCTTCCCTCTGCAATCATACCCTCTGCACCTACAGTCGTGGCTTTCACTTCGCCACTGATAGGGCCATCCACAATAGATGCGATCTCCTTGATCACTTCTTCAAACACTCTTCCTTCCTTGGCGATCAGAGAAGGATTTGTGGTCACGCCACAGATTACACCCATATCGTTTGCTTTTTTGATGTCTTCTACTTTTGCTGTGTCAATAAAAAACCGCATACTATTTTCTCCTTTTCCTATTAATTACGTCCGCAACATTTCTTATACTTCTTGCCACTTCCACAAGGGCAGGGATCGTTGGGATAAACCTTTGTTTCTTTTACAATAGTAGTAGAAGCTTTCTGCTCTTTGTACAAGGACTTTTGAGTCTCCTCATCAAAAATACCGTTCCACTCTTCCAGATTGTAAAGCCAGTCAGCTTTTGCAGCAACCATATTCTTGTACAAAAGTGCCGGTTCAAAGCCCAGATTCACCTCTGTATCTTCTTCCATCTCCTCAATAGGATTCGGCTGTTTTAAGCTGTCATTGATGCCATCCAAAAATCCGGTCATTACCATAAGAGACACACCATATTTTTCAGCAAGCTCTTTTACGGTTCCCTTAACTACCTCTTCAGGTTTCTGAAGAAGCTGTGCATAAATTTCCTTTTCCTGCTCGAAATAAGCATTCCACATCTGCTGCATCTGGTACTGATCAGCAGTTTCACTATATGCACCATTTCTCCACTGTTCTAATAAAGCCATTTTCTTCCCTTCCTTATCTTTCACAAATTCTCTTCACAGAACACTTGCCCTGTTTATGATAGTATACAACAGAATTACCCTAAAAACAAGTATATTTATAACCGTAAAACAAAAACCCGGAATTACGCAGCAGCATAACTCCAGGTTATTTAAAGGGGAGGATTATGTCAAGAAAATTTATATTAGTTTATTACCATTTATTCCAGTGGTAATAAAATAAATTTCCCAAATTAAAGTTTATAATGATTTATTCTGAGTTATATTATCTGTGTCATAAACTGTGTCAAATACGAGGACAGAGCATATCTGCAAAAGGTATGTTCTGTCCTTTTGTTATCTGAAGCAAGCAAGAAATTAACAAGGAAAATTTCCTTGTTAATTTCAAGGAAATTGCCGAGATGCATTCGCTATTGAAAAAGTGTATTATGAAAAAAAACGAAAGAAGGGGGTATATGAAGAAAACAAAAGAAATTTGTATATCTGATTTTGCCGGAGTGTACAAGGAAATTGCAGAGGTTATTGGTGTAGAAAATACAATCGAGATGCACAAGATTTTTCAAGGACAGCAAATAACCTTTTCAAAAAAGTTATTTACTAAAACCTATATTTTATCACAGGTAAAAACCAATGAAAATGGTTCTAATCTAAAGAACATAGCTTCTGAATATGGG
>JAZSFW010000241.1:0-9304 GCA_045532445.1 Acetatifactor sp. | reverse complement strand
TAATCGGTCGAGGGCTTAACCTGAAGGCTGGAGACAGTGAGACGGAAAGAGATCCGTAGGAAAAGCTGTCAGAGAGATGACTTGTAATTTAAGAGAATTCAATGTTCGGTTTTGAAGGGATAAACCTTTGGAAAGAGTAGTGGAAACCTACTCTTTTTTTGTAGAATTACCATATTTTATTTGAGTAATGTTTATTTGAGGAGCAGGTATGAAGATTAGCGCATCATGTATCCGTTGCCTGATAGATCGGCAAGAGGAGAGAATACAGAAGTTTGAAGACGAAGAGCAGAAATCCAGATATATGAAGGAAGTATTACGCTTGATCGGTGAAAGTGATGTAGAAGCGTCTGCACCGGGGTTGGTTGCAAAGATGAAACGGGTGTATGAAGAATACTTTGGTAAAACCGATGATTATTCGCAGATAAAGCACAGTTACAATCAACGTATGCTTTCATTGGAGCAGTCAATCTTAGATAGAATACGTGAAAGTAAGCAACCTTTGCGAGTGGCACTGACCTTTGCAAGAATTGGAAACTATATTGATTTCGGTGCCATGAATCATGTGGATAACAAAGTGTTGGAGGAGCTGATCTATGCTGCAGAAAAGAACCTGGTAGAGGAAAAGGTGTATGAACAATTTCTGAATGAGCTTGCAAATGCAAAAAAAGTAGTATATTTGCTGGATAACTGTGGCGAAGTTGTGTTGGATAAGTTGGCAATTCTGTGCCTAAAGGAAAGATATCCACAGCTGGAAATCACAGCAGTGGTCAGAGGTCAGGAGGTCTTGAACGATGTGACCTTAGAGGATGCCAAAGAGACCGGACTTGATAAAGTCGCAAATGTTCTGGAGAATGGCACAGATATCGCAGGTACAGAGCTTTCAAGTGTCAATGAAAGGACGAAACAGGCGATTTTGGCGGCTGATGTGATCCTATCCAAAGGGCAGGGGAACTTTGAAACGTTAAATGGATGCGGACTGAATATTTACTACTTGCTTCTGTGTAAGTGTCCGTTGTTTGTGAAACGTTTTGGCGTGGAAAAGAATGCAGGTGTCTTTGTTCGCGAGGCGGATTTGATATAAGGGAAGATATTTATTGCAATTAGTAACGACCGGCGGGATTTTCCCGACGGTCGTTGCTTGTTATGGAATTTGATCAATAATATGCTGGAGTATTCAAAGTCAGCAGAATTCCTGTAGCAATTGCAGATGCAATCGCATCAAACTGCTCGTCAAAAAGCTGGTTATCAGCATCCGTGTTAATAAACCCTACTTCAACCAATACGGACGGCATTTGCGTGCTGTTTAGTACCACCAAATTTGGGCGTTCTTTCACACCTTGGTTTTCAAATCCTACGTTTTCCAGCTGGGCGTTAATATTGTATGCCATGCGTGCTGCTTCCCCATATTGATTATAAACCAAGGATTCGATCCCCGTATATTGATTGGGATAAGGGCTGGAATTACGGTGAATGGAGATGAAATAATCTGCCTCGATCCGGTTTCCTTCCTGTGCCTTTTCATAAGGTGATTCATAGACATCTGCGGTTCTGGTATAATAGACATCCACACCGTTAACCTCCAGAATTGCGCCGATTGCAAGGGTGAGAGCAAGTGCATCGTCTTTTTCCTGCCTTCCATTGTATACGGCGCCGGGGTTTGCTCCTCCGTGGCCTGCATCAAGGACAATAAGAGCCATAAGTATTCTCCGGGCTTTTTATCTATCATATGTGCCTTTCTGATTTATGTGAATCATAAAGATATGTGTTTACAGGTTTTTGATAATGTGATATAAATTAAGTGGATAAATCAGAAGTTGGAGGCATATTTATGGATAATAAGAGTGAAGCGAAGTATAAGCGATTGAAATATGCATGCTACACATCTAGTCTGTCAATGTCTATTGCGGGAAATCTTTCTCCGCTGTTGTTTTTGACGTTCCGTTCTCTTTATGATATTTCATTTTCTTTGCTCGGACTTTTGGTACTTATTAATTTTGTGTCGCAACTAAGCGTAGATTTACTATTTTCTTTTTTCTCACATAAATTTAATGTTTCAAGAGCAGTTAAAATGATGCCGCTTCTTACTATGACGGGGCTTCTGTTTTTTTCTGTTTGGCCATTTCTGTTTCCGAAGGCAGTATACATAGGGCTGGTGATCGGAACGATTATCTTTTCTGCAGGTGCTGGATTTGGAGAGGTGTTGATCAGTCCGGTGATCGCATCGCTGCCGGCAAAAGACCCTGATCGGGAGATGAGTAAGCTTCATTCTGTTTATGCCTGGGGTGTTGTGGCAGTGATTTTGATCAGTACCTTGTTTTTATTAATGGCAGGCGGTGAAAATTGGCAATGGCTTGTCATGTTGTTTGCCGCAGTTCCCTTGCTTTCAGCCTGCCTCTATGCCGATGTTAAAATTCCCAAAATGGAAACGCCCGGGAAAGTTTCAGGGATGTTGGATCTGCTGAAGGACAAAGGGCTTTGGACCTGTGTTTTTGCAATCTTTTTGGGTGGAGCTGCGGAGTGCAATATGGCACAGTGGAGCTCAGGCTATCTGGAGCAGGCGTTGGGGATCCCTAAGGTGTGGGGAGATGTGTTTGGAGTAGCCTTATTTGCCGCTATGCTTGGTTTGGGACGTACACTTTATGCCAAAATGGGAAAAAAGATCGGTCGTGTTCTTTTCTTGGGGGTAGTTGGTGCGAGTATCTGTTATTTGACGGCGGCCGTCACTAAGATTGCTTTGATCGGGCTTATTGCCTGTGCATTTACCGGTTTTTGTACCTCAATGCTCTGGCCGGGAAATCTGATCGTGGCTTCTGAACGTTTTCCGGAAAGCGGTGTGTTTATTTATGCTATGATGGCGGCAGGAGGAGATCTGGGGGCATCGGTGGCACCGCAGCTTGTGGGAGTCGTTACAGATGCAGTGATCGCCAGCCGCGCGGCAGCCGAGTATGCGCTTTCTCTGGGTTTGTTGCCAGAACAATTGGGAATGAAGTTAGGGATGCTGACGGGCATGCTTTTTCCGCTGGCAGCGATACCGTTATATTTTTGTATGTGGCGTAGAAAAGAAAATAGGTAAGGTACGAAAACACCTTGGTTAAGAGGCAACTCTTGAAAGGTGTTTTTTATATTATGAATTTTACTCAAATTTTACATAACATTTACATGGAATGGTTATACAATTTACAAAAATACGTTATTATGATATAGTACAAAGAGAAAAAGTGAGGATAAGTTATGGATTTTTTTGATTTATTGACGATGTTGGGAGGTCTGGCGTTATTCCTTTACGGAATGAATCTGTTGGGAGACGGTTTGTCTCAGGCTTCCGGGGGACGTCTGGAAAGTATCTTGGAGAAGTTGACGAATAATCCGCTCAAGGCTGTGCTGGTGGGGGCAGGTGTTACAGCAGTCATTCAGTCATCATCCGCTACCACGGTCATGGTAGTCGGTTTTGTTAACTCGGGAATCATGAAGCTACAGCAGGCAGTAGGGATCATTATGGGTGCCAATATTGGTACGACTGTGACTTCCTGGATCCTGACTTTGTCAGGGATAGAAAGTGATTCCTTTTTTGTAAAGTTGTTGAAGCCTACCTCTTTTTCGCCGGTGCTGGCATTGATCGGTGTGGCGATCATTATGTTTTCTAAGAAAGACAAGCTGAAGAATACGGCAATGATACTGATCGGTTTTGCGATTCTGATGTTTGGTATGGATACCATGAGCGATGCTGTGAAGCCACTTAGAGATGTGCCGGAATTTACCGGTATTCTGACCAGATTTTCCAATCCGATACTGGGGATGCTGGCGGGTCTGATTTTGACAGCAGTAATTCAATCATCTTCCGCATCTGTAGGTATCCTGCAGGCACTGTGTATGACAGGAGCCATCGGCTATGAAGCGGCCATTCCTATTATCATGGGTCAGAATATCGGTACCTGTGTGACAGCTATGATCTCAGGTATCGGTGCCTCAAAGAATGCGAGAAGAGCGGCGCTGGTTCACCTATATTTTAATGTGATTGGTACGGTATTGTTTATGGCTGGTTTTTATCTGATCAATGCAATCAGGCCGTTTCCTTTTATGGGAACCCCAGCAGATCAGACAGGAATCGCTGTTGTGCACACTACCTTTAATATAGTGGCTACGGTTTGTTTGCTTCCTTTTTCTAAAGTTCTGGTAAAACTTGCCAGTCTTACCATCAAAGAAGAGGAGGAGCATGAGGAGAACGTGGGAGGCAAAAGTGTATTGCAGCTGTTGGATTCCCGTTTCCTGGAAACCCCTTCTTATGCAGTGGAGCAGAGCCGTAACGTAGCAATCGCTATGGCAGGTTTAGCTGAAGAGGCTATGAATCTGTCTCTGGAATTGATCAGTGAGTACAGTCAGGAGAAAGCAGACAGAGTGGCACAGCTGGAGGCTGAGGTAGACCACTTTGAAGATGAACTGGGTACCTATCTGGTGAAGCTAAGTTCTAAGAATCTGCTGGAGAAAGACAGTCATACTTTGTCTGAAATATTGCATTGTATCGGTGATTTTGAGAGAATCTCTGACCATGCGCTGAATGTGATGCGGGCTGCGGAGGAAATGAATCGCAAATCCATTCATTTTTCTGAAAAGGCGCAGAATGAGCTGCATACTTTTGGCAGAGCAATTCATGATATTCTGAAGCTTACCATGTTGAGCTTTTCGGAAGAAGATCTTTCACTGGCAAAGCAGGTGGAGCCGCTGGAGGAGGTTATCGATGATCTGAATCAGGAAATTAAGCAACGCCATGTGAAAAGACTCCGCAAGGGGAAATGTACCATCGAGCTTGGATTTATTCTGTCAGATATTACTACGAATCTGTCAAGAGTGTCAGATCACTGCTCCAACATTGCAGTGTGTCTGTTACAGGTCAGTGAGGATGAATATGAGACTCATGCATATCTGGGTGAGATGAAACAGAAGAATAACATGGATTTCCAAGGTAAGGTAATGGCTTATAAGGAGCGTTATCAGCTTCCGTAAGGATAGAAAGGGTGGCATTATGGCTCTGATATACGTAGTAGAAGATGACAGGAACATTCAGGAAATTGAAGCTTTTGCCTTGCGTAATGTGGGGTATCAGGTGGAAGGATTTGATTGTGCGTCAGAATTTTATAAAGCGTTGGAAAAAGATACACCGGATCTGATCCTTTTGGATATTATGCTTCCTGACGAGGATGGGCTGACGGTTCTGAAGAATCTGCGTCTGCGTCAGGATACGGTGGCAACGCCCATTATTATGGTTACGGCAAAGACCACGGAGATGGATAAAGTGAAAGGCCTGGACATGGGGGCGGATGACTATATGACCAAGCCATTTGGGGTCATGGAGCTGATTTCCAGAGTAAAAGCCATGCTTAGAAGAGTTGCCAAACCGGAGGATAAAGAGAAAATCCTAAAGCTGGGAAATGTGCTTTTGGACCGAGAACGTCACGCTGTTTTTGTGAAAGACGAACCTGTGGAGTTGACTTATAAGGAGTACGAGCTTTTAAAGCTCCTTATGGTAAATGCAGGAATTGTCACAACCAGACAGGTGATCCTGGACCGTGTTTGGGGCATCGATTTTGAAGGAGAGTCCAGAACACTGGATATGCATATCAAGACCTTGCGTCAGAAGCTAAAGGAAGAGGGCAGTCAGATCAAAACTGTTCGCAATGTGGGATATGTAATGGAGAGTTAGCAAAAGATGAGAAGGAAAATTAATTCCAGACTGGTATTAACGGCAATCGTTGGAATTGTCTCTACAATGCTTCTGATCACCTTTGTGTATTATGACCTGTTTTGCAGGCAGATCATAGGAGATCTGCAGACCTATGTGGCATTTTTGGCTCGTGGCAGCTTTGAAGAAGCGCTTCATGAGACCGGTGAAACGAACTATGTTGAAGGCTTGCAGGTAACATTTGTGAATGAGGCAGGACAGATTCTTTTCGATAATAGCGACAATAAGATAGGAAACAGTGAGCGGCCGGAGATAGAGGCCGCTTTTGCTGATGGAGAGGGTCAGGCTATCCGTAAGTCTTTCACCTTGGATCGGAGTGCCTTTTTTTATGCGGTCAGGCTGGAGGATGGGAGCGTCCTCTGTGTGGGGCGTGAGTCAGAAAGCCTGTATAGTATATTTGTCAGTGCCCTTCCCAGCCTTGTGATGGTCACTTGTATTTTGATATTGGTGAGTATGCTATTGGCGCATTTTCTTACCGGCAGCCTGATCAAGCCCATTGAGAAGCTTGCAGAGAATATGGATGATCAGGGAGAATTGACAGAATATGAGGAATTGGCTCCTTTGATCAATATGATTCAGGAGCAGCATAAGGATATTATAAAGAGCTCCAGAATTCGTCAGGATTTTACCGCCAATGTATCTCATGAATTAAAGACACCGCTCACCTCCATATCTGGTTATGCAGAGCTGATTGAAAACGGAATGGCATCAGCGGATGATACTGTGAGGTTTGCGGGTGGCATTCGCAAAAGTGCCACAAGACTTTTAACACTGATCAATGATATTATCCGTCTGTCTGAGCTGGACAGTACAGAACAGACTCCTGTTTTTGAAAGACTGAATCTCTATCAGTTGGCTGAGACCTGTGTGGAAATGCTGTCGGTGAATGCAGAGAAGCACCATGTAACCATCGGTTTTCAGGGAGTGGAAAGTTATATCAGCGGAAACAGACAGATGATTGAGGAACTTTTGTACAATCTTTGCGACAATGCCATACGGTATAACAATGAAAATGGTACCGTTACGGTTGGGGTATATCAGCGCGGGAAGCAGACGGTTCTTGTGGTTAAGGATACTGGGATCGGAATTTCACCGGAGCATCAGGAGCGAATTTTTGAGCGTTTTTACAGAGTGGACAAAAGCAGATCAAAATCTACCGGCGGAACCGGCTTGGGACTGGCGATCGTAAAGCATATTTTGGTGAAGCACAATGCATCAATTGAACTGCAGAGCGAAGTGGGAAAAGGAACGGTGATGACGGTTACCTTCCCGAAAGAAAGGATATAAGCACAACTTTATGAATTTGCAGTAAAGTTTTGAGGTGTATGAGAATATATTTTATAAAACCAGATTTGGACACTGTTGTAAGATATACGTCCTGAAAGGAAAACATGGGGAAGGGATTTGGAAAGGTCACCCCGAGAACATCAAGAGAAATAACCAATGAGGGAGGCAGTCCGGTGCAGATATTATTGAAATGTCTCCTGGCCTCCTTTGTATTTACAGGTATCATGCTGGTGCTGCTGGCATTTTTGTTATTTAAGATGAATCTTACAGAAAAGATCATTTCTGTCGCAATGATCATTATTTATGTGGCAGCCTCTTTTGTCGCTGGCATATTGGCCGGGAAAATGATCAAAGTGCGCCGTTTTTTGTGGGGATTAGTGGAAGGTGCGGCCTATTTTCTGGTGCTGTTTGTATTGTCCCTGATACTGAATGGTTCGGCGGAAGTGTTGGCGGATTCTTGCTTCACCACTTTCATCCTTTGTGCCGCGGGAGGTACTCTCGGCGGTATGCTTAGCTGAAGTTGAGAATTATTTTGAACGTTTCTTACATTTTTCAAAAAAAGTCTTTTACATTTGGAAATTTTATGATATACTACAAAGAGTTTATTAGTCTATTGACTTTTAAAAGCATAAGGAGGCTATAACATGAAACATATCAAAACATTAACTACCAGAGATCTGAAAGAGTCCATGAAGAAGGGCGGCTGTGGCGAGTGCCAGACTTCCTGCCAGTCTGCATGCAAGACTTCCTGTACAGTTGGTAACCAGAGTTGTGAGAAGCTGAAATAAGGAAAGTAAGGTCCGAACCTAACGTAAGCAGCGATTCCGGTCGCTGCTTACTCTTTTCGTAACCAGTTCAGCCAGAGAGGATATTTGAATGAAAATCGTGCTCGCACGAATTTTCATTCAAATATCCTCTCTGAGGGAGCGCCCCGTAAATGAGCAAAAAGGAGCTGCGAAGCAGCGAAAAGCCCCTGCAAGGGGCGATTTTGCGAATGGGCGCTGCTGAACGTCACCAGGACAGCTTACCCTTAGGTGCGGCTGAACGAAAGTAACAGCAGAAAGGAAGATAATTTTGATACATCAGTATAAAAATAACGGCTATAACATAGTCATGGATGTGAACAGCGGTTCCGTTCATGTAGTGGATGAAATTGTATACGATATGATCCCTCTGGTAGAGCCCTTGGTAAACGAAGGGATAAAAGACGCAGACACGATCAAAACGGCAGTGCTGAATCTGGTCGATATCCCCTATCCGCAGGAGCAGATCGAGGAAGCGGTGGACGAGGTTCTGGCACTGGAGAAAGCAGGACAGCTGTTTGCGCCTGATATTTACGAGCATTATGTGTTTGATTTTAAAAAGAGACAGACGGTTGTGAAAGCACTTTGCCTTCACATTGCCCATGACTGTAATCTGGCTTGTCAGTATTGTTTTGCGGAAGAGGGCGAGTATCACGGCAGAAGAGCGTTAATGAGCTTTGAAGTAGGTAAGAAAGCATTAGATTTTCTGGTGGCCAATTCCGGCAATCGGATCAACCTGGAAGTGGATTTCTTTGGCGGAGAGCCTTTGATGAACTGGCAGGTGGTAAAGGATCTGGTAGCTTACGGCAGAAGTCTGGAGGAGCCTAATAATAAAAGATTCCGCTTTACTTTGACGACCAATGGTGTCTTATTAAATGATGATATCCTGGAATTTGCCAATAAAGAGATGGCAAATATTGTTTTAAGTATTGATGGGCGGAAAGAGATCCACGATAAGATGCGTCCTTTCCGTGGAGGTCAGGGCAGTTATGATCTGATCGTACCGAAGTTTCAGAAAGTGGCTGAGAGCAGAGAACAGACCAATTATTATGTGAGGGGTACGTTTACGCATAATAACCTGGATTTCTCCGAGGATGTGCTGCATCTGGCGGATCTTGGATTTGAGCAGATATCTGTTGAGCCTGTGGTGGCCCAGCCGGAGGATTCCTATGCGATCCGGGAAGCGGATCTTCCGAAGCTTAAGGAGGAATATGATAAGCTGGCTGTGGAAATGCTGAAGCGCCGTAAAGAGGGAAGAGGATTCAACTTCTTCCATTTTATGATAGATTTGGAGGGCGGTACCTGTGTAGCCAAGAGACTGTCAGGCTGCGGTTCTGGAACAGAATATCTTGCTGTCACCCCCTGGGGCGACTTATATCCTTGCCACCAGTTTGTGGGAAATGAAAAGTTCCTGATGGGCAATGTGGAAGATGGTGTGATCAGGGAAGATCTTCGGGATGAGTTCAAATGCTGCAAT
>JAZSFW010000031.1:0-2156 GCA_045532445.1 Acetatifactor sp. | reverse complement strand
TTCCCCGCTGGCGGCCAGGATGCGTCCCAGGACCCTGGACGAGGTGGTGGGACAGGAGCATATTACCGGCAAGGATAAGCTGCTGTATAGGGCCATTCAGGCGGACAAGGTCAGCTCGGTCATCTTTTACGGACCGCCCGGTACCGGTAAGACAACGCTGGCAAAGGTGATAGCCAACACCACCAGCGCGGAATTTATGCAGATCAACGCCACCGTGGCCGGCAAAAAGGACATGGAGGATGTGGTGAACAAGGCCAAGGATCTCCAGGGCATGTATGGCAGGAAGACCATTCTGTTTATCGACGAGATCCACCGTTTCAATAAGGGCCAGCAGGACTATCTGCTTCCTTTTGTGGAGGACGGCACGGTGATCCTGATCGGTGCCACCACGGAGAACCCTTATTTTGAGGTAAACAGCGCGCTGATCTCCCGCTCCATTATTTTTGAACTAAAGCCCATTCCGCAGGAATCCATCAAGGAACTTTTGAAGAAGGCAGTTTACGACAATGACAGAGGCATGGGAGCATATGATGCGGTGATAGAGGAGGAGGCCCTGGATTTTCTGGCGGATATCTCCGGCGGTGATGCCAGACAAGCCCTGAATGCCATCGAATTGGGCGTTATGACCACCAACAGAAGTGCAGACGGCAAGATTCACATTACGCTGGATGTGGCCCAGGAGTGTATTCAGAAGCGGGCGGTACGATATGACAAAAACGGCGACAATCACTACGACACCATTTCTGCTTTTATTAAAAGTATGCGGGGATCGGATCCGGATGCGGCAGTGTACTATCTGGCCAGAATGCTCTATGCAGGAGAAAGCGTGACCTTCATCGCCCGCAGGATCATGATCTGTGCGTCTGAGGATGTGGGAAATGCAGATCCCCATGCACTGATGGTGGCTGTAAATGCCTCCCTGGCGGTGGAGCGAGTGGGCATGCCTGAGGCCCAGATCATTCTGTCCCAGGCTGCAGCATACGTAGCCACAGCCCCCAAGAGCAATGCCAGCTGTGAGGCGATCTTCTCTGCCATGGATGAAGTGAAGCAGACGGGCAATCTGCCTATCCCGGCCCATCTGCAGGATGCCCATTACAAGGGAGCGGCCAAGCTTGGCCCCGGCATTGGCTACAAATATGCCCATGATTATCCCAACAATTATGTAAAACAGCAGTATCTTCCCTATGAGTTGAACGGCAAAGAATTCTACAAGCCCTCCGGCAACGGTTATGAGGTGAAGATCAGAGAGCACATGCAGCGCATCAAAAGAGAAGCTGCAGAGGAATAATAAAAGCCCGGCATCAGCCGGGCCTCGGATTTAGAATAATTCCTGAACCAGGTATTGATAAATATCCTGGTTCTTTTTTTGCCAATTGTCGCAGATGGAGGCGGCCATTTCCTCAGAGGGAACGGAGAGGGTGATGGTCAGCAGGTTGATATCCTTCTCCTTGGCCACCAGATGTGCCTCGTATTCGCCGGAGGTGGATTTGTAATAATCCCCCAGAACGGATACTTCATTGCGCATGTCAAATTCGTTTTCCGCCAGATAAGTCTCCATGTCATTTATAATGGCATCGCTGATGCGGTTTTTGAAAAAGGAGAGAGTCTCCTTTCCCTCTTCTGTGATGGACAGGTGGGTCCGGTTGCGGATGGACTGGCTGGAGATCATGCCGGCCTCGGTCAGCTCACTGAATACCTGCTGCAGGGTCAGGAAATTGGTGTATTCCTTCTCCAGGATAAAATCACTGATCTGAGCGGTGGTAAGAGAGAAGTTGACCCGGTTCAGCATATATAAAATGATTAATTTGTATAAAGTTAAAGAATCTTGGATCATAATTTCTGTAGTTTCCTTTTTATGTTTTTTGAAGTGGGAAGTACGTTATATCACGCATAAGCGGTCTTGCAAGACTTCAGTGTTGCGGAGCAGACGGTAGATCAGCCTTTAGTGCACAGCCCTGCAGGCAGCCTTGCGCCTTCATAAGCTTGTGCAGGGAATTCAGCACATCACGCTTATTGAGACTCCACTTGGGGGCGATCAGCAGATCCTTGGGCCCGTCACCGGTGACTCTGTGTACCACAATCCGGGGAGAAAGTCTGGTAAGGCAGCGGACCAAGAGATCCAGGTAGTCCTCCTTGGACAGAGCCTCAAAGGAACC
>JAZSFW010000177.1:0-15924 GCA_045532445.1 Acetatifactor sp. | reverse complement strand
AGGACTGATGGTTTCTTTGGCTGCATTGATTCCTGCATAACAGATAAAAAGCCCAACTGCAAGACCGCAATAGCCGTCAATAATATAGCCGGTAAAATGAGAGATTAACGTAGCGATCAATACTACGGCAGTAGCAAGTGTATCACTTAAGCTGTCTGCGGCAGTGGCAAGCATGGCAGAAGAAGAAAGCTTGCGGCCCAGTTTTCTGTTGTAGGCAGACATGTAAAATTTCACGGCAATGGAAACCGCCAGAATAAGGATTACCACAGGGGAAAAACTCAGCTCCTGTGGGTGAAGGATCTTGGATACAGAAGTCTTGAGCAGTTCAAATGCCATGAGAAGGATGATAAAAGACACAATAAGACCGGATATGTATTCGATGCGCCCATGACCAAAGGGATGGTCCGGGTCCGGCTTCTGCCCGGCCATTTTAAAACCAATGAGGGTAATGATAGAAGACCCCGCATCAGAAAGGTTGTTGAATGCATCGGCAGTGATGGCAATGGAATTGCTGAGAATCCCGGCCAAAAATTTCCCTGCAAAAAGGAACAGATTTAAAACAATCCCTGCAGCACCGCATAGGATGCCATAGGCTTGACGAACCTTGGGGGAAGATGTGTTTTTGTAATCTTTGATAAAGATTCTGGCAAGATAAGTGATCATAATACTCCTTTAAGCTGTAAATGAATGTGTTTTCTATATATTATACTGTCTTGGACAAAAAAACAATACCAGAAACTATTTTGGGGTACAGAAAGTTGATTTTATATCTGTATTAAGGTATAATAAGTTAAATTGTTGTGAAAATTGCAACGAGAAAGGCGGATGATAAAGATGGAATTAAAAGAAAAAAACAGTAAGGAAACGAATAATAAAAAGAGCAATTTGGTCAATGTGGCAGTGTCATTGGGTGCATTGATCGTAGTGGGAATTATTGGTGTGATTTTGGGAACATTTAACGGCTTTGGTGAAATGTTTTCCCTTGTAAAAATTAGTAAAGATATTGTAATCAGGTTGTTGCTGATGATAGTTTTTGTGTTTTTTGCAAGCAACTTGATTCTTTTGATCTTAAAAGTATTCCGGGAAAAGAAAGGGAGAGTCGGAACCCTTTCGACAGTTTTCTCCAGCCTCGTAAAATACGCTTCTGTGTTGATTGGATTTTGCTGGGGACTGTCTATTATCGGAGTAAATGTCAGCACTATTTTTGCCAGTGTAGGAATCGTAGCACTGATTCTTGGTTTTGGTGCAGAGAGTCTTGTGGCTGATCTGGTAACAGGTGTGTTCATTTTATTTGAGAATCAATATAATGTGGGCGATGTGGTTGAGGTAGATGGTTATAGAGGAACGGTATATGAAATTGGTATCCGTACCTTGAGTCTGATGGATGCGGGCGGTAATATTAAGATCATTAATAATTCTGATTTAAAAAATGTGATTAATCGTTCCAACAAAAGATCTGCTGCAATCTGTGAAGTGGGTGTTGCATATAGCACAGATCTGCTGGAGCTTGAGAAAAAGCTGGAGGATATTTTTCAGGAGATCAAAAAGTCCTATCCGGATGTTTTTAATGGTGAGATTCTTTACCTTGGTGTGGAGGAATTGGGCGATTCTGCCATTAAGCTGAAGATTAAAGCAGAAGTTGATGAAAAGAATGTATTCTCCGGAAGAAGAATTCTGAATAAAGAACTGAAGATTGCTTTTGATAAAGAAGGTATTGTAATTCCTTTCCCTCAGTTGGATGTACATACAAAGTAAGTGTTTATGGATGAATACACTGCAAATTGAAATGATCATGAGGAAAGAACAATATGAAGGAATATGATAGTCAAAGCACGAAAGAGTATGCTCCGCAGCCGGAAGAATATAGTTTTGGCAAGGAATTTGCTGCTTTTGAAGACAATGAATATGCCAAAGCGGAATTTGAATATTCTGAACGCAGAGATGAATTTAATAGCCAGTTAAAGGCTGTTAAGCCTGTTAGGAAGAAACGTTCCAAAGAAAAACTTCTAAGAAAGATGACTTATTTGGCAGCTTCCTGTGTGTCAGTGGTTGTGATCGGTCAGACGCTGGATCTGCCTTCTTCTGTGCAGCAGGGAGGAGGCACAGAGGAAATTATTGTTGAGAATTCAAAGGAACAGGAAACAATAGAAGAAGCAAAAGAAATTTTTTTGCCTCAGATGGAGCTGAAGGAGCAGAAACGAGAAAATTCTGTCAGTGGCCGCAAGGCAAAAGTGATCAGCCTGGAAGGATATGATTCATGGGGGAGCTCTAATGGCAATGTGATCCCTATCATGAAAGGAGATTTGTGGGGGCTGATGGACTATGACGGCAATGTGTTGGTAGAACCCACATACCCTGTGTTCCATAGTTCGCCCAATTTTAACGGATATTCCATTATGGGAGATGGAAAGAAGTATTACGTGCTGGATCGAGAGGGGAAGGTGTGTCAATCCTTTCCGGCAAGCTATTACGTTATTATAGGTGAAGGAGACATTATTGCAACCAGATCTTATGATACGGGAGAAGAATATTGGAAAAGTCGTATATCCTATATTCGCCCTGACGGAACGGTTTTGCATGATACAGGATTTATAGATTCCGTATATGCTGAAGTGGTTCCTTTTCATGAGGGGAAGGCTTATTATTATTTGGCGTTACCGGAGGAGGAAATGGAACATGACGAGCTGAACGAGCTCTATGCTTTGTATGAGGTGACGCCGGAAGGGCATGTTACTGTAGTTTTGCAGGATTTTCCTAAGGAAGAACAACCCGATTCCGGTCAGGATGAAACCACTACAGGCTCCGGCTTAATTATAGGCTTTAACGGTTCCGGTTATGTGAGCGGTAAAGAATTAAACGCAAGAGCGCCCAGCGGAGTGGTGGCTCAGGGATGTATTGTGGGATGGGTACCACCGATTGAAGGCGTATATTTGGTGCAGCCATCTACGGGTCTGATAACAAATGAGTATTCGAATTCGGGATTAAAGTCATATAAAGTGAATGGTGGTTATGCATTTAACTATTATACCTATGGTGTGCTTGATACATGGTATGATAGGGAAAACAGTACATACATAGAAGATAAAGATTTTCTTTTTGACTTTAATGATGTGGTCGTGATGGATTGGCGCGGGAATGAAGTGAGTGAATTTATTGCGATTTATGATGAGATACTTTTCAATGATTATCCCTATCTTGCTGTCAGAGAGGGAGAAGAAGCATTTTATATTGACTTCAAGGGTAATGTAGTTTCGCCTGTCTATCAACAGGCTACATCCTTTAATGATTATGGCTATGCGATGATCATGGAGGAAGACGGAAACGCTTATATTATCAATAACAGGTTTGAAAAGGTAGAGACAGTAGGTTCTGTTGCGGAAATTGGCAATTCTGACGAAACATTTGCCTATATAGATGGTAATGATACCGTGTTCTTGTATTATTATCCGGGAGAAGAATAAGTTTTGCTATTGCATAAGACAACATTAAAGTGTATAATGTAGTGCGGTGTCAGTTCTCGGATGAAAAGGTTTTGGATGGCGCCGGAAATGGAGGAAATATGAGTAAAAAACCGGTTGTTTTAATGATTTTAGATGGCTATGGCTTGAATGAGAAAACAGAGGGTAACGCTGTGGCACAGGCCAAGACCCCTGTGATGGATAAATTGATGGCAGAATGTCCTTTTGTAAAAGGCAATGCCAGCGGAATGGCAGTAGGTCTGCCGGATGGTCAGATGGGTAACTCTGAAGTGGGTCACCTGAATATGGGGGCAGGACGCATCGTGTATCAGGAGCTGACCAGGATCACCAAAGAGATTATGGATGGTACTTTCTTCGAGAACCCAGCATTGCTTGCGGCAGTAGAAAATTGTAAGAAGAACAACAGCGCCCTTCACATGATGGGGCTTTTGTCTGATGGTGGTGTACACAGTCACAATACACATCTGTATGGCCTTTTGGAACTGGCAAAGAGAAATGGCCTGGAGAAAGTATATGTGCACTGCTTTTTAGATGGACGTGATACCCCCCCAGCCAGCGGTAAGGAGTATGCAGAAGCACTGGCTGAAGAGATGGACAAGATCGGTGTAGGCAAGATTGCTTCTGTCATGGGACGTTATTATGCAATGGACAGAGATAATAACTACGACCGTGTGAAGCTTGCGTATGATGCGATGACTAAGGGCGAGGGTCTTACGGCTCCCTGTGGTATCTGCGGCATTCAGGCTTCTTATGATAAGGGTGAGACCGATGAATTTGTAAAGCCTACAGTGGCAGTAGAAGGCGGCAAGGCTGTGGCAACAGTACAGGACGGCGACAGTGTGATTTTCTTTAATTTCCGTCCTGACAGAGCGCGAGAGATCACCAGATCATTCTGTGATGATGATTTCAAGGGCTTTGATAGAGGTGCGCGCAAAGACATTACCTTTGTATGCTTCTCAGACTATGATCCGACTATCGCGAACAAGCTGGTTGCATTCCACAAGGTATCAGTGACCAACACCTTTGGAGAATGGCTAGCAGCCAATCAGATGACGCAGGCAAGGATCGCTGAAACAGAGAAATATGCTCACGTAACCTTCTTCTTTAACGGTGGTGTAGAAGAACCCAACCAGGGAGAGGACAGAATTCTGGTAAATTCTCCCAAGGTTGCCACCTATGATCTGAAGCCGGAGATGAGTGCTTATGAAGTGTGTGATAAGCTGACAGAAGCTATCCGCAGTGACAAATATGATGTGATCATTATCAACTTTGCAAACCCTGACATGGTGGGTCACACCGGTGTGGAGAGTGCTGCTGTGAAAGCAGTGGAAGCGGTTGACGAGTGTCTGGGTAAGGCAGTGGAAGCTGTCAAGGAGATGGATGGTGCTATGTTTATCTGTGCAGATCATGGTAATGCAGAGCAGCTTACAGATTATGCAACTGGTGAGCCGTTCACTGCACATACTACCAACCAGGTTCCTTTTATCCTGGTAAATTATGACCCGGCCTACACCCTGAGAGAGGATGGCTGTCTGGCAGACATCGTTCCCACCCTGATCGAGATCATGGGCAAGGAGCAGCCTGCGGAAATGACCGGTAAGTCCCTTTTGATTGCAAAGTAAGTGTAGTTGGTAAATATCCCCTGGACGTGCATAATCTGACATGTCTTGGGGATACTTTTATTTGTATAATGATGCGAAAGGCAGGTAACAGGATGCAATATTTGGAAATTGAAAAAGTACATGGAAGAGAGATATTAGATTCCAGGGGGAATCCCACCGTAGAGGCAGAAGTGACAGTGAGATGCCATTTAAACGGTCATACCCATACCGGTCTTGCTGCAGTGCCCTCCGGAGCAAGTACCGGAAGATTTGAAGCAGTAGAGCTTCGGGATGGGGAAACACGTTATTTTGGCCTTGGCGTGCAAAATGCTGTGAAAAATATCAATGAAAAGATTGCCAGTGTTTTATGTGGACGTAATGCACTGGAACAGATTGAGGTAGATCGTATTCTTATGGAGACAGATGGTACGGAGAATAAGAGCAACCTGGGTGCAAACGCCATGCTGGCAGTATCCCTTGCCACTGCCAAGGCAGCTGCCAAGGCGCTGCATTTGCCCTTGTACCGCTATCTTGGAGGAGTCAGTCCAAGGCTTTTACCGGTTCCTATGATGAATATTTTAAATGGTGGAAAACACGCTGCAAACACAGTAGACTTTCAGGAATTTATGATCATGCCGGTACAGGCTGAGAGTTTTCGGGACGGATTGCGTATCTGCGCGGAAATTTATCATAATCTGAAAAAGATTCTTAAGGATAGAGGACTTTCTACCGGTGTAGGCGATGAGGGCGGATTTGCTCCTGATCTGCCGGATGCAGAGAGTGTTCTTACTGTAATCATGGAGGCCATAGAAGCTGCAGGCTATACGCCCGGCAAAGATATCAAAATTGCCATGGATGCTGCCAGCAGCGAATTATATCAAGAGGAATCCGGTATGTATTATTTCCCCGGAGAAAGCAGTCTGAAAGGCTGTGAGATCTACAGAAGTACCCAGGAAATGATCTCCTATTACGAGAGTCTGTGTGAAAACTTCCCCATTATATCTATTGAAGATGGCCTGGCAGAGGATGACTGGGATGGTTGGAAGGATCTGACCAAACGTCTCGGTGACAAGATTCAGCTGGTAGGTGACGATCTTTTTGTTACTAACACAAAACGTTTGGACGCCGGCATTAAGCTTTCATGCGCCAATGCGATCTTGGTAAAAGTAAACCAGATCGGAACATTGTCCGAAGCAGTCAACGCTGTGGAAATGGCTCATAAGAATGGATACAAAGCTATCATATCCCATCGTTCCGGCGAAACAGAGGATACAACCATTGCTGACCTGGCGGTTGCGTTAAACGCCGGCCAGATCAAAACCGGAGCACCCTGCAGAAGCGACCGCGTGGCAAAATACAACCGTCTCCTGCGCATCGAAGAAGAACTTGGCGCCGCCTCTAAATACGTGGAACCCTTTAATAAAATTTAACTTCCTGTATTGAGATGGTCGAAGCCTAGACGTCGGCAGACTTTCTTGGGGGAGGGGATCTTAGGGTAGATGGATTTACACTCCAGTCCCCAGGTCCAATCCAAATCCCTTTCTCCCCCTATCTCTTCCTTGCACGTAGATTGCAATCTTCTTGGAAAAAATATAGAAAAGTGGTTGAAATTGTTGGGAAGGTGTGGTAAAATGTTAAATGCTTGACATTAGGAGGTGTGGAAATGGGAGCGCTGAAAATCGTTTTAACAGTTATTTTTATAGTAGTATGTATTGCACTTACTGTGCTGGTATTGATGCAGGAAGGAAAATCAGCAGGACTTGGTGCAATCAGTGGTGCAGCTGAGACCTATTGGGGCAAGAATAAAGGACGTTCCATGGAAGGACTTTTGGTCAAGGTTACCAGAATTTTGGCAGTATCTTTTATGGTTCTTGCGGCAATACTGAATTTGAAAGTATTTTAAGAGGTTAAGACGAAAGCACTCTAGTGATTAGGGTGCTTTTTTATTATAGAACTGGAATAAAGGGATCGTTTATGATTGATAATGAGAGAGAAAAGAGAAAGAAGGTTATTTGTGATCTGGTGAATGACGAGCTCTATACGCCAATGAAGGAAAAAGAGCTTGCCATGTTTTTGCAGGTGAAGAAGGAAGACAGGCAGGAATTTCGCAGTATTTTGGATGAGCTGTTGGAAGAATGTAAGCTGATGATCACCAGTAAAGGGAAATATATGAAGTCAAATGGCAAAGTGTTGACTGGTACGTTTATCAGCCATGCCAAGGGTTTTGGCTTTGTGGAAATAGAGGGAAGTGACGAGGATCTGTTTATCCCTGAGGATAAGGTTCATGGTGCATTTCACAGAGATACAGTGCAGGTATCTTTACTTAGTCAGTCGTCGGACAAAAATAGTGGGAAACGGAAGGAAGCTCAGGTTGTCAAGATTCTAGCCAGAGGTATCAATCAGGTGGTGGGAACCTATGAGCAATCTAAGAGTAATTTCGGATTTGTGGTACCGGATATCACGAAGCTGCCACAGGATATTTTCGTATCCAAAGAGAGATCCAAAGGGGCTGTTACAGGTCATAAGGTGGTAGTGGAGATTACGGATTATGGCAGTGACTATAAGAGCCCTGAAGGAAAAGTGGTGGAGATCCTGGGGCATATCAACGATCCCGGAGTGGATATCATGTCCATTGTCAGAGGCTATGAGCTGCCGGTGGAATTTGGCGAGAAGGTTTTAAACCAGGTGGAGCGCGTTTCCCAGGAGGTGTCTGAGGCAGACAGGGTGGGAAGACGTGATCTGAGGGATTTGGTCATGGTGACCATTGATGGGGAAGATGCCAAGGATTTGGATGATGCGGTCAGTGTATCTTTTCAAGATGGTCAATACCAGCTTGGTGTGCATATAGCGGACGTCACCAATTATGTCCAGGAGAATTCTGCATTGGACAGAGAAGCACTTAAGCGGGGAACCAGCGTCTATCTGGTGGACAGAGTGATCCCGATGCTTCCTCATGCTCTTTCCAATGGGATATGCTCTTTGAACGAAGGTGTGGACAGGCTTGCACTGAGTTGTTTGATGACAGTGGACAAGGATGGTGAGATCACAGATTATGAGATCTGTGAGTCTGTGATCAATGTGAACAAACGTATGAGTTACACTGCTGTGAAGCAGATCCTGGAGGATAAAACCATCGTAGAGAGGGAGGAATCTTTTCGGCAATATCAGGAGTTTCTTTTGATGTTCCAGCAGATGGAATCCCTTGCGTCGGTCCTTAGGCAGAAGAGAAGAAAACGCGGTTCCATCGATTTTGATTTTCCGGAAGCGAAGATTCTTCTGGATAAAGACGGGCACCCACGGGAAATTAAGCCCTATGAACGAAATGTGGCCACAATGATCATTGAAGACTTTATGCTTGCTGCCAATGAGACCATTGCACAACATTTTTATTGGATGGAAATGCCCTTTGTCTACCGGGTTCATGATGTGCCGGATGCGGAGAAAATACAGAAGCTTTCTACGTTTATCAACAATTTCGGTTATTATATGAAATCCATTGGCAGAGCCAAGAGTAAGGTCAGTGATCAGGAAATCCATCCTAAGGAGATTCAAAAGCTTCTTGACCGCATTGCCGGCACACCTGAGGAGGCCATGATCAGCAGATTGACCTTAAGGAGCATGAAACAGGCTAAATACAGTACGGAAAGTACCGGACATTTTGGTCTGGCTTGTCAGTATTACTGTCATTTTACATCCCCGATCCGCAGATATCCGGACCTTCAAATTCACCGGATCATTAAGGAACAGTTGCGCGGACGAATGAAGGAAGAGAAAAAGAATCATTATCGGAGCATTTTGCCGGAAATATGCAAGCATTCTTCTGAAACAGAACGCAGGGCAGATGAGGCTGAGCGTGAGACGGAGAAGCTGAAGAAAGCGGAGTATATGGAGGAAAGGGTCGGACAGACCTTTGATGGTGTGATATCCGGTATCACCTCCTGGGGTGTGTATGTGGAGCTTCCCAATACCGTGGAGGGACTTGTGCATGTGTCAAGATTGCCCGGAGATTATTTTTACTATAAGGAATCTACTTATGAGATGGTGGGAGAAGCAACCGGCAAGACTTATAAACTGGGAATGCCGGTAAAGATCAGGGTGATCGGAACTGACAGGATAACGAGAACGGTGGATTTTGATCTGGTAACAGAGGAATAAGCCTAGGAAAGGTGGTAACAATATGGCTAAAAAAGAGACGCAGAAACTGGTAGCCAACAACAAAAAGGCGTTTCATGATTATTTTATTGACGAGACTTACGAGGCAGGGATTGCCCTGCATGGAACGGAAGTAAAGTCCATGCGCATGGGAAAATGCAGTATTAAGGAGTCTTTTATCCGCATTGAAAACGGGGAGATTTTTGTCTATGGTATGCATGTCAGTCCCTATGAGAAGGGGAATATCTTTAACAAGGATCCCCTTCGGGTAAAAAAGCTTCTGATGCATAAATATGAGATCAACAAGCTTGCAGGTAAGGTGGCAGAGAAAGGCTATACACTTGTGCCGCTTCAGGTCTATTTCAAAGAGGGAAAAGCTAAGGTTGAGGTAGGTCTTGCCCGCGGTAAGAAGCTTTATGATAAGAGAGAAGATATTGCCAAGAAGGATCAGAGAAGAGAGATGGAGAAAGAATTTAAGGTTAGAAATCTCTAAAGGTTGTAATGGATCGTGGAGGTGATCAGATGAATCGAATTTTATTAATGGTATGCAGAAATATTTTGAAAGTTCCGAAAGCGTATTGGAAGCTGTGTCATTATGCGAAACACACGGATGAGTATCCGGAAGAGGAAAAATATGCTCATATTCAATACATAATGAAAGAAGCGATTAAGTCGGGTAATATTGATCTTAAGGTATATGGCAAGGAAAATATTCCTGATGAGAATGGATTTTTAATGTATGGCAATCATCAGGGAATGTTCGATGTCATGGCGATTGCGGCATCCTGTGACATACCGGTTGGGGCAGTGCTGAAAAAAGAGTTGGCTCAGGTTCCGTTTTTAAAGCAAGTAAAAGAATGCACCCATTCGTTTGCTATGGACAGGGAAGATATCAAACAGTCAATGGAAGTGATATTAAATGTGATCAAGGAAGTAAAAAAAGGGAGAAATTATGTGATTTTTCCGGAAGGAACCAGAAGCAGGAAGGGAAATCAGCTTTTAGAGTTTCATGGCGGAAGTTTTAAGTGTGCTACAAAAAGCAAATGTCCGATTATTCCGATTGCATTTGTTGACAGCTTCAAAGTACTGGATCAAAAAGGGAGCAAACCTGTAACCATGCAGATTCATTATTTGGAGCCGATTCCGTATGAAGCGTATAAAGAAATGAACACCGTGGAGCTTGCAGCAATGGTTCGTTCCAGGATCGAAACTGTGGTGAAGGAATATGCGGCGGAATAACGAAAGGTTCGCTTTTTGTAAAAGAATGCAAAAATTTATGGTAAAATAAAAACTGTTGTGGTAATATGAAAAAAAGAACCCTTAGACAGGAGAAGTGTTATGAATGAATTGCAGCGCCATAGGTTGACTTTTAAAGTTTTGTCACCTGTAATTTCTATTTTTTTAAAGTGTCGCTTTCGGTATGAATATGACAAACTAGACAAAATAGAGGGGCCTTTCCTCTTGGTGGCAAATCACAATCTGGAGCTTGATCCGGCCGTTATAGGCGTGGCAGTAGGTAAGCAGTTATACTTTGTGGCCAGCGAACATATCCTGCGCAAAGGGTTTGGAACTTGGTTTTTAATGACCTTTTTTCGACCGATCATTCACATGAAAGGGAAACAGGGTGTACAGACCATAAAGCAGATGCTTAAGACTTTGAAAGATGGTCACAGCGTGTGTATTTTTCCGGAAGGGAATCGTTCTTTTAATGGGCAGACTGGGGAAATTTTACCCTCTATCGGCAAAGTGGCAAGGCGTTGCGGCGCAAAGCTGGTGACATACCGTGTTGAAGGAGGCTATCTGACACAGCCTCGTTGGGCACTGACCCTTCGTCGTGGCAGGCTTCGTGGCAGGTTGATCGGGGAGTATTCTCCTGAAATGTTGAAAGGCATGACGGACGAGCAGGTGAATCAGATCATTTGTGAGGATCTGTATGAGGATGCCTATGTGACCCAGAAGCAAAATCCTGTTCCTTTTCGTGGGAAGGATCTTGCATTGGGAATAGAGTCTACCTTATTTACCTGTCCCAATTGTGGAAGAATCAGTACGCTTCACAGTGAAAAGGACCGATTCTATTGTGATGCCGATGGCTGTGAATTTGAAGCAAAATATGATGTATATGGTGAACTTACAGATAAGGCAGGGAAAAAGTACACAGTTACGGAATTAGATCATTTGCAGAGAGAGGCGCTGAAAGAACGTTTGTCTGACTATATGGGAGATAAACCTCTATTCAGTGACGAAGTGACCTGGTATGAGATTGACAAAAATCATGTAGTCACAAAGACAGTGAACGGAAGGTTGGCTGCATATGATGATCGCTTTGAATTCTGTGAGCGAAAGCTGTTTTACAATGAATTACAGGGTATGGCAATTTATTCCCGAAATGCGATTGTTTTACATATGCAAGGGTTGGAAGGGCATATTGAGATAAAAGCAGATAAAATGTTTAGTGCGCTGAAATATTTATATTTATACAACCTGAGACAGAGGATGGGAGAATGAAAATAACTTTTGAAGAGATCCAAAAAAGTGAGGTCATACAGACTTATATCCGAAAGGCAGATGAATCCTTGATCGCCCTTGGTTATACCGAGCATAGTTTTGCTCATGTGACCAAGGTGGCTCAACTGGCAAGGGACATTCTTCTTACCTTGGATTACAGCGAAAGGGAGGCAGAGCTGGCTCAGATTGCAGGTTATCTGCATGATATTGGCAACGTGGTCAATCGGATCGATCATGCCCAGTCCGGTGCCGTGATGGCTTTCCGTATTCTGGATAATATGGGGGCAGATCCTGAGGATATTGCGACCATTATCACCGCCATAGGCAATCATGATGAATCCACCGCTTTTCCGGTGAATCCGGTGGCTGCAGCTTTGATCCTGGCAGATAAGACAGATGTTCGTTATACCAGAGTTCGCAATCAGGATTTTTCCAGCTTTGATATTCATGACAGAGTGAATTATTCTGTGAAAGAAAGTGTAGTACAAGTAGAAAAGGGTTCTCATATTGAACTACAGCTTAAAATCGATACAAAAATGTGTGCGGTAATGGATTATTTTGAAATTTTCCTGAATCGCATGATTCTCTGCCGTAAAGCGGCAGAGAAACTTGGACTTCAATTTTGGCTGGTGATCAATGGTCAGCGTTTGATCTAGGAGTTTGGTGTCTTAAGCAAAGCAAGCAGATAAGATACATGGCACTGAGAAGTATCTGACTTGCCAGGATTCCCCAAAGGTATCCGGTGATGCCAAATTTTGGCACTGCCCAGAATACAAAGGCAAGACGCAGCAATAAGCTGACTGCATTCATGATAAAAATTCGGCTTGCCATACCAAGCCCCTGAAGGATACTGGATAAGGTGGTATCCAGATAAAGAAAAGGACACAGGAAACTAAGGGTCATAATAAAATGTCCTGCTAATTCGCTGTGAAACAGTTTGGAACCTGCCCAACTGCCCAATAACAGAAAGACACTCATGCAGATCACACCCATCAGTGTACAGAGCTTTATGGTCTGCAGGGTGTATTTTTTTACTTTGTGCATGTCGCCCAGTGCATGGGCTTCTGATATCATTGGTAACAATAATACGGATACAGAGCTGGTCAGAGCATTGGGAAAGAAGATCAAAGGCATTGCCATACCGGTCAGGACACCGTATATACTTAAGGCGGTAGCCTGATCGTAGCCGTAGAACCGTAGTTTTGCTGGCAGAGAGACTGCCTCTATGCTTTGGAGAATATTCAGAGTGATGCGGTTGGCTGTCAAAGGGATTACCATGCCCATTAATGCACGATAGATACCGGGGCAGTTTGTCAGCTGGTTAGGAGATCTTTTTGTGATTAATAATGATGCGTTGAAAGATTTATTCAAACGCCAGTATACCACATATATAGAGACTACCGATAAGAGCATTGAGCCAAATTCTCCAATGACCAATCCCAGAACAGCTACATTTATCGTAAGAGAAGCCCCATGAGCCAGAGCATAGGTAGATATGCAATAGACGCAGCCTACTCTTATACATTGTTCCAAGAGCTGTGTGGCGGCCGGGACACTTGTTTTTTTGACACCATAAAAATATCCATTGATACAGGCATGGACAGCTGTTATGGGGATGGAGAAGGATAAGACGCGCAGCATAGGAGCGGTACGTGCTTCAAATAAAAAGGAAACAGCAATATAATCGGAAAGATGATAAATAAAAAGATTACAAAGTAAGGATAAGGGTAAGGAGATACTCAATGCTGCCAACAGAGGGCGAAAAGTATTGTTTTTTTGCTTAGCCGTGTTTTCTGCCACCAGTTTTGAAACGGCTGTCTGGTATCCGGCAGAAGTCAGGGAAAAGGAAAGAGACAGCACAGGACCGATCAGCTGGTAGATGCCCATTCCTTCTTCGCCGAATAGCCGCGCCAGATAAATGCGATAGAAAAAGCCGATCAGGCGACTGGCAAGACCTGTCAAGGTCAATATGACAGTACCTGTAATCAGTGGATGAAGTTTGAATTTTTTCATGGATACACCGGGATCATATATATAGAAAGTCTGATATGATCGAAAGTTTTTGTATCAATATATTCATGGATGATTGTTGACAGAACTTGGAGCGAATGTTATATTAGGAATGCCAATAAGGATCCCAAAAAGAGGAGTATTTAAATATGAAACCTAAAGTAGTAGTAGGTTTGTCCGGTGGGGTAGATTCCTCCGTGGCAGCTTTTTTGTTAAAAGAACAGGGATATGAAGTGATAGGTGTTACGCTTAAGACATGGCAGGATGAGCAGGAAACATCTGCAGAGGAAGCACAAAATAGCTGCGGTCAAAGTGCTGTGGAAGATGCGGCAAAGGTGGCAAAAGCGCTTGGTATTGCTCATGATGTGATCGATTTTCGAAAGGAATTTAAGTGTCAGGTCATGGACTATTTTGTTGAGGAATATTTGCGTGGAAGAACGCCTAACCCCTGCATTGTCTGTAATCGACATGTAAAGTGGGAAGCTTTGTTGCAGCGAAGCATAGAAATCGGGGCTGATCATATTGCTACAGGTCACTATGCCAGAATAGATCGTCTGCCCAACGGAAGATATGCCATCTGTAACAGTGTGACGGCTTCCAAGGATCAGACATATGCCTTATATAACCTGACGCAGTCTCAGCTTTCCCGCACCTTGATGCCTGTAGGGGATTATACAAAGGAGGAAATACGAAAGATTGCTGAAAAACAGGGGCTTTTGGTGGCTCATAAGCCGGATAGTCAGGAAATCTGCTTTATTCCGGATCATGATTACGCAGCCTTTATTGACAGGGAGGCATCTGAGAGAGTGCCGGGACCGGGTAACTTTGTGACGGCAGACGGTCGAGTGCTTGGAGAGCATAAGGGAATCACCCATTATACGGTGGGTCAGCGAAGAGGGCTGGAAATTGCAGCCGGACACCGCATTTTCGTGACGCAGATCCGGCCGGAAACAAACGAGGTGGTGCTTGGAGAAAATGAAGATACGTTTACTAACGTAATTGAATGTGATCAGACGAATTTTATGGCCATTGAAGATTTGACAGAAAGCCGGAGGGTTCTGGCAAAAATCAGATACAATCATAAAGGTGAGTATTGCACCATAGAGAAAAAAGCGAATGGGCGCGTAAGCTGTACTTTTGAACGTCCGGTCAGGGCATCCACACCCGGACAGGCTGTCGTGTTCTATGAGGATGATCATGTGCTTGGAGGCGGTATCATCTGTTGATGTGCCTAAAATTGGAGTATCAATCTTTTGATAGGATCATAAGATATAGAAACAGGTGAAAATATGGAAGATAATATGGACTTTTTTCGTAACCAATCAAAAATGCAGCTTCCTTCTTTTTATGCAGTGGAGGGTACGATCGTTGCCATGGAACCCTTTGCCAGAGGTTTTGGCGCAACTGATTGTCAGATGTTTGTTTCCGTAGAAGACAACGATGGTAATATCGTGAATTTTTCGGTGTCTCCCACATCCTATGTGGCTGATTTTGTGACCCTGCGTGAAGGAATGAAGGCTTCGTTTTACTACAGGACAGATGCGCCTGTGCCGTTGATCTACCCACCTCAGTATACTGCTGCTGTGGTGATCCCACAGCAGAGAAATGGCCAGTTTGTGACAGTGGGTTATTTTAATTCTGCTTTGATCAACGAAGAACAGACTCTACAGCTGAATCTGAATAATCGGGTACAGATGCTGACAACCAACAATCAAAGATTTCTGGGCAATCCGGCAAATCACAGTCTGGTGGTATTTTATGAGACCAGTACACGCAGTATTCCGGCACAGACTTCACCTAACAAGATTGTAGTCCTTTGCGGGTAAGGGCAGAGCCTCCAACCACAAACTTGCGCGCGGTGCGCGCTCAGACAGGTTGTGGTTGGAGGCTCTAACACTTCCATTTCTGCTTTCTGTCTATGTTGAATTAATGATGATTTGGGTTGTTTTTTGGAGACAAATAAGGTAAAATATGGGTATATAGTTTTGGAATATTATAAAAAGGAAAGGGAGCAGAGTAAAAGAGTATGATTAAGTGTTTGGGTACGAGTATGAGGGAGTATTTGGTAGAGAATGTTTTGCCGTTTTGGCTGGAGCATGCCATTGATGAGGAGTATGGCGGGATTTTGACTTGTCTGGACCGGACGGGTAAGGTTTATGGATATGAGAAGAGCGTTT
>JAZSFW010000160.1:0-1652 GCA_045532445.1 Acetatifactor sp. | reverse complement strand
CTGTGAAGCCTCATTAAACCGCCCTTCCTTTACCAGCCTTTTAAGATGTTTGTCCTTCTTAAACTGCGTGGTGACAATATATTCAATAGCTGCTTTTACAAAATGAGAAACCAGACCGGGATTGTTGCCATGCTGTAAAACGATGGGATGTCGGTTGAGAATACTGCTGCCGGCATATTTTTCCTTCAAGGCATTTTTTCGTTCATTTTCTTCAAAAATACAATACCAATGATCCGGCCAATCCGCCTCCCCAGTATTGATATACATGATATTGCGCTCCGCACACCATTCACAGATATCTCTTGTACCTACAGTATCCGCAAAATCAATCAACAAATCTCCACTGCTTAAATAGGGCTCAAAAACCTCTTTAAAATTGTCCCTCGTCACTTCACTGACCATAAAATTGGACACAATACCGCCCAGATTTACATAAGCTTCAAACTCATATTGATCCATGGTTATCACATAATACTTGTTCTCATTAAATTTAATTTCCTTGGATACTTTCTCATAAAAGCTTTTGCCTACCGCACCGAATCCGAACTGAACGATTCGGCCATCAAACTTTATCAATTCTCTTTACCTCGTTTAATCTTTGTCCTTGCCAATGGGCTTATGAAGAGTGATTTTTGTGGGTGTTCCATAACGTTTGGTCCAGAAAATTTCTATTTTCTTCTTCTGAAATTCATACAAAATCTTCTTTAAATCCTTAGAAAAGGTCTCACCAATAACAATAATTTTATAAATTCCGCTCTCTAGAAAATACTCTGCTGAAGGAAGATCCTGATGATACACATCCCAACTGTTATCAAACAAAGAATCCTCCATTTTAAAGCGATTCATACGATTGCTGTCCACCAAAAAAGCCGGAAGTGCATCACTTTTTATATCGATTTGAGAAAGCTGGGCAGCACCCATTGCCAGACCCACAGCCACAGACTGATTGTCAACCGTAGCTCTTGCCCCCGGCTGTTCAATTGTACCATTGTAGATGGGAACAGGTCGGTATCCATGCTTTGCCAAAGCAATTCCTTCCTTAACACTCTCCATCCCCGGCATATCCACAATAAGTGCAGCACCCACATAATGATTATCTATGTAATCCGTTTCAGGTATGGTAAAATCTGAAAAATCATACATTTTCATACACTCGTTCATGGCTATAAAGGGCACCGGACGAACCCAGTCCACCCACTTCTTACCTGCAGGAGCCCAGATTTGATAGATTTCTTTTGCAGTCATATCACAGCCCCCCTTCAATCAAAACCGGTATATCTGCTGCATTGGAGTCAATGCGGGGCGCGTCACTAATTCGAGCATAATAACCTGCATGTCCGCCGTTAACAGAATAAGACCCCAGACACACATGGAATTCTTCGTTATTAACGCCAATGAGAGGTCTGCTTTGGAATTTCTTTTGAGCCAGATATTTATTCGGATGCTTTTTTACATCTGCCAAAATCTTCTGATATTCGTCCCCCCTGCATGCCTCCTCAATAGAAATTTTCTCACCTACACGTCCACAAGCCGGCTTAAATATGTAGCCCTCTTTCCCCCGGGCAGCCTTCACCTCCACCGTATCGGGAAGCAGTTCACGCCAGGTAGTCAATTCTATCCCCAGTCGCTCCAACGCATCCCACACCAAAGGA
>JAZSFW010000288.1:0-8827 GCA_045532445.1 Acetatifactor sp. | reverse complement strand
CATTGCAATAATGCAAATTCCTGCTGACATCACCTCAGCTACAGAACCCTTGCTGCATTTTTGCCAAAAGCTCTTCTTATTTTTGTGCATCTACCACCACCTTTCTCTTATGATGTGATCGGGGTTCCCAGAATGGTGCTGGCTTTTGTTGTCATCTCCCCTATAATTTTACTGATAAAGCTGGTCAACTGCTCTTTTATGAAGACGCATAAAAGCAGTGCAATGATACACAACCCTACTGTCACAAGGATACCATCTATACCGGGATGCCTTGCTTCCAAAAACTTTTCCTTAAGCTCTCCACACTTATTCAAAACAACACATTTTACTGCAATTAACTTATAATACATTTACTTTTCCTCCCTATTTTTGATTATTTTTTTATTTGCCTTCTGTATTCAATTCTCTTGGTAACCAATCATGAGAAGTTCACCACCGATGCCATCATATGCGCTACGCACGCATACAATACAACCACTAATATTGCGGACAAAATCCCCAGCTGGTAGAAGGTAATGCTCCTGTCCAGCTTACTCTTTTTGCGGTTCATAAGGCTAACTTCCATGTCCTTAAGCTGCTCTGCTATATCAGATAAAAGCTCTACTGCCTGTCCGGATTCCAGGGACTGCAATATTGTAATGCAGAGCGCATCGACATATTGATTATCAAACTTGCCCTGAAATCCATTCAAGGCTTCTTCCACATCAGCCTTCATGGTAATATCACCGGACAAGACAAGCAAAGCTTCTTTCAATCTGCGTTCCTGCACACTGCCGTAACATTCTGCCAAAGCATCTGTAACATAGACGCCGGCTTTAATCTGCATAGACATAGCGTTATATACCAGTTTCAATTCTGGAAGCATTCTTTCATTATCCTTGGCATTGAGCCATACCAGCATCCCGGCCGGCAAGGAAAAGAAGATTACTGCCAAAACAAATCCCAGCCACACTTCATAACACACCCCCAAAAGCATACCCATTCCTCCAGCCACAAGCCTAATCATCATATAACTGATAGGGCCAATCCACTTCCCGAAATGAAATGGTGCGCCGTTTCTTTCCAAAAACACCGCAAGCTTCTGATAATCAAACAGTCCGTTCCTGCTTTTTTTCAGCCCAACGCTGATTTCCTCATAGGTACGAAGCAAAAGCTTTCCCGGTCTGCACGTAGCGGCTACCACCAGGATCAAACCGGCAGTCATACCTGCAATCGCTACCCGAATGATCCCGACTGCCAGTTGAATTCTCTGTAACTCCATTTTATCACCGCCTTATCGATCCAAACTTCGCATCTGACGATACAGAAGCATAAAAATTGTAATGATTACTGCAAGGCAGATTCTTCCCGGCACGGTCTGAAACAGGATCTGCTGCATAGAGGTCTCGATCAGCTGACCCACTGTCAGCAAAATCACTACCGACATCCCTGCCAGAATCAATAGGTTGACCAAGGCTTCATTTACCAGGGATCTTCTCTCTTGTCTGGTCCTCAGATGTTCCCGCACTGCCCTTTTGCTGTTGCTTACCAGTGAGGTAAAATCAGCCGAGTATCGGACACAGATCTCCATGTTCCGTACCAACTCTTTAAATCTTGGATGTTCTATCTTTTCTGCCATAGACAACAGAGCAAGACTCACATCTCCGGAAATCTGCGCCTCGTAATAACATGCATCCAGCACACTGCTAAGAGGCTCATCCAGATACTTACTGATCTGATTTAAAATCCCTGTTACCTCTCCTACAGAAATACTGTAATTACCCAGAAAATCAAGAAACTTCATTAAATTTTCATTGACTGATCTGTAATTTCTCGCCATCAATACATTCTCAAATGCACTGCGTATTACCTGCATTCCCGCAAGCACCGCCAAAGCTGCAAGCAAGCTTCCAGTGCAGATCAGAGCGCCAAAATATCCCATTGCACTCAACACCAAATTTCCCAGGATCCACAGCTCAGGCGTCAAAAAACGAAACCTAAAAATCAGCCCGCTGTACACTAACCTTTGCTCTACTCTATGCACAAATCCTTTCCGTTCCTGCAAAAGACGTAGCAATCTCCTGTTATCATGCACCCTCTGCCTGGCCGCTGCATCCATGGATTCAAATGTCCGATGCATCAGCCTTCTGATCATGCTTTCTCGGCCAAACCATGCAAAAAGCAAAAAGAATGCAGCATAAAGACTAATGCCTAAAATGATCTTAAACCACATATTCCGCCTCCTATCGTATTCTCTCATACATTAGATCCTTTTTTTGCTCATTCCATCCACAGCCGGCAAAAATCTGTTTCACCTGAAAATCCTCCATAAAAATCAATGTCTGAAAACAATCCATCATCTTCATCAGTTCATTTCTGGAGTAACGACTGTCATACATCGCATAATCCACCAGCTTGTTTGGCGCCTTATCAGCCGAAGGTGCGTGTATGGTAGCCGCACAAACCTGCCCTGTATAAGCCGCATTTAGTAAATACAAAGCCTCTGCACCCTTTACCTCACCGATTATAAAAAAATCCACGTCCATGGTAAGACCTGCTATACTGATGTTTTTCAGGTCATAATTGACCTGACTTTCTCCATTTCCCGGAAGAGAATGCAAAAACATCATATCCGGGTGGAACTTCGTGGTCAACTCATCTGCCTGCTGTGCTACCAGGATCGCCATATTATCCGGAAGGGTTTCTTTCAGCGCATTTAACAAAGTGGTCTTTCCAGAAGAGTTGCCGCCGCAGATCAGGGTCGACCCCTGCCGAAACCGTTGAATCAAAAGCCGGGCAGTTTCTTCATCCATCATATTCCGGGCAATTAAATCTTTCATTTCCGGAAAATCCTTAGGCACCTTACGGATGCATAGATAAGGCTCCTTATAAGTATTTACAAGCGGCATGGATACTGTAAATCTCAGGATAAAGTCAGGATGACTCTCCGTGTCTGTAAATCGTTGGATCGCATTTAAGTTGGATAGATTGACTTGATTCTTGGTAGCCACATAGTCAATAAACTGCCTGTATTCCTTTTCTGTCTGGAATATAATGCCGGCATCCTGTCTCTTGCCCATCCGTTTGATGCGGATATTATCATGACTGACAATTCTGATATCGGATATTTCTTTATCATCTATGAGCGGTGAAAGCCTGGAATATCCAAATATATACTGCTCAAAGGTCAGCAGCAGCTCTTCCTTCTCCGATAACGTCACTTCAAAATATTCCTCAATATACTGCCCTGCTTCCACCAGAAAAGCTTCCCTGCTGATGATTCCTTTCTTCATCTGCATGAGCGAAGTCTGCTTTCTGGCTGTGTAGTCATTCACCAAACGTTCCAGACGCTTTTCCAGAGTTGATAATCGGATTCTTTTGCTGTTTTCCGTTTGTCTAAACCTCCTTTCCTGTAAGCATCTCAGTCATCGATCTCTCCGTGATATGTCTTTAAAATTATTTGGATACATTAGAAACATTCTACAGTTGCAACTGCTATTTACTGCCATGGCCTTACATCATTTCTTAAATTTCTTATTTCTTGAAAAAATCGGCGGACATCGCCCGGACGTAAGAAATCGTTACTGAGTGATTGTCAATTTACTCCTTTTTAAGCACTTTGTCAACAAAGTGGAAGATATTTTTCTTTGTGCTTATTCACTAATTTTTTTTGCACCGTCAACTCCTTTGTATGATTTTTTTAACGTTTTTTCTTTATTTACCATGGTTTTCAAGGGATTCGTAATTATGCCGAATGACATTTTTTGTACAATTTTATTTCATACACAAAACGCGAAAAATAAAGGTTTCTTTTTTTATAAAAATGTGTATAATAGATATTAATGATAGGGACGTGCTCCTTTTCACCCAAACAAATTGCAACGCTGAAAGGAGATTTTGAACAATGTATATCGTATTAGCCGGTGGTCTTCTGATCGTTATCATCGCCGTAATCGTCGCTGTGGTATCTTCTGTGGTGTCTGCTGTTGCAGCTGATCAGGATATTGAAGACTGACGAACAAAGGAGCGTACCTGCATGTGCAACAGGCCGCTCCCTTTTTATTCTTTCTATTGTGTTTTACTATGTATCCTATTCTTCTACGATCTCTGCATCTTCTGCATTCTTCTTAACAGACTCTACACCGTTTAAGCAGCTGGCAATCGCCTTATATCCTTCACTCACTGCGATCACCTGACCATTAGTAGCTGTCAAGCGGAATCTGAATTCACCTGATTTATCAGTATATACTTCAAATTTCGGATTCTTTTCTGTTGCATAGCCTTCTACTGTCTGATCCTCTACTGCTGCGATCGGAGCATTCTTCTGTACACTTGCAATTCCATTCTTGCAGCCTGCAATAGAAGCATAAACCTCTGAAGTAGCAATTACCTGTCCATTGGTAGCCTTCAGATCAAATTTTACGCCGGTATTTGTTTTTTTGATTACAAATTTGCCCATTTTAGTGCCTCCTCTTAGCATTGGTGGTTATTATAACACAGCTCAATTTTACTATACAATTACAATAATTTCAAGCCAAATATAAATACAATTCTACTTTTTTACGCAAATTCAAGCTAAACCATCTCTCCGGCCTGAATTCTGGCTGCCAACTCCTCCAGGTACATCCAGCGCTCCATTTTTTTCTCCAACGCGCTCTCTGCTTCCTCTTTTTGCTTCGTCAACTCATTTAATTTTACAAAATCTCTGGCTGCCTGCGGTATCTTCTGTTCGATTTCTTCCAAAAAAGCCTCCAATTTGGCAATTTCACTCTCAATGGTCTCGTAATCCTTCTGCTCCTGATAAGTAAACCGTAATTTTTTCTTCTGACCTTCTTTCCAACCAGCTTTGCTGTCTGCCTTGTCTGACGAAATGCCTCCCCGGTCTGTTCCCTGGCTTTCTTCTGTCATCTCTGACTGTTTTTTTGCCATATAATCTGTATAACCGCCCTCATACTGCACCAACGCGCCATCTTCTTCAAAAGCAAAAATTCTGCGCACCGTGCGATCCAGAAAATAGCGGTCGTGGGATACCACGATTACGATTCCGGCAAAGTTATCCAGATAATCTTCTAAAATCTGCAAAGTAGCAATGTCCAGATCATTGGTAGGTTCATCCAAAATCAGAACATTGGGCGCTCCCATCAACACTTTCAACAAGTATAGCCGCCTTTTTTCACCACCGGAAAGCTTGCCCAACAGTCCATATTGATCTTCTCCGGCAAATAAAAACCGCTCCAGCATTCTGGCAGCACTGACCTTTCCATCCGGAGTATCCACATATTCCGCCACATCGCGGATATAGTCAATCACCCGCTTCCCGGGGTTCATCTGCTCATGTCCGATTTCCTGAGCATAAAAACCTATCTTTACCGTCTGCCCAATCTCCAACTGTCCGCTGTCCATCTCCACCTGACCGGTTATCATCTTCATCAAGGTTGACTTCCCGCAACCGTTTGGACCAATAAATCCCACCCGGTCATTTTTGAGAAAAACATAAGAAAAGTCACGAATCAGAACTGTATCTCCGAAGCTTTTGCAGATATTCTTCAATTCCACCGTAGTCCGTCCCAGTCTGGAAGACAGAGAAGATAGCTGCACCTGCTCATCTTTTATCGGTCCCTGCGTGTTTTTCAACTCCTCATAACGCTTAAGCCTCGCCTTTTGCTTGGTAGAACGAGCTCTTGCTCCTCTCTGCACCCATTGCAGTTCATTTCTAAGAATTGCTTCTCGCTTACGCTGGGAAGCCTCTTCCATTTCTTCCCGCTCAAGCTTAAGCTTAAGATAACCGGAATAATTGGTCTCATAAGAATAAATATGTCCCTTGTCAATCTCAATGATCTGATCAGACACACTGTCCAGGAAATACCGATCATGGGTCACCATGATCACAGCACCTTTACGCTTCTGCAAGACATCCTCCAGCCATTCTGCCATCCTATTGTCCAAATGGTTGGTAGGCTCATCCAGGACCAGGATCTCAGCAGGGGATAAAAGCACAGACACCAGCGCCAGACGCTTCTTCTGCCCGCCGGACAACTGACCGCAAGGTTGCTTCCAGTCATCTACCCCAAGCCTGGTCAGCATCGCTTTGGCATCCGCCTCTATATAACTTTCATTCTCTGAGGTTCTGTTATCCTTAAGTACTGCCTCCAGCACCGTCTCATCCTCGCCGAAAACCGGATTCTGGGGCAAATAGCGGATAATGATGTTGTTCGCCTTTACTATGTTCCCTTCATCCGCCTCTTCCAGTCCTGCGATCATCTTCAAAAGTGTGGATTTACCGGTTCCATTGATACCGATGATCCCCACCTTCTCTCCTTCCTGAAGATAGAAGCTGGCTTTATCAAAAAGCTTCCTTTCCCCGTAAGCTTTGGTTATATTTTCAACTGTCAATATGTTCATATTTTTCCCTCCACCGATATTATAAAAGCATTTTTGTATCTTATCAACCATTAATTCATTTCCGCTTTTCTTTTTTCTGTTTTTCTGTTATGCTATCATTAAATGATTCTTCCAATCAGAAAGGTAATGATCATGAAATTAAAAAATGCAATTGACAATATCAGCAAATCTCACGAAGAAGACAAATTAAATCCCCTCTATACTCCCTGGGGTGAGCACCTTGATCCTGCCCATATATGGGAAGAGCATCCCAGACCGCAGATGCGCAGGGAATCCTATCAGACCCTGAACGGATACTGGGAATATTGTTTCGTACCCATAGCCTGCGATCATGCTGAAACTGACAAACATGTGACTCCCGGCACGCTTTTTACCCCTGACGGTGAAATTCTGGTCCCCTTTTCTCCGGAAAGCATGTTGTCCGGTGTAAACAGGAGCTTGAAACCTGACGAATACTTATGGTATCAGCGCGTAATCACCCTGGATAAACCTGACCTTCCTCTTTCCCGCTGCCTCCTTCATTTCGATGCAGTGGACCAGGAAGCAGATGTATACGTAAACGGTACTCATATGGCTTACCACATGGGTGGATATCTTCCCTTTTGCATAGAACTGCCGGTGTCTTCTCAGGATTCCCTGACCTTTTTGGTCCAGGTGCGTGTCCGGGACGTCACCGACACCTCCTATCACGCCCGAGGGAAACAGACCTTAAAGCGCGGCGGCATGTTCTATACTCCCCAAAGCGGTATCTGGCAAAGCGTTTGGTACGAGTGGGTACCGGATAACCATGTTCATACCATGCTCCTTACTCCGGACTTTGACCAGAGAACCTGCGAATTACAGCTGACAACCCCACAACCCTTAACAGAAATTACCCTAACAGATGAAGAGGGTATTTCCTATCCTATTTATTCTTTTCAGACAGACAAAACACCTTCCTGCCACACGACCAGGCTTGTATTTGGGCTGCCCCAGACAGTGGCTTTCTGTCCCTGGACTCCTGACACCCCTCACCTTTATCCGCTCCGGATCCGGGCAGGGGAAGACCTGATCCATAGCTATTTTGCCATGAGATGCTTCACCGTGGAAAAAGATGAGCAAGGCATTGCCCGCTTCTGCTTAAACCACAAACCATGCTTCCTCCACGGCATCCTGGATCAGGGCTACTGGCCTGATGGGCTGATGACGGCTCCCTGCGATGATGCGTTTGTATACGATATCCGGCTTGTTAAGGATCTGGGTTTTAACATGATCCGTAAACACATCAAGATTGAGCCCTTACGCTGGTATTATCACTGCGACCGTCTGGGCATGATCGTGTGGCAGGATATGGTAAACGGCGGCACCAAATACCACATGCCTTATGTGTGCTACCTCCCCACCCTGCTGCCTTGGTCCGGTCGTCACCTGAAAGACAACCATTATCGCCTTTTGTCTCGGGCAGACAAAGAAGGCAGAGAAGAATGGCTGGCAGAATGTGTCGAAACCATCAAGCACCTATATAATGTTCCCTCACTGGCAGTCTGGGGGCCATTTAACGAAGCCTGGGGACAGTTTGATGCGGTAAAAGTCTGCGAACTGATCAAAAAAGAAGACCCCACACGCCCTGTAGATGCCACCAGCGGATGGTTCGATCAGGGATGCGGAGACTTTAGAAGCATCCACAACTATTTCCGCCGCCTGAAAGCCGAACCGGAAAGTGAAAGAGCCTGCATGATCTCGGAATATGGCGGTTATGCCTGCCACATAGCAGGTCATTCCAGCGTGGACAGAATTTTTGGATATCAAAAATATGAAAATTGCGAAACACTGCAGAAAGCTTATGATGAACTGATCACGAAACAGCTGCTGCCCTTGGAAAAATCAGGACTCAGCGGCGGCGTATACACACAGCTTTCGGATATTGAAGAAGAAGTCAACGGGCTGGTGACTTATGACAGACGATTGGTGAAACTTAAGAGATAAACGCAACAAAATACCCTGTACAGCAAAGAGGCGCTCCGGATGCCTCTTTGTTTTAATACAGTTTAATTTTTAACTCTTTTCCCAGACATCTGGCAACCCGAATCAGAAAATCAAGGCTCGGATTATAATTGCCACTTTCCAACCTTGAAATATTGGATTTCTGTGTACCCAATCTTTTCGCAAGGTCAGACTGGGTCATATGCTGCTCTTTTCTCGCTTCAATAATTTGAGAAATGATCTCATAACGCGGACGAAGTTTCTCATATTCACTTTTAAACTCTTCATCCAACATCAGGTTGTTTTTGATCGTTTCAAAAGAAACTCCTGCTTTACTCATCTTGATTCCTCCTCAAATAATCTTCCATGTACGAAACAGCTCTTTCAATTTCCTGTGGCGGTGTAACCATTGTTTTCTTGATAAAACCATGTAATAACACATACTTATTGTTATAGTGTGTAAAGTAAAATATTCTTGCTATAT
>JAZSFW010000210.1:0-14963 GCA_045532445.1 Acetatifactor sp. | reverse complement strand
CGGGGACGCGAATGCTGCTTGAAGGCGGTAAGGAAGCTGATTATTCTCAGGTCGGAGCACCGGACGGTACTACTTTTATTGTAAGGAATCTGTTTTTTAATACTCCCGTGCGCAGAAATTTTTTAAAGACAGCGGCCACGGAAGGCGGATATATTGCAGAATTGATGGAACATCTGGCTTTATCCAGACCGGACATTTCTTTCCGGTTTCTGGTGGGGAATCAGGAAAAGTTCCATACCACCGGTAACGGAGATTTAAAAGAAGTTATTTATCGTATATACGGCCGTGAAATTGCCATGTCACTGATTCCCATCAGCTATGAAGAGGCAGGTATACGGATAGACGGTTATTTGGGCAAGCCCATTGTGGTAAGGTCTAACCGGAATTTTGAAATATATTTTATGAATCATCGCTTTATCAGAAGTAATATTATAGCAAGGGCCATTGAGGAGGGCTATAAAGAGTATCTGATGCAGCATAAATTTCCTTTTTGTGTACTCCATATTGTGATGGAACACGAAGAGGTGGACGTGAATGTACATCCCACAAAAATGGACGTGCGTTTTTCTAACGGACCTGCTTTTTGTAATATGCTGGCAGGGGTAGTAAGACAGGCACTGAAAGCCAAAGAAATGATCCCGGAGGTTTCCATTGCAAAGCCATCTGTGTCTGGCGGCACAAAAACTACCGCAGAAGTGAATACAGAGCCGCTTATTCCAAAGAAAGCTCCCAAAGAGCATACCCCGGAACCTTATGAGATGGTACGGACAAGCCATTATCGTGTGATGGAGCAGACCAGGTACGAAGCGGATCGCTCCAGGATGAAGGATGTTGTGAGACAACCGGTATGGAACCGTGTAATAGGAGAAAAGAAAGTACAGGCTATGCAGGATGCTTTGGAGACGGTGGAAAAGACCCGCGCACAAGCAGATTTTTTTGAAGAAGCAAAGCCGCTTAAGGAGGAAAAGGTGCAGACGCCTCCTGAAAGGATACAACAGGAAGCACTGAACCAGGAGAAAATACAGGAAGTACAAACTTCTGTGCAGATGAGCTTATTTGAAGAGAAGATGTTGTCTGTAGATAATCGTACAAAGTATCAGATTATTGGTCAGTTGTTCCACACTTATTGGCTGGTGCAGTTTGAAGACAAACTCTTTATTATAGATCAGCATGCGGCACATGAAAAAGTAAAATATGAAAGACTGATAAAGCAGTATCATGAACATCAGGTTCTTTCTCAAGGACTGATGCCGCCGGTGATCATAAGTCTATCCGGTCAGGAAGAAGTGATTTTAAAGGAGTATGGGGAGACTTTTGCAGCACTTGGATTTGAAATAGAAGCCTTTGGTGGAAATGAATATGCAATCCGCAGTGTACCTGTGGATTTGTACGGCTGCGGTGAGAAAGAACTGTTTCTGGAGGTACTTGATGAATTGGCAGAAGGACCGTTAAGAGGCAATCTGAAAGCTGTGGAAGAAAAAATTGCTTCCCTGTCTTGTAAGGCAGCTGTGAAGGGAAATAACGCTTTGAGCCATGCAGAGGCAGAACGATTGATCGACGAGCTTTTGACTTTGGATAACCCGTATAACTGCCCCCACGGACGACCAACCATTATTTCCATGACACAGACAGAGCTTGAGAAGAAATTTAAACGAATTGCTAATTAAAGGGAGCATCACAAAATTGATATACGAGAGGGAGAGAAAATGCGAAAGCGCCCACTGATTGTTCTGACGGGTCCTACCGCTGTAGGGAAAACAAAATTATCAATTGCGTTAGCAAAAGCGATTAACGGAGAGATCATATCGGCAGATTCCATGCAGGTCTACCGGCACATGGATATCGGATCAGCCAAGATCACTGTGGAAGAGATGCAGGATGTTCCCCATCACTTGATCGATGTGCTGGATCCCACGGAGGACTTTAATGTGGTGATCTTTCAGCAAAAGTGTCGGGAGTGCATGGAGGCAATTTACGAGAGAGGCCATATTCCTATTCTCACCGGAGGCACCGGCTTTTACATTCAGGCAATTTTAAAAAATGTGGATTTTACGGAAAATGAGGAAGATACACCTTTTAGAAGACAGTTGGAAGAGCTGGCCAAGAAGGAAGGAGCACAGGTGCTTCATGAAATGCTTCGTAAGGTGGACCCGAAGTCAGCAGAGGCCATTCATCAGAATAATGTGAAGCGGACCATACGAGCTCTGGAATTTTATCAGTTGACCGGGCAAAAGATATCGGATCACAATGAAAAGGAAAAAGAGAAAGAGAGCGCTTATGACTCTTGTTATTTTGTACTGAATGATGAGCGAAGCAGGCTTTATGAAAGAATCGATCAGCGTGTTGACGAAATGCTTAAGCAGGGACTTGTAGCAGAAGTAGAGAGCCTTCGAAATCTAGGCTGTAAAAAGGGTATGGTATCCATGCAGGGACTGGGTTATAAAGAAATTTTAAGTTTCCTGGAAGGAGAGATCACGCTGGAAGAAGCGGTCTATCTGATCAAAAGGGATACCAGGCATTTTGCCAAACGTCAGCTCACCTGGTTTCGGCGGGAAAAAGATGTTATATGGCTGGATAAAAAAGAATTTCAGTACGATGATGAAAAAATACTGGCATTTATGCAGGAAAAAATGGTGCAGGCTGGTATCATCGATGTACAAGACATTGACCGGAAAGGATAACGTGTATGGAAGCAATACGAAATATATATGCCCAAATGGGCATCAGTGATGTGGTTTATCAATATGGAGAAGAGATCATAGCGCATTTGCAGGAGCGGTTTGAAGCCATTGATCAGACGGCTGAATACAACCAGATGAAGGTTTTGAAAGCACTGCAGAATAATCAGGTCAGCGAAGCTTGTTTGCTTGGTACCACAGGATATGGATACAATGATCTGGGAAGGGATACACTGGAAAAGGTGTATGCAGATATTTTTCACACGGAGGATGCGTTGGTAAGGCCTCAGATCACCTGCGGTACCCACGCACTGGCTTTGGCGCTGATGAGCAATCTGCGCCCGGGAGATGAATTGTTGTCACCGGTGGGAAAGCCCTATGATACCTTGGAAGAAGTGATCGGCATTCGTCCTTCCAAAGGATCTTTGAAAGAGTATGGCATCACTTACCGTCAGGTGGATTTATTAGAAGATGGAAGTTTTGACTGGGAAGGCATCCGAAAGGCTGTAAATGAAAAGACCAAGTTGGTGACCATTCAGCGTTCAAAAGGGTATCAGACCCGTCCTACCTTATCGGTAGCAAGGATTGGAGAGCTGATCGCCTTTATCAAGGAGATTAAGCCGGATGTGGTCTGTATGGTAGACAACTGTTATGGCGAATTTGTAGAACTTTCTGAGCCTTCCGATGTGGGAGCTGATATGGTAGTAGGTTCTCTGATCAAGAACCCGGGAGGCGGACTTGCACCTATTGGCGGTTATATTGCCGGAAAGGCAGAATGTGTAGAAAATGCAGCTTATCGCCTGACTTCTCCGGGACTGGGAAAAGAGGTGGGAGCCTCCTTGGGAATCCTTTCCCAGTTCTATCAGGGATTGTTTTTGTCTCCCACAGTGACAGCCGGTGCCTTAAAGGGGGCTATCTTTGCTGCAAATATCTACGAAAATCTTGGCTTTTTTGTTGTGCCGAACAGCACAGAAAGCAGACATGATATCATCCAGGCCGTGACATTCGGCACGCCGGAAGGTGTCATCGCTTTCTGTGAAGGCATTCAGGCTGCGGCGCCGGTAGACAGTCATGTGACTCCAGAGCCTTGGGATATGCCGGGATATGATGCCAAGGTTATTATGGCCGCAGGTGCCTTTGTATCCGGTTCCTCCATTGAACTATCTGCAGACGGCCCCATCAAACCGCCCTATGCTGTGTATTTTCAGGGTGGTCTTACCTGGCAGCATGCCAAATTCGGCATCCTGAAATCACTGCAATCTCTGCTTAATAAGAAAGTGATTTTTGCAGAAGATGTCGAAAAAGCAAAAGCAAATTTGAAAAAAACCGCGAAATAAAATCCATGAATTTTATGTACAGATTTTGGGAATTGTGTTACTATATAAACATGTTTAGCAAACCGTGTAGCGTTTGCTGTCATATTCGGGCAAATGACAACAGTAAAAAATACAGAAGAAAGATGAGGATATACTTTTGAAAAGAGTGAATTGGTTACTGATTGTTCTGGTGTTGATCGGTTTTGTGATCGGCAGATTTATTGGGACATATTTTGATGATAGTTTTTTAAACTATGGTCAGTCTTTCGGAATGAGTGCACCTGTTGAACTAAATCTTGGTTTCATTATCTTTACTTTTGGATTAAAATTCCAGATAACCATTTCCAGTGTGCTGGGTGTGGTGATTGCACTTTTGGTTTATAAGTTTTTAAAATAGGTAATACAAAGCCTGATTTTTCTTGTTTGCAGTGTTGGATAGGGTTCAGACAGGAGCAGACATGAAAAAGGAAAACAGCAATGTACCAAACAAGCCCTATGAAAAATTTCTCGCCTACGGACCGCAGCATTTGACGGAGAGCGAGTTATTGGCGATCATCCTGCGTACCGGAACCAGTAAGACCAGTGCGCTGGAACTGGCAGAGCAGGTTCTTAATCTGGCGAAACCATCAAGGGAAGGTTTGCTTGGATTATATGATGTCACTTTGGAAGAATTGATGCAAGTAAAAGGCATAGGAGAGGTAAAGGCAGTCAAGCTAAAATGTCTGACAGAGCTCTCTGCGCGGATCAGCCGGGCTGTTGCCAAGGAGAGAATGACTTGCAGTGATTCCAAAACAGTTGCAGATTATTTTATGGAACAGCTCAGACATAAAACAACGGAATGTGTGATCCTTGTATCTTTGGATTGTAAGGGACAGATCTTAAAGGAATCTATGCTCTCCGTTGGAAGTGTCAGGATGTCGCTGATCTCTCCCAGAGAAATCTTTCTGGAAGCACTGCAGAATAAAGCAGTAAATATTATATTGGTCCATAATCATCCAAGCGGTGATCCAGCCCCCAGTGAGTGTGACATAACGGTAACACAAAACGTAAAAATGATGGGAGATACCCTGGAGATTCCGCTGCTTGATCATATTATTATAGGTGATAACAGTTACACCAGTTTTAAGGAAACAGATTTACTTTAGAAAGGAGCTGGAATTTTGGCTATTAACGCATTCGGTATCGATCTTGGTACCAACAACATTAAAATTTATTGCAGGAACGACGATAGTATCATGGTGGAGAAAAATATGATCGCCATTGAGAATAAGAACACATTGTTTGCTTATGGCAACTCCGCTTTTGAAATGTATGAGAAAGCACCGGGAAATATTCATATTTCTTTCCCTTTGTCAAACGGTGTGATCGCAGATATCAAAAATATGGAGACGCTGATCAAATATTTTGTTACAGACCTCCAGCGGGGAAATGTAAAGCCTGCAGATTATTATGTCGCAGTTCCTACGGATGTGACAGAGGTAGAAAAAAGAGCCTTTTATGATCTGATCAGGGATGCCAATGTAAAAGCAAAGAAAATCATGGTGGTTGAAAAGGCAGTTGCAGACGGCCTTGGTCTTGGGATTGATGTAAAGAATTCAAATGGTGCCTTGATCGTAAATGTGGGGTATGAGACCACAGAGATTTCTATTCTGTCTCTGGGTGGCATCGTATTAAGCCGTCTCATTAAAGTGGGCGGAGCCAAATTTGATGAAGCCATCCGATCTGCTGTGCGCAGGGAGTTTAGTCTGATCATCGGCGGCAAGACGGCGGAAGCGGTAAAGATTGCATTAAATGAGCTGGAACCTGACAGCAGAGGGGCATTGGTATACGGAAGAGACATCGTGACCGGACTGCCTGTAGAGAGAGAGATTCCCACGAAGCTGGTAGATGAGTGCATGGAAGAACATTTCCATACGATTGTGGATAACGTAAAAGTGATTCTGGAAAGGACACCGCCTGAACTGGCTGCTGATATTTACCGTAAAGGGATTTATCTGACCGGCGGTGCTTCTCAGGTTAATCATTTGGCCGAACGGTTAGCCATTGGTACGGGACTAAAGGTAAATGTTGCAGAAGATCCGATTGCAAGCGTTGCCCTTGGTCTTTCCAAGATCATTAAAGAGGATAATTATAAAACCGTAGCATATGCAATTGAAGGGATGAGCAGATGAGTCCAGTTGTAAAAAGAAAAAGAGATAAAGTTGTGATATCCGGCAAATATCTCCTTTTAGGATTAACCATATTATGTTGTGTGATGATGTTGCTTACTTTTAGCACGAATCTGTTCAATCGGCCGCTGAACACGGTAGTAGGTTATGTGGTGGTTCCTTTCCAGCAAAGTATCAGCAAGGCAGGGCAATGGCTGTCCAATCGGTCCGATGAGCTTGTTCAGATCAGACAGCTTCTCGATGAAAATGCAAGCCTAAAAGAGCAGGTGGCAGAGTTGACCACTCAGAATACGATACTGCAGCAGGAAAGATATGAACTGAATAATTTGCGGGAACTTTTTGAATTGGATGATCAGTATAGCGAGTACGATAAAGTGGGAGCCAGGATCATTAGCAGGGATTCCAGCAATTGGTATTCCAGTTTTACCATCGATAAGGGATACCAGGATGACCTTGAGGTGGACATGAATGTAATTGCAGGAGGCGGTCTTGTAGGAAAGATATCTTCCGTAGGACCCAACTGGTCCAAAGTAACCTCCATTATCTCTGATAATTCCAATGTCAGCGGTGCGGTGATTGCTACGGGCGATAAGCTCATCGTGTCCGGAGATCTGAAGCTTATGGCCGATGGGGTCATCCGCTTCAGTCAGCTCCTTGACAGTGAAAAGAAAGTTTCAGAAGGTGACAAGGTGGTCACCTCCAATATCAGTGATAAATATCTGCCAAACATCCTGATCGGGTATATTCATACTATGAATCAAGATGCCAATAATCTGACAAAGTCAGGCTACATAACACCCGCTGTTGATTTTGAACATCTTGATGAGGTGTTGATCCTATTGGAGCAAAAACAGCAGATCAATGAAGATGAGGCGCTTAAATGAGAAGAAAGATCTTATTGACAATCACCATATTGGTTTGTTTTGTACTGCAGTGTACGGTGTTTCGAAGCCTCGCATTTGGTGGTATCATCCCGAATCTTATGATTATTCTGACCTCCTCCTTTGGTTTTATGAGAGGGGAAAAAGAAGGGCTTATCATCGGATTTTTCTGCGGGCTTCTCTGTGATATTCTGCATGGAGATGTTTTGGGGTTTTATGCCCTTGTGCTGATGTACATTGGTTTTTTGAATGGGAAGTTCTGTAAGCTTTTTTATCCGGAAGATATCAAATTACCCATTGCATTGATCGTGGTCAGTGATCTGACCTTTGGAATCAGTTGTTATCTGTTACAATTTTTGTTGAGAGGAAAGTTTGATTTCCCATATTATTTTGTCAATGTCATATTGCCGGAGGCAGTGTATACGATCATAGTAACGATTTTCATTTATCCGTTGATATTGAAAATGAATGTTTGGCTGGAAAGCAAAGAAAAAAGGAGCGAGCAGAAATTTGTTTGATGAATTAAAAGAGCGTATTCTGAATATTGTGACCAGCAGACTGACGGTTCTGGCCTTGCTTTTTATGGTTCTTGGAGGTATCCTGATCTACCGCTGCTTTGATCTTCAGATTGTAAATGGACAGGAGTATCTGGACAAGTTTATTTTAAAGACGGAGAAGACCAGGAGCATTGCCAGCACAAGAGGACGGATCCTGGATCGTAACGGTGTGGTACTTGCTGACAATAAGCTGGCTTATTCCGTTAAGATCGAAGATGTCTATGAATCCGGAATGGGTACTGCAACCAAGAATAAGCTGCTGAACGAGAACATCTATAAGCTGATCAAGATGATCGAGAAAAATGGTGACAGTGTGATTACTGATTTTCATGTGATCATTGATGAAAACGGTGAGTTTGCCTTTAATGTAGAAGGGACAAAGCTTCTTAGGTTCCTGGCAGATATTTATGGCGAGTCATACATAGACGATCTGGAAGAAAGCGAAAGAAATTCCACCCCGGAAGATGTAATCCATTTTTTGGGCGGAAAAGGGTCAGGCGGATTCCGGATCGGTGATTATGAAGTAGAGGGGGACACAACCAGTACTTTTATTGTTGGAAAAGGTTATACCAAGGAAGAACTTTTACAGTTGATCACCATCAGATATGCCATGAAACTCACTGCCTTTCGCAAATATGTAGGAACCACGGTTGCAAGAGATGTCAGTGACAAGACGGTGGCTGTGATCATGGAAAATATGGATCAGCTGGTGGGCGTCAGCATCGAGGAGGATACAGCAAGACAGTACCATGAAAGCGAATATTTTGCGCAGATGCTGGGATATACCGGTAAAATATCTTCAGACGAGCTTACGAGCTTGAATGAGCAGGATAAGGAAGAAGGAGGCGATGGTGACCGCTACACCATTAATGATGTGGTGGGAAAAAACGGTATCGAAGCCTACATGGAAACCCGGTTACAAGGAAAAAAAGGCAGCGAAAAGCTTGTTGTGGACAACCTTGGGAAAACGATCCAGATAAAAAACAGTGTTGCGCCAACGGCTGGTGAAGATGTGGTTTTAACCATTGACAGCAATCTGCAGATTGCGTCTTACAAGATATTGGAGCAGAGTATTGCAGGTATTCTGACTGATAAAATTATCAACAACAAGGAATATCATGCCGCTGCCGGTTCCAGCAATAAAGATATTAAAATCCCTATTTATGATGTTTATTTTGCGATTATCAATAACAGTGTGGTCGATATCAATCATTTTGATGATCCGGATGCCGGTGAGAAAGAAAAGGAAGTCTACGAAAAGCATTTACAGTATAAGGAAGCAGTTTATGACAAACTCAGAGAAGAGCTTTTTGAAAAAAAGACTCCTTATAATAAGCTTTCCAAAGAATATCAGGTATACCAGAGCAATATTGTCTCCCTGCTCAACAAAAACGGTGTGATCATCACTTCCAAAGTGGATACAGCGGACGATACCTATATTGCATGGACAAAAGAGGAAGTGATTAGTCTCAGTGATTATCTGTACTATTGTATCGGTAAGAGCTGGATCGATGTAAGTAAGCTGAAAATAGAAGAAAAATATGTGGATTCCGAAGAAACCTTCAAACAGCTGACTGAATATATCATTGAAATGATAGAAGGAAATCTGGAACTTCAGAAGCGTTTTTACAAGTACATGCTTCTGAGTGATATCATAAACGGAAAGGACATCTGTATGCTGATCTGTGAACAGGAAGCTGCCAATTTTCCGGAAACAGATAAGGAGAAGCTTTACAGCGGACAGTTATCTGCTTACCAGTTTATGATGAATCGCCTTAAAAATTTGGATATTACACCGGCACAGCTGGCGCTGGATCCCTGTAATGGTGCAGTGGTGATCACAGATGTCAATACAGGTGATGTATTGACTATGGTGACTTATCCGGGCTATGACAACAATATGTTAGCTAATACGATAGATGCAAAATACTGGGCGAAGCTGATGACAGACAAATCAAGCCCCAGCTTAAATTATGCAACGCAGTATAAAGCAGCGCCAGGTTCTACCTTTAAAATGGTATCTGCAACAGCAGGCTTGACTGAAGGGGTCATTGATCTTTCCTCCGAAATAAAATGTACCGGCGTATTCACATCCATAGAAAACGGTCCCAGATGTTGGAGTACCTGGGGACATGGTCTGCTGGATGTAATAGGAGGAATCCAACATTCCTGCAACAACTATTTCTATGAAGTCGGGTACAGACTGGCTACCAGAGGATCCTCTTATGATGCCAATGCAGGTCTTGAGACTTTTTATCAATATGCTGATCTGTTTGGCCTTACAGAAAAATCCGGTGTAGAGGTAGATGAATATTCGCCGGATGTATCTGATATTGACCCGGTTCGAACTGCGATCGGGCAAGGCAGCGGAAGTTATACGACTGTCGGTCTTGCCAGATACGTATCCACTGTCGCCAACAGTGGTACCTGCTATAATCTGACACTGATAGATAAAGTGATGAATTCAGAAGGTGTTGTTTTAGAAGAAAACGAGCCTGAAATTCGAAATAAAATTAACATGCCTGGCGAATATTGGAATGCAATCCATCTGGGCATGAGAAAAGTTGTGGAGGGAAAAGCTTATTTTAATGATCTTGCAGTAAATGTAGCTGGTAAGACCGGTACTGCAGAACAGATCAAAACCAGACCAAACCATGCGTTATTTGTGGGATATGCTCCCTATGAAAGTCCTGAAATTGCTTTTGCAGTACGGATTCCGTTCGGTTATTCATCCGACTATGCTGCGCAGGTTGCAAGAGAGATCACCAAATATTATTATGGTCTTGCAGCAGAGGAAGAGATATTGACCGGTACTGCTGAAGTAGATAGCGAGGGCGTATCTGAAAATGAGTTCTAAAAATAGAATAGTGTCACATCAGTGACGAAAAAAGAAAGGGGTGAAAGACTGTGAAAGAGGCTGTGGTTGTAAAAAGTTATCACAACGGGCTGACCATTCATCTGAATGAAGAATTGGAATTCCCTGTTATTTTACAAGAACTAGCTGCCAAGTTCTCCGATTCAAGAGCTTTTTTCGGAAATGCACAAGTAGCTTTGTCGCTTGAAGGACGCAGTCTTACCAGAGAGGAAGAGATCAAGATACTGGAAGTGATACACGATAACAGTGACATAAAAGTTATCTGTATTGTGGGAAGAAACGAGGAGACAGACAAGCTGTTTTTGCGGGCATTAAAGCAAGTGGAAAAACGACTTGCCCCGGAATCCGGCGGTCAATTCTATAAGGGAACTCTGAAAAATAAAGAGGTAATAGAAGCAGAAACCAGTATTATTATACTGGGAGATGTACAAATGGGCTGTAAGGTAGTGTCCAGAGGAAATATCATTATTCTGGGTGGGCTTTACGGTGAAGCTTACGCGGGGGCTTCAGGAGATGAAAAGAAGCATTATGTTGTTGCGCTTGAAATGGCGCCGGAAAAATTAAAAATCGGCGATTTCAAATATAAAGCTGCAAATAAGCAGATGAAATGGGGAATTCGTTCCCGGGTACTACCGAAAATTGCATATACAAAAAACGAAAGAATTGTTTTTGAATCTCTTACGAAAGATTTGCTGGGAATCGTGCAGTCATGATTCTTGGCAGGACGATAGATTACATATCTGGGTCCGCTTAAAAGCGGCAGAATTGGAGGATTGAATGAGTAATTCCGAAGTAATTGTCGTCACGTCAGGGAAAGGCGGAGTGGGAAAGACCACCACTACCGCAAACGTAGGAACAGGTCTTGCAAAAATGGGAAAGAAGGTATGTCTGATCGATACAGACATCGGTCTTCGTAATCTGGATGTGGTTATGGGGCTGGAAAACAGAATTGTCTATAATCTTGTAGATGTCGTTGAGGGAAGCTGCAGAGTCAAACAGGCACTGATACGGGACAAAAGAAATCCTGGACTTTATCTGATGCCATCCGCCCAGACAAGAGATAAAAGTGCTGTGTCGCCGGGACAGATGGTGAAAGTCATCGAGCATTTAAAGGAACAGTTTGACTATATATTGCTGGATTGTCCGGCAGGCATTGAACAAGGGTTTCAGAATGCTGTGGCCGGTGCCGACAGGGCATTGATCGTGACTACACCAGAGGTTTCAGCGATCAGAGATGCAGACCGTATCATTGGTTTGCTGGAAGCAAATGGTTTTAAGCAGATGGATCTGATCATTAACCGTCTCAGAACAGATATGGTGCGAAAGGGAGATATGATGTCAGCCTCTGATGTGGTAGATATTCTGGCCGTTCCGCTTTTAGGTATCATACCCGATGATGAGCACGTAGTTGTTGCAACGAATCAGGGAGAGCCGCTGGTAGGGACTGATTGTCCGGCAGGCAAGGCTTATGCAAATGTGGTTCGCAGGATACAGGGAGAAGAAGTGCCGTTTCTGGCTGCGGAAAAGGGAATTTCTTTCTGGACTAAAGTATCCGGCATCTTTCACAAGGCATAGGAGGGCTTGATATGAGACGATTCTTTCGCAGAAAAAGCTCCCGTGATGTTGCAAGGGACAGATTAAAAATATTATTGATCTCGGACAGAGTCAACTGCTCTCCGGAGATGATGGATTTTATAAAAATAGATATCGCCAAAGTGATATCCAAGTACATGAAGATAGATGCCGCTAATATGGAGATACAGATCAATACGAAAGGCAAGGGAAACAGAGGGATCAAAAATCCCACCTTGTATGCCAATATTCCTATACTTGATCTGCGAAAATAATCTTAGGCCGGACGCTTTTGTGGCATAGGAAAGGAAGCAAATGTTTAAAAAATACAGATTGCGTGATTTTGATTTTAAATTAATACTGATGCTGATTGGCCTTTCTGTCATAGGGTGTCTGGCCGTAGGGTCTGCAGAACCATCCCTTCAAAACAAACAAATGGCAGGTTTGGCGGCTGGTGTATTCATCATGCTGGTCGTTGCTATGTTTGATTACAAATGGGTATTGAAATTTTACTGGCTGATATATGCCGTTAATTTGCTGTTGTTGTTGCTTGTAATCGTTGCCGGTGATGACAGTGGTGGAGCACAAAGGTGGCTTTTGATCGGTGATTTTCGTTTTCAGCCATCAGAAACTGCAAAAATCCTATTGATTTTATTCTTCGCACAGTTTATTATGTTGTATAAGAAGTACATAAATACATTTAAGATTATTTCCTTATGTGTGTTACTGATTCTTGTTCCGTGGATAATGATTGCCTTGCAGCCTGATTTGTCGACCAGTATCGTACTGTTGGTTGTTTTCTGTGTTTTGATGTTTGCAGGAGGGATTAGTTATAAACTGATATTTAGTTTGCTTGCTGTAGCTGTTCCTGCTGTAGTCATCGTTGTGTATCTGGCGATCCAGCCGGAACCTAACTTTGTAAACAAGACACTGATGAGGGGATATCAGTCCACGCGTATCATGGCTTTTTTCTATCCGGATGAGTATGCCGATCATGAAGCCTACCAGCAGTTAAATTCTGTCATGGCCATCGGTTCCGGACAATTAGACGGAAAAGGTTATAAGAACAACGAAATTACTTCCGTTAAAAACGGGAATTTTATTTCTGAGCCGCAAACAGACTTTATTTTCGCTGTAATTGGGGAAGAATTTGGCTTTAAGGGAAGTGTAACGGTAATTGTACTTTTGTTTGCAATAGCGCTTGAATGTGCTTCTATAGCCAGAAGGGCAAGTGATACGGCAGGAACGATCATTGCGGCAGGAATGGGAGGATTGGTGGCCTTTCAGGGATTTTTTAATATTGGAGTCACCACTTTCCTGTTACCCAATACGGGGCTTCCGCTGCCTTTTGTCAGCTACGGTCTGACTTCGCTGTGGAGTTTGTATATCGGTATGGGATTTGTCCTGAATGTGCGTTTACAGGCGAGAAAAGAAAGAAATTAATAAATTTCAGATAGAGGGGTACAAATATGAAAATTGCACTGATTGCACATGATGCAAAGAAGAAACTAATGCAGAATTTCTGTATTGCTTACAGAAACATCTTAAGTAAGAATGAGCTGTTTGCAACAGGAACAACCGGAAGGCTGATCGAAGAAGTGACCAACATGAATATTCACAAATATCTGGCCGGTCACCTGGGAGGAGTACAGCAGATAGGGGCACAGATCGAACACAATCAGATTGACCTGGTGATTTTTTTGAGAGATCCACTTACCAGCAAATCACATGAGCCGGATGTCAACAATGTAGTAAAGCTCTGTGACATGTACAATGTTCCCTTAGCAACCAACCTGGCCAGTGCAGAGCTTATGATCAAAGCCTTAGACAGAGGAGAGCTATAGTGGCGTGAAACACAGAAAGTGAACGAGAGAGAAATGATGATCAATCAGCCCAACCGCAAATGTAAAAAGATTATTGGTCTTTTAAGTATAGTCCTTTCCGGAATAATGCTTACCGGATGTGCAGATACCGTATATGAAAGTCCTTATGAGTCTGTCTCGGAGATCACAAGTTTTAATATAATTGCCAGGGAAAAGCCAGGCACAGCAAAAGCATTTGCCTCTTCCCTATGTATCATAACGGATGATATTATGGATGATGAGGTTGTGAATATGTCTGATGCAGGTGCGGCAGTACTCTGTGACCTAAATGGCAAAGAAGTCCTCTATGCCAAGAATGCCCACAGCAGACTTTATCCGGCCAGTCTGACAAAGGTTATGACTGCGCTGGTAGCTTTAAAATATGGTTCAGCCGAGCAAGTCCTTAGAGCGACAAATGCGGTAAATATTACGGAACCGGGGGCACAGCTCTGCGGCTTAAAGAATGGTGACACCATGACGCTGAACCAGGCACTTCATGTACTTTTGATCAATTCGGCCAATGATGTAGCTATGCTGATCGCAGAGAATGTGGGAGGAAGTATTGAAGGCTTTGTGGAATTGATGAATGAGGAAGCAAAAGCTTTGGGTGCTACCAATACGAACTTTATGAATCCTCATGGGCTGACGCAGGAAAATCATTATACCACAGCGTATGATCTTTATTTAATCTTTAACGAATTTGTACAAAATGAATTCCTTCAGGAGATTATCCGCACGATAGAATATCAGACGATTTATTATGACAAGAATGGTCAAGAGAAAAAGCTGAATTTTAAAAATACCAATCGCTTTTTCTGGGATTATAAAGCGCCGGAAAATGTTACCGTCGTAGGTGGAAAGACTGGGACTACCAATGCGGCAGGACATTGTCTGATGCTCCTTGCCAGAGATGTGAATGGCTCACCGTACATATCTGTGATCCTTCGTTCCAAGTCGAGCGATATATTATATCCTGAGATGATAGATTTATTAGAAGAAATCAATAAATAGTAGTTGTTTTTTATACAAAAATACACTATAATAGTAATAAGCA
>JAZSFW010000038.1:0-15523 GCA_045532445.1 Acetatifactor sp. | reverse complement strand
CGGAGAACATCATGCCCGCTTCCGCTGAACATTCGCCTCTGGTAAGACGTTCCACATGCATCTGCTGCAATTCTTTTTCCTTGGCATCCACATTATCTTCCAGGGCAAGGACATCCTGCATATGTGTCTCATCACCCTTGGGAAATACCTCCATAGCATACTGAAGGATCTGGTTGATCATTTCCATCATTTCGCCAAGCTCTCGCTGTGCTTCCTTACTAAAACCAACTCCTGTCTCTTTGCTGTGTCTTGCGATATCTGCCACATTTTCTGCATGGTCACCGATTCTCTCAATATCATTTACCACATGGAACAAAGCACCCAGACTCTTAAGGTCTTCTATGGGGAGGGTTGTCTGATTGACTTTTACCAGATAGTCCGTGATCGAGTGGTTCAGGAAATTGATGTTCTTTTCCACCCGATAAACTTCATCAATCTCTTCCTCATCCAAAGTGATCAGGACCTTCATAGCACGGTTCAGGTTTTCTGTAGCAAGGGAGCCCATACGCTCTACCTCTCTGATGGCATCCACTACAGCAGTAGCCGGATTGAACAGTACCTTTTCGCCAATGTATTTTAACTGATAATTCTCCGTTTCGCTTACCTTCTTGTCTTCGCCCGGCACACATAAAATAGCCAAATTGACAATCCACCTTGCAAAAGGGAAGAGGATCACCACCTGGAACACCTTAATGATGGTGTGCGCATTCGCTACAAATCTGCCATTATCAGAAGATATGTAACTGATTCCTTTGACAACCTGATCCCCTGCAACCAGCAAGATCACATAGATGATCGCCGTTCCGATCACATTAAACAGGAAATGAATCATAGCTGCTCTCTTAGCATCCTTCTTACCGGACATAGCTGCCAACAAAGCTGTGGTACAGGAACCAATATTACAACCCATAATGATATACAGTGTGATCGGGAGCGCTAAAAGCCCCTGCGTTGCCAAAAGCAGTACGATACTGACTGTCACAGAAGAACTTTGAATAATCGCAGTCAGAATAAAACCAACCAAAGTTCCAAGAAACGGATTCTTCAAAGAGCTCAGCAAATTTACCACCTCAGGCACATTCTTCATGCCTTCCATGGCTGCCGACATAGTCTGCAGCCCCACAAAGAGAATACCAAAACCCACAATCACTTCTGCAACTTTCTTAATATTCTCTTTTTTAGAAAACATCATAATAACCACACCACACAGCAGTATCACCGGTGCAATCTCAGCGAGATTAAAGGAAATCAGCTGTGAAGTCACTGTGGTACCAATATTGGCTCCGAATATAACACCTGCCGCCTGATACAGGTTCATCAGGCCGGAGTTAACAAAGCTGACTACCATGACCGTACATGCAGAAGAGGACTGTACGATACCGGTAAAAACAATACCAACAATCATACCCATAAAGCGGTTGGTGGTAAAGATTTCCAGTATCCGTCTAAGTCTTGCACCTGCCACCTTTTCAATGGAATCGCTCATCAATTCCATACCGAACAGGAAAAGACCTAATCCGCCGGCCATTGATAAAATAATACCTATGCTCATGTTTCATTTATCCTTTCGATTCAAAATTAACTATCCGTTCCTATTTTACGGGAAAAGCCTAAAACTTACAAGAGGTTTTTTGCTTATTTTCAGCAAAACCTCCCGGCCCCGGCACTGATATCTTCCATCAGCTGCGCTTTCAACTCATCTATATTCTCAAATTTCTTTTCCGGTCGTTTAAACTCGTAGAGACTCACTTCTATCTCCTCACCATAAACATCTGAATCAAAGTCATATAAATAAGTCTCCACTCCCATCACTTTTTTCTCTGCCACAGTGGGTTTGTAACCAACATTGCTGATAGACCGGTAACGTTTTCCCTGGTGCAGGACCGAAGAATAATAAACTCCGCAGGGTGGCATCAGTTTCCCTTCCGGAGGCGACAGATTCACCGTAGGCATCCCCAGGCTTCTTCCCAGCCTGTTCCCATGAACCACAGTTCCTTTAATAGAATAGGGTCGTCCAAGCAGCTTTGCTACCACCGGCATATTTCCTGCTTCCAATTGCTCCCGCACATAAGTAGAACTGATCTCCCGTCCTAAAAGCTGTATCTTTTCTATGATCTTTACCTCAAAACCACACTCGTCCTCCAGATCTTGCAGCAAGGCTGCATTCCCCTTACCTCCTGCCCCAAAAGATAAATCTGTTCCGGCAGCGATGAATTTGACATGCATCTGCTTTGCCAAAATCTCTGTCGCAAACTCTTTTGGCGGAATGGAAGCTGTCTGCGCCGTCAAAGGGAACTCGATCAAAACATCCACGCCCATGTGTGCCAGAATATCCCGCTTCTCTTCTCTCGTCAACAACTCTCTTCCGTCACTTGCCCCAAAAAACACTGAGGGTGCCGGGTCAAAGGTAAAGACGCAAGATTCCATGCCATTCCTTTTCTGCTCTAAAATCTCTTGCAGCAGCTTCTGATGCCCCAGATGAAGACCGTCAAACTTACCGATCGCCACAGCAACCGCTCTATTCAACTCTATTTTCCTTGTCCCGGTTATAACCTTCATGTCTTCCTTCGCAACCTCATTTCCGTGAATGATTCCTCAACTATAAAAACATTTTTACCGGCTTATAAAAGTGCTTCTCCCCGTCAAATGCATAGATTCCGTAAAAACTTCCTTCTTCTTTGTAAACCCGCACCCATTCCCCCGCCGGGTATCGCTTTTGCTCCAGCGTCTGAGAAGGATAAAAAGCATTGCCGTTATCCAAAAGCTTGCCATTTTCCTTAGTCACATGAAGGGCTGGATACTGTACAAAACAAGTCTCCACGCTTTTGATGCACTGTTCCAGCATTCCAGCATCCTTCCGCTCCTGAAGCTGTCCCAGGGTCAACGCCTCCTCAATTCCAAACTCACCCACTCGGGTACGTTTCAAAGATTCCATGGTTCCTCCGCAGCCAAGCTCTGTACCCACATCATTACACAGAGTACGGATATAGGTGCCCTTGGAACAGGCCACTCTCATGGTAACTCTGGGAAAATCCATTTCCAGGATCTCTATCTTATGAATGTACACCGGTCTGGCCTGGCGTTCCACTTCTTTTCCGGCTCTGGCAAGCTCATAGAGCTTCCTGCCATTTACCTTTAACGCAGAATACATGGGAGGCACTTGGAGATATTCCCCCTGAAAGCTGTAAATCACTTCCTGCACTTTTTCTTTGCTGCAGGTCACTTCTTTCTGAGCCAGAACTTGTCCGGTAATATCCTGGGTATCTGTAGTCACGCCCAACAAAAGGCCGGCAATATACTCCTTATTCCGATCTGCCAGCATATCACAAAGCTTGGTACCATTGCCCAGACAGACTGGCAATACGCCGGTTGCCTCCGGATCCAGTGTACCCGTGTGCCCTATCTTTTTCTGTCCGCAGATTCCTCGCATTTTGGCAACCACATCATGGGAGGTGAATCCAGCCTCTTTATACACATTGATAATTCCGTTCAGCATTCTTACTAATCCTCCAGCTGCTTGTTAATATGAAGGGACAGATTGTTCACACAGTCATAAAAAGTCCCCTTCATACTGCAGCCTGCAGCACGCTTGTGTCCGCCGCCGCCAAAAACTTCTGCCACTTTAGACACATCAACCTTTTCATTGGACCGCATACTCACCTTATACTCACAAGCATCCGTCTGATACATGAAAATTGCACAGTCCACACCCTTAATATTGCGCAGATGGTTGACAATACCATCCAGATCAGCAGGCTCGGCTCCATAGAAATCCATCATAGTCTGCGTCATGCAGCTGACAATGCACCTGCCATCCAGAAAAAGCACACTTTCCACCAAAGCTCTTCCTGTAATCTGGGTCTGTTTATATGTTTTTTGATAAAATGTCTCCTGTATCAATTTAGGGAAATCAAATCCATATCCAATCAGCTTTGCAGCTTTCTCCATGGTCTCAGGCAATGTATTGGAATATTGAAACACTCCTGTGTCATGAATAATACCAATATAAATCGCCTTCGCCAGCTCCTGATCCAGCTGTTCTTTCTCTATCAAATCATAAATCAGCTCACTGGCAGAGCTTGCCTGTGGCTGTATATAATTCAAGGTGCCACATCCCTCATTGCTGATGTGATGGTCTATATTAATGGTCTTACCTGCTTGTATGAAATATTTTCTGCTCTCTCCAAGCCTTTCATCTGCACAATCCAAGCAGAAAAATACATCAAACACTGTATCCTCACTGCAGGAACTGTCTATTTCATCAAACCCTTGGATGTCGCTGAAAATTTCAGCAGGTCTTTCCAAAAACACTTTTATGTATTTATCCGGCATACACTTCTTCAGATACTGATACAATGCCAGACACGAGCCAACACAATCTCCGTCCGGACGAATGTGTCCGCCAATTCCAATGTATTTTGCATCCATACACTCTTTTAGAATATTCATGTTGTCTCCTCCTTCCTGAGCCTATGCCCGGACTGTTACCCTTTAGGTTGTTCACGGGCAGACTGTAACCACAATACCGGGGCAGGCTGCCCTGCTCCGGTATCCTTTTACTGATCTTCTTCCTGCGCTTGTGTGGTTTTCCCCATGACTTCATCAATTTTTCTGGACATGTTCACACCATACTCAATAGACTGATCCATTACAAAAGTAATGTTTGGGGTATTGCGCAGATTAATGGTCTTAGCCAACCTGGATTTGATAAAGCCTTCTGCACTTTTCAGACCCTGAAGGGTTGCTTCCTTGGCTTCTTCACCGCCAAGCACACTGATCCACGCTTTACAGCTCTTTAAATCCGGTGCCACTTCCACTGCTACCACACTGGTAAGAGGACTGATCCTGGGGTCTTTGATCTCCCCACGGATCACCTCTGCCAGCACCTTCTGAACTTCCCCGTTGATACGGGTATTTTTTACACTGTTCTTTCTCATTGCTCTCCTTCTTATACTTTTCATCGTTTAGCGCGGTACTTCTACCATGACATATGCTTCCACGATATCAAACTCCTGCATCTGATCAAAGCCATCAAATACAAGACCGCATTCAAAGCCGGATTTTACTTCCTTCACATCATCCTTGAATCTCTTTAAGGAAGCCAGACTTCCTTCATAGATCTGCTTACCTTCACGGCTGATACGCACCTTGCAGCCTCTCTGGAAGATACCATCCAAAACATAAGAACCTGCAATATTACCGATTGCGGAAGCCTTGAAGATCTGACGTACCTCGGCATGACCGATCACCTTTTCTTCAAATACAGGGTCAAGCATACCCTTCATGGCTGCTTCAATATCCTCAATCGCCTGATAAATAACTCTATACAGACGAATGTCTACACCCTCTCTCTCAGCATTGGCCTTGGCAGTCACATCCGGACGGACGTTAAAGCCAATGATGATCGCGCTGGAAGCCATGGCCAGCATAACGTCGGACTCATTGATGGCACCAACACCGCCATGAATACATTTTACAACCACTTCTTCATTGGAAAGCTTAAGCAAGGACTGTTTTACAGCTTCCACACTACCCTGAACGTCCGCTTTGACAATCAGATTCAGTTCCTTCAGATTGCCTTCCTGAATCTGTGAGAACAAATCATCCAGAGACATTCTGGATTTGGTCTCTTCCAGCATCTTTTCTTTATTCTGAGCCAAATAGGTCTCCGCATAGGTTTTGGCTGTCTTGTCGCTGTCATGAGACAGGATGACCTCACCGGCACTGGGCACATCGGAAAGACCCAGGATCTCCACAGGCATGGAAGGACCTGCTTCCTTCACTCTTCTGCCCTTGTCATCCACCATAGCTCTTACTTTGCCATGGCAGGAACCTGCTGACACAAAATCTCCTACACGCAGCGTACCCTTCTGAATCAGAACTGTTGCCACAGGACCTCTACCCTTATCCAGCTGTGCCTCGATCACAAGACCTCTCGCCTTTCTCTTCGGGTTTGCTTTCAGTTCCATGATATCCGCAGTTAACAGAACCATCTCTAACAACTGCTCAATTCCTTCACCGGTCTTGGCAGACACAGGGGCAAATATGGTATTTCCACCCCAGTCTTCGCTCACCAGCTCATACTCCGTCAATTCCTGTTTTACACGCTCCACATTTGCTGCGGGCTTATCAATCTTGTTCACTGCCACGATGATTTCAATTCCGGCTGCCTTGGCATGATTAATTGCTTCAATCGTCTGCGGCATCACACCGTCATCTGCGGCAACCACCAAAATAGCAATATCAGTTGCATTAGCGCCACGCATGCGCATGGCTGTAAAAGCCTCATGACCCGGGGTATCCAGGAATGTGATCTTGCGATCACCTACGCTTACAGTATACGCACCGATATGCTGGGTGATACCACCTGCCTCCTTGTCCGTCACATTCGTCTTACGGATAGCATCTAAGAGGGAAGTCTTACCGTGGTCAACATGACCCATAACGCAGACTACAGGAGGTCTCTCCTTCAGATCATCTTCGGATTCCTCATCCTCCTTAAGAAGCTCCTCGATCACATCTACCTTTTCTTCCTTTTCGCAGAGTATCTCATATTCCATTGCGATATTTTCAGCATCTTCATAAGAGATCTCCTGGTTCACGGTCACGATCTTACCCTGCATGAACAGCTTTTTGATGATCGCTGCGGGCTGCATACGCATTTTCTCAGCCAGATCCTTGATCGTAATAGTCTCAGGGATGACAATGACCTTGATCACCTCTTCTACTACTTCTTCTTTCTTCTTCTCAGGCTTGATAAAACGTCCGGGCTTATTCTTCTGCTGCTGTTCTTCCTCTTCATACATCAGATCCTTGCGATTCCGCTTATCCTTCTCCTGACTAAAGCGTCTCTTTTCTTCCTCACGCTTCTTCTCTAAATCCTTTGCCGGAGCTTCTGCACCAAAGCCTTTAGACGCAGACTTATCGCGGAATCGATCTCCCGCTCCTCCATTGCCTCTGCCACCTTGACGCTCACCGCCAAAACCACGGCCGCCACCTTGGCCAGCGTTGCCGCCACGGCGATCACTCTGGTCATCTTCAAAACCTTGTCTTGCATTTCTTGAAGCACCGTCTTGTTTATCAAACCTGTCTTGTCTGTTAAAGGAAGGTTTGCCATTGCCTGCTCCTCCTCTGTTCTGTCCATCAAAACGTCCCTGTTTGTCGCGTTCACCGTTCTGGAATCTTCCCTGTCCGCGATTCTCACCATAGTGTCCATCCTGAGAACGACCCTCTGAGCGGCCTTCCTGACTTCTGCCTTCTGCACGCCCATCCTGGAAACGTCTCTCGCCAAAGCCCTGGTTTCTGCCGCCCTGGGTGCGATCTCCACCCTGACTGCGCTCAAAACCACTGCGCTCTCTATTCTGATTATATCCGCCTTGACCGCGATTATCCCGGTTTCTGCCGTCCTGAGGACGATTATCTCTTGCTGGAACATCCTGAACACGGCTCTCCACTGCCTTGTTATCAGCAGTCTTCGTCTCACTGACCCTGCTCTCTTCTGCCTTCACTTCCACTACAGGCTGGCTGACTTTAACAGCTTCTGCCGGCTTTTCTTCGCTAACACGAACTGCAGGCTTTTCTGCCTCAACCTGAATATTCTGAGGTTTAACCGCTGCTGAATCCTGTTTCTCAGCCGCAGAAGCTTTGGGCTGCTGTACCTTGGAAGACACCATCTGCACACTTGGAGTAGGTGACGGCGGTGTCAAGGGTTTAATGGGACGTACCGGTGCCTGCGCCTGCGGAGTCCTGCCTTTCGGATTTTGACCGACAGTTTGTCCGGGACGAGCCTGCATAGGTCTCCCCTGACCGCCGGCATTGCTATAACCACCCTGACTGCTGTAATTGCCCGGATTGGTATAACCACTCTGTGTACTGTAATTCCCCTGCCCCGTCTTCTGTCCGGGGATTTTGGAATTCTGGGGATTGCTCACAAATATGATCTTCTTTTTCTTTTTAGGGGCTTCTTCCCCCTTGGGTGCTTCCTCTGCTTTTACAGGTTCAGCCTCCTTTTGTACATTCTGTACATTCTGCACATTCTGCACTTCTTTTTCTGTTTCGTTTTCTTTTGTAAATTCTTTACGCACCATCGCTACTACATCATCCTCCAGGGAGCTTTGAGCAGCCTTTACCTCTACTCCCTTTTTCTGTAAATAGTTTAGTATATCTTTACTTTGTTTGTTTAACTCTTTTGCCAACTCGTGTACTTTGACTTTCGCCACACTCACTACCTCCATTCTACTGTCCGCTTTCTGCTTCCAGATATCTGATCACACTCTGTGCCAATCCCTCATCAATGACTGCCAGGGATGATCTGATATCTTTTCCGATCGCCTTACCCAGAGCCTCTCTGTTTCCGTACATTCTAAGCGGAACTTCATAGAAACTGCATTTATCCGAAAACAGCTTCTTTGTATTCTCTGACGCATCCTCAGCCACAATGACCAGCACAGCAGAACCGTCTTTCACCGCACTTAACGTCTGCGATTCACCGCTTACCACATTGTGCCCTCTCGCCGCAAGTCCCAGCATTGACAACACTTTACTTTGTCTCAAACTTCTCCAGCTCCTTATCCATTTCTGCAAATTCCTTCTTAAGCTGATCGTATACATCTTCCGGAATACTTATCTTGAAAGAGCGCTCCAGCCCCTTATTTTTGCAGGCCTTTTGTAAACATTCCTCCTGTTTACAAAGATATGCACCTCTTCCGTTCTTCTTGCCTGTTGCATCCAAGCAAATGGGGCCTTCTACGGTTTTTACCACGCGCAGCATTTCTTTTTTGCCCTTCATCTCGCCGCAGCCCACGCACTGCCTCAAAGGAATCTTCTTTGCCATCTTTAATATTCCTCATAGGCTTCTTCATAGCCTTCTTCGTAATCTTCTTCGTAATCAATATAGTCTTCATAACGGAAACCAGGAGCATCCTTTGCCTGGGTCTCAGACTTGATATCGATCTTATATCCGGTCAGTCTGGCTGCCAGTCTGGCATTCTGACCTTCCTTACCGATGGCCAGAGACAGCTGATAATCCGGTACCACTACCTTTGCGGTCTTATCATCCGGATCTGCAAACACTGCCACGATCTTAGCCGGCGACAAGGCATTCTGGATCAGATTACCGGGATTTTCATCCCAGTTCACGATATCGATCTTCTCGCCGCGAAGCTCCTCTACGATCGCATTGACTCTGGCACCATTCATACCTACACAGGCACCCACAGCATCCACGTTAGGATTATTGCTCCACACAGCAATCTTGGTTCTGCTGCCTGCCTCTCTGGCAATGCTCTTGATTTCTACAGTACCGTCCTTGATTTCTGTCACTTCTGACTCAAACAATCTCTTCACAAGCTCGGGATGGGTACGGCTCACATTGATACGAGGACCCTTGGGGGTATTCTTTACCTCAAGCACATATACCTTGATACGTTCCGTAGGTCTGAAAATCTCGCCCTTCACCTGTTCGCTCTCACTGAGCATGGCATCTGCTTTACCCAGATTGATACTGATGTTTCTGCCCACATAGCGCTGTACCACACCGGTCATCACATCTTTTTCTTTCTCAAAATACTGATTATAAATAACACTTCTCTCTTCCTCACGGATCTTTTGCAGGATCACGTTCTTGGCATTCTGCGTAGCAATACGCCCAAATTCCTTGGACTTAATCTCGATATGGATCATATCACCTACAGAAGCCTTGGCAGAAACCTTCTTGGCATCCTCCAAAGCAATCTGCAGACAATCATCTTCCACCTCGTCGGCAGTCTCCACTACTTCCTTCTCCGCATACACCAGAAAATCACAGGTCTCACGATTGATCTCTACTTTTACATTATCTGACTTACCAAAGTGATTCTTGCACGCGGTCATCAGAGAATTCTCAATGGCATCAAACAAAGTATCCTTGCTGATCTCTTTCTCCTTCTCCAGTATATCCAGTGCTTCCATTAATTCTTTGTTCATTTTCTTACATTTCCTCCATTCTTAATTTAAAAATCCAACGCCAATCTGATTAACGCAACTGTATTTCTTTCAAACGTTCTGGATACTTCCCCGTCCAGAATCGTAATTTCTTTCTCATCAAACGCTGTCAGGATACCTGAAAAATCCTTACATTTCTCAATGGGCTTAAACAGCTTGATCTCTACTTCCTGGCCGATACTCTTCTGCAAATGTTTGTCCTTTTTGAGCACCCTGCCAAGTCCCGGGCTGCTAACCTCCAGAATATAGGCATCCGGGATAAAATCCTCTTTATCAAGCGCATCCGAGAGTGCCCGACTCACCGTTTCACAATCGATGATACTCACACCTTCCGGCTTATCAATGTATGCCCTCAGATACCAGTCTGCCCCTTCCTTTACATACTCTACATCATAGATTTCTACGCCATTTGCCTGGGCAATGGGGGTAAGAAGAGCTTCCGTCTTTGCTTCGTAATCCTCTCTCTTGGACATTCTCACCATTCCTTTCTTTTCCGATTCAGCCTGCGCCCCTTGGCACAGTACGTTCAGCCGCGCCATTCGCGGCACAGCAACGCTGTGCTGGTCGCTGCCTGCGGCGCTTTTAAGTCGCTTCGCGACTATCTTTGCTCATAAGATGGCTGCTCCAACTGAACTGTTGTCGTACATACAAGAAAGAGTGGCGCAAGTCCACTCTTTACTAGTAATCATCATTTAGTTCTATTTCAGTATAGACCCAAAACAGGATAATGTCAATACCTTTTTTATGTAAAATACCGATTTGGTTACTGTCTTGGTCGTTGAATGGCAAGTCCGCCCTGCTCATAAATGCGTGCTGTAGGATAGATTAATCTGATCCCACAAATCTATCTTCCTCAAATCTCTGAAAATCCTCTGAGCTTCCTTTGAAATCAACAAAAAATAGTATAGAATCAAAGTTTTGAGAGATTCTATATACCCCCATGAGTAGAATGAACTTAAAAAAGTTTCAAAAAGGTAGATATATCATACAAAAACAGAAAATCTATCCTATGCAGGATAATTCTCAGCCAATCAAGAAGCCGCCACAGGGTATTTCGGCTCATACGCAAGGTTTCCCACAAGAAAACCTTACCTTTTTTTCATGCCAATGAGAATTATACTTCAAGTACCAACACTCAGCCGGTAGCTTCAACCTTTTCCCCTTTTTGATATTGGGACAGGATCCAATGAAATGCTAGTTCCATATCTACCTGATGTCCACCATCAAAAATATCAAGATAAACACGGGCCTTTGGATGCGCCTCCAACATTTTACAATAAAAAGATCGGTAATGGGCACAAATGCTCCCACCGCCTTAAAATATTCCGGACAATACCCTGCCACAAAATGATCAATGGCATCTTTAATGTCCTGCTTGGCATATTCTGACCCACAGGCTTTGGTGCAATTGGGATTGGTTTTTAGATTATTACCCCAAAACTCCGGTAACAGCAAATTAAAATGATATTTTTCCGCATAAGGCAGCATATTTTTGATCTGATCGATCATAGCTCCAGGTATGCAGTCCCACTAAAAGGGGGCGTTTCCCCTCCCCTTCCGCTTCATAGAACAGAGAAGGCTGCATGGTGTCATCCATAGTGGATTGAATATAAACTTCTCTTTGCACCTTAACTGATTCCTTTCTATTATTATATCAATATCTTTTTTAGAAGGCCGTCTTATTTACCGAAATCCATTATATTTATTTCATATTTATTACTTCCATCATCTGATAAGGTAATGCTGCCTATCAGTGTGTCTTTATAACAATAAACCTCCCAGGTATCCTCGTCCACATGTAGCGCAATGGTATGCTCCGGCACACGATATGTACCTTCTCCAAGTTCAATGATCAGGCTCGCAACTCGCATGGGCTTACGTTTCGGTGATATAGCCAAGCTGAAATGGTCAGAAATTGATTTTAAAACGGGATATATCAGTATTGTTCAGTAAAAGACAGGCGGGTTGCCTCGCCTGTTCTTGACATGTCACGGCATGTTTGCTTAATAAAGCTCGGCTTGTACATAATTAATCTCCAACCACTGCTCTATAAAAGCATTTTCTTTATTAAAGAAACTCGCCATATCAATACCTGTATCTTTACCATTTTTGTCGATTCCCAATACACCAGCTTCCTTTGCTATATCAGTAGGTATGTTTATTATAAACCCAACTGCTGCATATTCCTTATCAATAAATAGGCTATCATATAGTAATGATTTGCTTATTTCTTCGAAGTCATCATTTAGTTTTAGAGTATGATTATAAGTTTTCTCAAAAACCGAATAAGAAATATTTAAAAAATATGAAATATTACCCATTGAATCGACTTCTTCGTATTTATCATGAATATATACAGCCCCACTACTTCCCGCAGATGCATATCTGTTTGTATTCTTTGTATAGCTGATAAAGATTACAGATATTATAATTATAACAGGCACTATTATAATTTTTATAATCTTTGTCATATCCTTTTTCACTGATCTATTCCTCCATATAATAATTTCTTGATTTTTCAAGCACACTTCCCACCGGAACATTTGAAGAATAGGAAACGGATATTGCTCCAGCCGTAAGTCCAATCGCATAACCAATATTGCCCGTTGTGTCGTAAATGTATTTAAGATTTACACGTAAATCCGGTTCAGATGAATAAGGTTCTGCTCTAAAATAGAATTGCCCTTTAAAATAAATAGGAAAATCTGGACTTCCCATCTGGGCTCCTGAAAAAGCATTTCCGTACAAAGAAGTACTTGATATACTCAAAGAATCAGATTGCCATGAATGAGTAGTTTCCTCACGAACATATAATGTCGCGTCCACAAAACCGCTATCAACCCTTAGTCCATCTCCGACTACAAAAGCAAACGAATCATTCCCTTTCGGTTTAATTTTCGCAGTACTTTCATACGTTGGATAAACATCATATACATAACCATATCCACCATTAACCGTTACTCTATAGGCAGGGCATGTAAAAGAAATCGGAGCATCTCCCGCTCTAATGATCTGTGGTGTTGCAGATAAAGGTACATACTCTAACTCTGTTCCAGAGTTCTCAATTATAAGTCGCCTAGTTTCAATATCTAGTTCATCAAGCTCCGCTTGGGTCATTCCTGAATCTAATAAAAATTGATTTATTTCCTCGATCGAATATCCCGCTTCATTTGCAAATACATTTATGCTCATAACAAAAAGCAAACAAATTACTAATGTTAATGATATTATTTTTTTCATCTTTCTCATAGCGTTCTCCTTGAATTTGTGCGTCCAGACCATAAGTTACATTTTTAAACTCCAAATTGTTTTACTATACGCACACTAAAAAATGTCAACCGAAACAAACTTCCCGTTACTGAAATCCATTATATTTATTTCATATTTATTACTCCCGTCATCTGATAAGGTAATGCTGCCTATCAGTGTGTCTTTATAACAATAAACCTCCCAGGTATCCTCGTCCACATGTAGCGCAATGGTATGTTCCGGCACACGATATGTACCTCCTCCAAGTTCAATCTCGTATGCAAGACGTGAAGCATTCTCAATCGTAAAAATTTCCCGACGTTCTTCTTTAAAGGACGGCACGCCGCCTTCTGCCCACAGTGGCTTGTCCATATTGGTATCCTCAAAAGCTTCTTCTTTAAAAGAAACTGCTTCTATCAACTGTGCAAGTGCTCTTTCAGAAATCAGTGCCTTATTGACAGTGAACCAATATCCCCGTTCTGTACCCTCCTTACTCCAAAGCACATCCACGTCCTCGCAGGACTCTTTACAGGCTTCTTCCGTATCCGCAAATAACCCTGCCTCTATCAGCCACTCCGTATCACCATAAGAATATGGCAAATCAGAAACAAGGAACATATATCGCACCACACCATCTATCATCTCCTGTGCCTGCAGCTCCACGTTTCCATGCGAACTTCTCCATGCATAAAACTGCATAAACTGACTCTGATTTTGCAAGCCTCCATCCGGCAAATCTATTATGTCAAAACTGCCACAACGAATACCCTGATTGTAAATAGTAACAACACTGTTGGACACCTCTCCACTGTCTGATATATGTTCATTATACACATATGACAGCCCCTCTACAGCATCTAACTTGACATAATCGCCTTCAAAGGTTTCTGTGGCGTATTTCCCCAGATAGTCAGCCAATGTTTCACCAATATCTGAATTTTCCTTCTGCACACTCTTGTAAGAGCAGGCGCTAAGTGCCACTGCCACTAACATAAATATAATTAAAAATTGCTTTTTCATAATAGTTCCCCTAGCAAAATTCAAGATTGAAACTTATTTAGCCCAATAGAGAGTATCCTGCTGTCCACACTTACAAGTAGCTGCAATAGTTCCATCACTATTATATATTTTACTATAGTAGGTATGCATACCAACCAGCTCAAATTTCAAATCACCTGTTGACTGATACGAATTTCCATAGAATGCATTTAAAATTTCCTGATAGGTTTTTGCATCATTTGCCATATTATTGGCTAAGTTCAAATTCATTCTTCCACTATTTTCTGTACCCAATCCATCTCTAGTAGTATACCAACTATAAATTCGTGAGTAGTCCGTACTAAAGAAATTCATATTCCATATATCCTCTACTCTGTTATACATTGTTGTCCAAGTGGAATTATTCCAATAAGTACCTGGGTTATATACCTGATAAGAATTACTATATTCAGAACAAGTTTCATTTGTATCAGTCACATGATAACTTGCATTAGAATCAGCGGTCACCACATTATACCATCCATAATTTCTTATAGCCAAAATACCTGCATAATGATAATCCTCATCCCTGCTAACATATCCTAGCTCCGCACAGGCCACAACTTTAACATATTTTTGCAAATCTACTGTCTCAATGATTCCATTTCCATATTTCCACCGTGCTACTTTAATAGTTGATGGAAGCTGATTGTATGAACAAATAAACGAAGAATATGTCGTAGCTTCTGTACCAAATCTCATGGCAGAATATCCCACTGCTTCTTCTTCACTTCCGCATTCTTCTATAGTATCGAGCAAAGGCATTCTGAATGCTACAATTTTTCTCTCTCCATCTACGGTTCCTATAAATACTAAATTATAATTAATTCCGTCAAAGTAAAATTCATTATCTACTTTTGTTTCAATATCTGACTTTATAAGATATATGGAAATGTCTTCTCCTTCACAAGCATCAACGATCGGCAAATATGCCGCTGAAGCAACCAGCCCCTTATTTTCAATAGAATTAACCTTCTCAATTGAATAAACACCCAGGTTATTTTCCTGATAATATGAACTATTTATGTATGACTCCATTTCGCTTTCATACTCAGTTCCCATTAGCCCAAGTAATTCATCCCAACTTTCATCAGATATATAATCATAGTAATTCTCAACAATCATGTTGTCAATCATTTCATACCCATTTTGCATTTGAGATGCATACGCTTTATTACATGAAACTCCAATAAGTAATGCTAAAGCACATATTGTCTGGGATAAGTGTTTTTTCATAGAATTAATCCTCCGTTTG
>JAZSFW010000056.1:0-1811 GCA_045532445.1 Acetatifactor sp. | reverse complement strand
GCAGACTTTTCGATCAGCCCCGTATTGGCGCGTATTTTAAGGAATCGTGATCTGACGGAAAATACGGAAATTGAGAAATTTCTCTACGGAAAGTTAGAGGATTGCTATGCGCCCGGGCTGATGAAGGATATGGAAAAGGCTGCAGGGATTACTTTGCAGGCCATACTGGAAAAGAAGGCCATTCGCGTCATAGGAGACTATGACGTGGATGGCATTTGTTCTGCTTATATATTGACAAAAGGCCTCAAGACCCTGGGGGCAAACGTGAGCACAGCAATCCCCCACAGAATTCATGACGGTTACGGTCTGAATGACCATCTGATTGAATTGGCAAAGGCAGATGGGGTAGAACTGATCATTACCTGTGACAATGGCATTGCCGCTGCGCCACAGATTGCACTGGCCAATGCCAATGGGATCGGTGTGATCGTCACAGATCACCATGAGGTGCCTTTTGTGGAAGAAGAAGGTGTGCGCAGAGAAATACTGCCTGCCGCACTGGCAGTAGTGGATCCGAAACAAGAGTCCTGCGGTTATCCTTTTAAGAGTATATGCGGCGGTGTAGTGGCCTATAAGCTGGTGCAGGCTTTGTTTGAGAAGGCAGATGCTTTGCAGGATGAGAAGCTGAGGCCGGCAGAAGTTTTGGAAGAACTGCTGGAATTTGCAGCGTTGGCCACTGTCTGCGATGTGATGGAGCTTAAGGATGAGAACCGCATTATCGTGAAAGAAGGCTTGAAACGTCTGAAAAACACCCGCAATCAGGGTCTCAGGGCGCTGATGGAGGTCAATAGCATAGAACCGGGCAAGCTGAGCGCCTATCATCTGGGCTTTGTATTGGGCCCCTGCCTCAATGCCACCGGTCGTCTGGATACCGCAAAGAGGGCCCTGGAACTTCTCCAGAGTGAGAGTAAGGTTGACGCCATGAGCGCTGCCAGGGAATTGAAGGATTTAAATGACAGCAGAAAGAACATGACCCTGCAGGGCGTGAAGGAAGCGGAAGCGTACATCGCGGCTCATCATCTGGAGCAGGATCCGGTAATGTTGGTGTATCTGCCCCATGTCCATGAGAGTCTGGCAGGCATTATTGCCGGCCGTATCCGTGAAAAATATAATCATCCAGTATTCGTTCTCACCAAGAGCGAGGAGGGTGTGAAAGGCTCCGGCCGTTCCATAGAAAGCTACCATATGTATGAGGCAATGACACGGGTGAAGCATTTCTTTACCAAGTACGGCGGTCATAAGCTGGCAGCAGGTCTTTCCATGGAGGAAAAAGATATTGAAGCCCTGCGCCGGGCGATGAACGCTGACAGCGGGCTGACAGTGGAAGATTTTATTCCCAGAGTGCACATTGATGTGCCCATGCCCCTTTCCTATGCAGATGAGGATCTGGCGGCAGAACTGGATCTTTTGGAGCCTTTCGGCGTAGGTAATCCCAAACCATTGTTTGCCCAGAAAAATTTGACCTTCCGGGCAGGATTTAAGATGGGAGTCAACAAGAATTTTGCCAGATTCCGGGTGAGCACCCCGGAAGGGATGGATGCTCAGGTGGTCTTTTTTGGTGACCTGGAGAGGTTTGGTGCATTTCTGGACGAAAAATACGGGTCGGGCAGTGCGCAGGCCTTGTATGCCGACAGGGGAGACTTTTCTATATCAGTGGTTTACCAGCTGTCCCTCAATACGTATCGGGGCAGGACGGAAGTACAGTTTGTGATGCAGCATTATTGCTAAAAGCTATGATGATAAATATGTGATAACCAAATATACGGTAACATAATTAAAATATTTATGTTTAGGGGAATTTTATTATGAAA
>JAZSFW010000061.1:0-6138 GCA_045532445.1 Acetatifactor sp. | reverse complement strand
GATTACGAAACGGCCTGTGGGATTGATAAAGAACTTGGTATTCTCGTCGATCATCTCAGCAGGCAGAACCGGCTCAAAAACATATTTCTTAATATCTGCATGAATCTGTTCCTGGGTCACTTTTTCGTCGTGCTGGGTGGACAGTACCACTGCCTCCAGACGGAAAGGCTTTCCATTCTCATCATACTCTACAGACACCTGACTCTTGCCGTCGGGTCTCAGATAATTTAATGTGCCGTCCTTGCGCACTTTGGTCAGCTGTCTGGTCAGCTTGTGTGCCAAAGAGATGGGATAAGGCATCAGCTCCTGGGTCTCATTGGTGGCATAGCCAAACATCATACCCTGATCTCCTGCACCGATGGCTTCCAACTGCTCGTCACTCATCTGGTTCTCTTTGGCCTCCAGCGCCTTGTCAACGCCCATGGCGATATCAGCAGACTGCTTGTCCAGAGCTACCATCACAGCACAAGTGTTGCCGTCAAAACCTTTAACGGAATCATCATAACCAATCTCTGTCACAGTCTTGCGCACGATCGCAGGAATATCAATATTAGCCTTGGTGGTGATCTCACCCATTACCAGCACAAAACCGGTGTTGGTGCAGGTCTCACAAGCCACGCGGCTAAAGGGATCCTGCTCCATCAGGGCGTCTAACACAGCATCAGATACGGCATCACAAATTTTATCCGGATGCCCTTCAGTTACGGATTCAGATGTAAATAAACGTTTTTCCATGTTTTTCTCCTTTGAAATTGTTAGGGTTCTAAGTTACCAATAGCACACCCCGAAATGCCTTGCATCCAGGGCATGTACACAAAAAGTCCGCTTACAAAAAGCGGACTTGAATCTAACGATAATCAAATCCTCTTATTGTTCGACAGTTGCTCGCTCAGGTAGGCACCTTCCTTTGAAAGGGGTTGCCGTGGCTTCATCGATCCTATGTATCTCCACCACTCTGAATAAGAGAAATCATTGCTTTCGCAAGTACAATATGAAGTTGAATACCTGTATATAACATACACTGAAAACAGCTTGTTGTCAACAGGTAATTTCTCAGACTACTTTCAATTTAAACTTCTGCAGTTCTCTCTCCGTATTTACAACAGCGATCTGCGCTCCCAAAGCCTGCAGTTTCAGATGAAAATCTTCATATCCACGCTCAATATAGTGAATACCATCCACCACCGTCACGCCCTCAGCGGCCAGTCCTGCCATTACAAGTGCCGCACCTGCCCTAAGGTCAGGAGCTGAGATACTGGCACCGGTATATTTATCCACACCGTCAATGATGGCGGTATTGCCTTCCACCTTGATATTGGCACCCATTCTGGTCAACTCATCTACATATTTAAAACGATTTTCAAAAATACTCTCCGTAACGATGCTGGTCCCCTTAGACAAGCCCAGTGCTACGGTGATCTGAGGCTGCATATCTGTCGGAAAACCGGGATATGGGAGGGTCTTTACATGGGTATGGTTCAAAGGCTTGGAGGCAATCACACGCAGACAGTCATCTGCCTCCACAATCTCGCAGCCGATCTCCAACAGCTTGGAACTAATGGATTCCAAATGCTTGGGAATCACATTTTTCACAGTCACATCACCTTTGGTAATGGCTGCAGCAAACATAAAGGTACCCGCCTCGATCTGATCCGGGATGATCGTATATTCACTGCCATGAAGCTTCGTCACACCCTTGATACGGATCACATCGGTACCTGCACCTTTAATATTGGCTCCCATGCTGTTTAAGAAGTTGGCAAGGTCAACCACATGCGGTTCCTTCGCTGCATTTTCAATGGTAGTCTGACCCTCTGCCAAAGCAGCTGCCATCATTACATTGATCGTAGCTCCCACACTGACTACATCCATATAAATATTGCTTCCAACCAAACGCTCTGCTTTGGCCTTGATCAAACCATGCTCTATGCGCACATCTGCTCCCAGAGCCTTAAATCCTTTGATGTGCTGGTCAATGGCGCGGCATCCAATATCACATCCGCCGGGGAGAGCCACTTCTGCATGTTTATATTTTCCTAAAAGAGCACCGATCAGATAATAAGATGCTCTGATCTTCTTGATATTCTCGTCTTCTACTATCAGATTATGGATCGAAGAAGCATTGATCACTGCACGATGACAACCATCATATCTCACCATGACGCCAATGCTCTGCATGGCCTTTGCCAAAACCTTCGTATCTCTTACATCTGGGATATTATCTATATATACGGTTTCATCCGTCATGACAGACGCAGCAAGAATAGGAAGCGCCGCGTTCTTGGCTCCTCCTATTTCTACTTCGCCTACTAATGGATTACCGCCTTTAATTGCGTATTGTTCCATTGAATCTACCTCTTTGAACTTAATAGGTCCACTACACTTCTATTATAACATAAATCACACATTTGTAAACGGAACGTATGTTTATTTATACTTAATTTAAGTATTTTAAGGGATCTACCTGGCTTCCGCCTATCAAAATCTCAAAATGGACATGTGGTCCGCTGCTGACACCGGTGTTGCCGCTTAGGGCAATTCTTTCTCCCTGCTTCACAGTCTGTCCTGCTTTCACCAACACCTTACTAAGATGGGCATATCTGGTCTGTCGTCCGTCGGCATGATTGATATACACTACATAACCATATCCGCTTCCCCAGCCGGCCTTAGCTACTGTTCCGCCGCTGGAAGCAACTACATTGGTTCCGGTAGGTGTCGCCCAGTCTACACCCTTATGATAAGTACTGGCACCTGCAACAGGTCTTGGACGCTTGCCAAAAGGAGAGGACAGACGTCCGCCTGATATGGGCTTGATATAAGTGGGCGGAATCTTCGTTCCACGCTCAACGATCTTGGGAACTGCCTCCATGACCACTTCTTCTTTGATAATTTCCCTTTTTACCAGCTCCTCATTTACATAAAAGGACTGCGCGATGATTTTGCGGAAACCGGCTGACGGCTGCTGCAGAACCTGACTTTTCGTGGTATACCAATTGTCATTATCTACATAGATCACTTCCGCGTCATAGATCTCTTCGATGTAATTTTCCTCCACACGGCTGACAGAGAGCTCCGGTTCCGGAATCGTAATGACCAATTCATCCCCTATGTGGAGCACAGAATTCTCATTTTCCAGAATATCTTGATTCATGGCAACGATTCTGTCCATGGGAATATTTACCGTGATGGCTATCTCCGAGAGCGTGTCCCCCGCCTGTACGGTGTATATGGTCTTAAGCTCCTGTTCCTTTGTCAGAATTTCAACAGCCTGCTCCAGATTCGTCAAGTGACTATCCGGCAAATAAGCCTCTACGATCTCCACCTTCTGCGGAAAGTCCATCTCAAGAATTCCCAGCTCATAGTCCTCAAAATCCTTCTCTATCTCCGGCTTTGCAGATTCCGTCATGTGGGAAAAGACTGCCTGAATTCCTGCCAGGGGCAAACCCGCACTCTCTTTGGACTCCTCATTTCTTTTAAGCGCAACAACATCTACAGAGAGCACATTGAACTCTCTGTCATTATCTTGCATAAGTACCACATCGAATCTGCCTTCTGTATCATACTTGTCAATGGCTGCCTGAAGAAGCGCCTCCACTTCCTCGATACAGCTTAAATTTAACGTAAGCTCACCAACCTTTACGATATAGGCTCTATGCAGCGTTTTTTGAACAGCATCCGCAAGGACTGCCTCCATCCGTTCTCTCAGCACATCCTTATCATCCACTTTCCCCCACAGGACCTCCTCTCCCGTACAGGAAAGTTCTGTCTCCAGAAACACCAGTTCCGTTGCCTTTCCTGCCACTTCCTTCCTGGCCTGCAATAACAGTTCCTGTGCTTCTTTGGGTTCAGATACTGTGCCGATCTTCTGTCCGTTTAATTCTACATAAAAGTAATTATCCCCTGTCTTTTCAAAACGGGTAATTTCTCCCAAAAGCAGGAAATAGGCCAACATGACAAAAACAGTGGTTTCTATATATATCAATTTAATTCTTTTCCAAGAAATCTTCTTCATTTGTTCCTTTTCCTATTATCCATTCGTAGCAACTTTATTCTATCAATTATTATTTTAGTTGTAAAGTGAATCTTTTATATATATAATAAAAGTTACAACCACTTAGCCATTGTCTGGAAGGAGGTCCCTACCCGTCTTTAGAGTTGTAGCACCATTTTCTTTAGGGGCAGCAAACTTTATAACTCCTCACAAACAGCGCAAAATGGCGCTTTTTTTATTATCGTGAACTATTGCAAAAATTTATTTTCTATGATATAATAAATGGTGTTCATGGTGTTTTGCTCAGGAGGTGTCTATGGCTTACTTTTTAAAAAAATCTAACAGAAAAAAAGGCATGTATTTACAAATTTATGAATCCTTCTATCATCACGAAAAGAAGGAAACTGCCCATCGCTCTTATCAGGCTCTCGGATATGTTGAAGATTTGATTGCCTCCGGCATCACGGATCCTATTTCTTATTACTCCGATGTTGTCAAAAAAATGAACAGGGAACTTTCCCTTTCAAAACAACAAGAAAAAGCAAGGCAGATATCCGCTTCACCGGAAAGATTTTTGGGATATTTTCTCGTTAAAAATCTTTATGACTCTCTGCATGTTTCCAATTATCTTGATTTTCTTCAGTATAACAATGAATTCCGTTTTAGGCTCTCCGATCTGTTAGAAGCCCTTACATACAGCCGTATGGTACAGCCCTGTTCCAAATCTAAGACCCTTAATGACATCCTTCCGAAACTGTACAACAACTATTCCTTTTCCTATGACCAGGTACTGGAAGGAGTGGAACATTTGGGTCTGGAATACGAAAAGGTTATTGAGATTTTCAATCACCAGATAAATCTCAAATATCCTTCCAACACTTCCACGACGTATTTCGATTGTACAAATTTTTACTTTGAAATCGATAAAGAAGATGATTTCAGAAGAAAGGGGCCTTCCAAAGAAAACCGCAACGACCCTATTGTCGGTCTCGGCTTATTATTAGATGCAGACCAGATTCCTATCGGTATGAAGCTCTACCCGGGCAACGAAAGCGAAAAGCCTGTCATCCGTGATGTGATAGACAGCCTGAAAAAGCGAAATAACATATCCGGGAGAACCATACAGGTTGCAGACAAAGGTCTCAATTCCGGGAATAATATCGTGAATGCCCTAAAAAACAAGGACGGTTATCTTTTCTCCAAGTCCGTCAAGCAGCTGCCGGAAACAGAAAAAACCTGGCTCCTTTTGGATAACGATTACCGCGATGTAAAGGATTCTTCCGGAAATGTCCTTTACCGCATCAAGGAATGTATAGATGATTTTACTTATACATTTGATAATCCGAACGGCGGAAAATCCAGTGTAAAACTCCCAGAAAAGAGAGTTGCCACCTTCAATCCCAAGCTTGCGGAAAAGAAAAGGTACGAGATTAACAGATTAGTGGAGAAAGCAAAAACTTTAAAAGCCTGTCAGGCCAAGAAAAACGAATACGGTGAATGCAGCAAATATGTAACTTTCCAGACGACAGACAAAAAAGGAAATACTACGGATGATAAGATAACCGTAGCCATCGATCAGAAAGCAATCGACAAGGATCTGGAGTTAGCAGGATACAATCTTCTTGTAACCTCCGAGTTAAAAATGAATGCAGACCAGGTTTACAGTACTTATCATAATCTGTGGAGAATTGAAGAATCCTTCCGTGTAATGAAATCCTATCTGGATGCCCGACCGGTATATTTACAGAAAGAAGATTCCATAAAGGGGCATTTCCTTATCTGTTACATTGCGGTACTTTTAATACGCCTTTTGCAGTTTAAAGTATTTCACAATAAGTACTGTACAGAAACTTTGATAGATTTTGTCCGTGATTTCCGGGTTGTGAAAGCAGAACAGAATCAATACATTAATATCACATCCTCATCCAATTTTATCACGGAATTGGCTGTTGATTTAGGACTACCTTTGACCAACTACCATTTGAACGATTCGCAAATCAAAAAGATGCTCAGCCGGAAAATCTAAGGCTGAGCACCATTTTTTTAATCTAACCCCTAAAGTCAGGTACCATAGTACACCACAAAAGTAAAGTACTTTTTTATTATATTCTTAGTCTTTGATCACGCGAACACACTTTACAGGAGAA
>JAZSFW010000045.1:0-3045 GCA_045532445.1 Acetatifactor sp. | reverse complement strand
GTATATTTACATTATTTATTACAATTGTAATATTTTCTTTGCGTGCTTAATATAACACGAACGCTTAAAAAGTGCAAGTGAAATCGATTAATAACCAAATATATACAAATAAAGTAAAACAATAAAGACTACTTTTCTTTTGCTCGACGAATATCTTCATTCGTGCATTCATCCTCAGAATATCTTGCCTTATCATATACCTCCGCCAGCGTATTGCGGCCAAGTCCCGCTCCGCATTCTCTGGCTGTCAAACGGTTCAGCACCCAAGGATTGCCGTCCTTAGCAAGTCTCCATCTCCCTGCCCAGACCTCTTTTTTGTAGATCCTGCGGATCCTCTCCCTGGTGCCAAGCAGGTTAAAGAAAGAGGGTCTTTCTTTTCGGTGATGATCCAGGGCAATCTTTTCCCGGATATCGGTATCCACATCTTCCACTTCTGTCTTCTGGATCTTGACCCGGCTGTGAAACTGTTCATACAGGAATTTGATCAGAGTATAAACAGCGCGGATGATCACAACGATCAGAGCAACACAGATGGCAAAGGTAACTACTTTTTCTAAGATCACCCAGATCAGTGCCGGCTCTCCACCCGCAGGAAGCCCTCCCTGGTCCGAATTGCCCATGGTTGATTCCTGAGGAGGAATTTCTGTTTCTTCCGTCAAATCTACATTTCTGAGTAAGAATTTCAGAATCAGACCAATAACCATCCTGAAAAACTCTAAAATAGGTCTCACCCAGCCCACATCCGATGTCAGTAAAAGCAGACCTGAGACGCCTACACAAAACATGCTTACCAAAGAAATACCACTACGGAAAATGGCTTTCTCGGGAATCTTGCCGGTACTGCTGTCATTGACCGTAATGAAATACTGGTATTGCTCCAGATAGAGCTGTATAAAATACAAAAACAGAAAGATGACTACCGGGATCGTATAATATTTCTCCCACTCTACAACACCTTGAGAATGCTGGAAAGCCCGGGCTAATGCGGCTCCTATCACCACAGCGATCGGATGCGGTACACCGCTTAAACGTTCTTCTGTCTTTAAACGAAGATAAATGGAATAGATCGCATAGCCCACGAAGCATACAAGAAAACTGAATTTCTCTATGATATCACCAAACGGCAAATACCAAAGCCCTAGAAGTAAGAGCATGTGACTGCCTGCAAACAAAACAAATTGATCGGTATATCTTCTGACCAGGAAAAGCAAAAAGGGAACCAGACTAAACAGGATCCATTTCCAGAGCAAAGGCTCATTTCCACCAATCACGCCCACGATCGTGAGCACCAGTAAAAACACAAACCAATGTATCATCTGATCTATCAGAAATTCCCGAAGGATAATGATTCTCTCTTTTTTCACGCAGTCTCCTCTCTCGCCGAAATCCACCTTACATGAGTCTGCGCCCAGTGGGGCAATTTGGGCATTTCTCTCTCCCAGACGGGATAAAACCAGACATAATCTCCACCCATCCCATCATATTCCTGCAAAAGATCCAGGAAATCCTGATAGGCATTGGGGGCTACGATCATAGTCCTGGTGCTCTTGTCTTCTGTCAAAAGTTTCTCACCAAAGGTATCCTTGAACGATACCACCGGTTTGGTGGTATCTACTCTGGCAAGGGACTTGTAGATTCGATCCATCTGCCCGCTTCCCGCACCTGCTTCCACAACCACCGGCTCCCCATTGATCTTATCCGCACCATTTCCATATAAGGCGATACGGATCCCCTGCGCCAGGAAAAACTGCGCGATCCCTGCCACAAGTCTAAGAGACATCTCCACTGCTTCTTCTTTCTTCAAGATACCGGTATCCTCAATACTAAAGAAGATACGGATGGTCTGAAGAGAGGTGTAATTCTTTTGGTTGACCTTCAGTTCTCCTGTCTTGGCCGTGGCCTTCCAGTTGACACTGCGCATATCATCATAGGGCTGATATTCCCGGATGCCGCGATATTCAAAGGGATCCTCCAAAAGATGTCTTCTTGTCAGAATCTCACCGTTCAACATTTGCAGAGATTGCTGAAACTGTGCACTGTCAAAGGGCCTGGGATACACATAAAGGTAACACTCTTCCTTCCTGCTTTCCACCATCTCCGTGGTTAAAAACAGGTCCGAAGACACCAGATCAATACCCAGCACCTTGTAATATCCTCTTTTCCTGGCTGTAAAAGTAAGGGTACGGGTAATCTTCTCACCGCCGCCCACTTGAAACAGATCATTCCAATAAAAAAGATCAGTAACCTTAGAACCTTCTTTATCCTTAAACACCAGATTGCGGTCTGTCTGGAATTTCACCTTCAGCACAGGCAGGGGCAGACGTTTGCGATTCTCCACAACCTCAAGCATTTCACCGGTTTCTCCCTGAAACATCTCCGTGGATGCAAAACGCACCTGCACCTTCAGGCTGCGGTTCCAGATTTTTTTATAGATTTGCTGCTGTAACAGAAACAGCAAAAAGGCGATCAATCCAACTCCGATTAATTTTATCATGCCTCAAAATCCTCTGTCGGTACCGGCACGCTGTCAAGTATCTGCGCAACAAGTGTACGTGTGTCATTTCCTTTTCCATGACCATAGCTTAATACGATCCTGTGCGAAAGGACGGATACCGCTACAGCTTTCACATCATCCGGCGTCACAAATAAGCGGCCCTGCAGATAGGCATAAGCCTTCACGCAGCGAAGAAAGGCCAGGCTTCCTCTGGGGCTGACACCCATAATGATGCTGTCACCTTTTCTGGTAGCTTCAATAATATCGACCATATATTCTCTGATGCATTTATGTACAAACACTTTGTTTGCCTCAGCCTTTGCCTGCTCCAGCTCCTCCAGGCTCAGTACAGAAGATATCTGGTGAAGGGGTTCTTCCTCCATATAACGGTCCAGGATCGCAAGCTCTTCTTCTCTATTGGGAAGTCCCATGGACAGCTTCATCATAAAACGATCCATCTGCGCCTCCGGAAGCGGGAAGGTACCTGCTGTTTCCACAGGATTCTGCGTAGCAATGACAAAAAAAGGCTTGCCGGGCACATAGGTCTCACC
>JAZSFW010000028.1:0-2079 GCA_045532445.1 Acetatifactor sp. | reverse complement strand
AATAGGAGATGCAACAATTGCCGGTTCCGATTATACGCTGACAATCCCCGGACCGGGTAAGTATTTTGCAAGTGAAGCTGCTGCTGCAAAAAAGAGAGGAATCAAGCTTTATACTATGTCACAGTGTGCAGGATTAACCTGGGATTTTGGAGTGGTGCCTTTTGAACCCATGCCTTATCAGTGGATGAAGCGTTATAAGGCCATGGTTCAGGCAAAAGAAGACTGGGGCTTATGTGGCGGAATGGATTGTCATCACCATGGATTTTATCCGTCTATTATCAGCAAATTCTCCAAACATGCTTTTCTGGAGCCGGCAGAACCTATGGAAGATATCCTGGATCGGATCCTGGTTGCTGAGTATGGAGAAGAAAACCTTAAAGCAGTGCAGGAGGGCTTCCGTTTATGGAGTGAAGCAATCTGTTACTATACACCTACAGAAGGTGACTTTTGCTGTGCATCCAGAGTAGGTCCGTCCTATCCGTTCAACTTGTTTTATCAGGCATCTTTGCCTTATGATTCCGATGCAATGTTTGGTTCTGTCATTGTAAAGACTAATTATCATGAAGGGCAGAATTATTTTAAGATCGATGCAGAGCCGGAGGAATCCGTGCTGAATCTGCGGATACATGAAGAAATCAAGTCTCTGGAAACCATGTTTGACTATCTGAATCAAGGTGTGAAAGTGTTTGAGACAATACCTCAGAATAATGAAAAACTGTTATCCATAATCAACCTGGGGAAATTTATTGCTCTGTGTGTAAAGACCAATATAGATGCCAAGCGCTGGCATATTCTGAAGTGCAGATTGTCTGCAACCTATGAAAAGGAAGGACTTTATAAGATTGTGGAAGAGATGGAGAAGCTCTTAATGGGGCAGATCCAGGTAGCAAAGGATGCAATTCCTCTGGTAGAAGCAGATTCCCGTCTTGGTTGGGAGCCCTCTATGCATTATCTCACAGACAAAGCGCATCTGGAGTGGAAAATCAGACAGGTAGAATTTGTGCTGAACAAGGAGCTTGTTAAGTACAAAAAATGCATAGAACGCTAATGACAGGAATATTACCGTCGAAAAGGGGAGGAAAGGTTCATGCATAGAAAAAAGGATGCAGCTGTGTTTATTTTAATGGGTCAGTCCAATGCAGTAGGATATGGTACGTTGATGGAAGAAAAGGATAAGCTGATCGTACCTCTTAGGAATGTTTACGGTCTGAGCAGGGAATATAATCTCTCCTATGAAAATCAGGAATTGACATGGACCGGATATACCAGCCATGGCACCATATTGGGAGAGGAAAATGATCATACCTGTTCTGTTACAAATTGTCTGGCTTATCTTTGGCAGGCAGAAGTGGATGAGGGAAGGGAACTTCCGGATCTGTATATGATCAACATTGCGATAGGGGCACAGGGGGTAACACCCGGGTATATGTGGGATCCCAAACGGGAGCCGAAGCTGATTCCGGGACCATTGGGAACCGTTGATATTTCGCTTTATCCTTTTGCAGTACATATTCTCTCGCTTCTTTCTGATAGTTTTCAAAAGCTGGGAAAAAGTTATGAAATCATGGGGATTCATTGGAGAGGCGGAGAGAATGATATCACTGTGTCGGCGGATGAGCTTTCGCAGTCCTTGAAAAAAATATATAAGGAAATATTTTTCGGATTCTACCGGAATTTAGGAGAGATACCACCTGTGATACTTCACAGAATCGTCTGTCCGGAACGGGCAATGAACATGGATCTTTCAGGAGAATATTTAAAAAGTATGGATTGTATCAACCAGGTTTTTGAAGATCTGGCAAAAGCAGAGCAAAATATAAGCATTTTTGACGCTCGGAATGCACCGTTTTATGTATCTGACACAAAGGAACATGGCATTTTTATGGAAGATCTTGTCCATTACACGCCGGAGGCAAATTGGTGGGTAGCAAACTGCATTTTGGATCACTATAAAAGTTTGCAAATTGGCAGAGGGGAGCGAGAGAATGAAATTTTTTCATGTTTATAATGAAAAGTGTTTCAAAGGGTTGGAAAAAAACGGGCTGCTAAACAAAGACAGTGGATTTAAGATCCAGCATG
>JAZSFW010000132.1:0-3275 GCA_045532445.1 Acetatifactor sp. | reverse complement strand
TGGTCGCCTACATAACGGTCGAACGCTTCCTGCAGGCTTTTGATGTAACCGTGTTCCAACATGTATCTGGCATAATGCGCTCTTGTGATCACACTGTCCGGGAATTCGGCGCACAGCTTTTCGTAAGTGATATCGATACCGGCTCCCTGCAAAAGGGCACACATCTTTTGGTTGCGCAATGTTCTGGAGTCTAAAAATTCCTTTAATTTTGCCTGAAAAACCTCATTGTGATGGTCCAGGAAAAGCCCTAAAATATGCACATCTTTGCCGTGATATTCTGTGGAAAGCTCGATTCCGGGAATGATTTCTGGTGCATATTGACCGGCTTTTTGAAGCTTTGCTGCATGGCACATGGCTTCATCCAGTCCCTCTACGGTATCGTGATCAGTCAGGGCAAAGGCAGCCAGTTCCTTTCTCGCTGCAAGATCTACTAGTTCGTCGGGAGAGCAGGTGCCATCGGAATAATTGGAGTGAACATGTAAATCAATTGTTTTCATAAATAAACCTTTCTAGAAAGGCTGCTGCATGATTGTGCAGCAGCCTTTTGGGTGTCTTAGGATTCAAAGTCTTCTTCGTCTGTTCTGTTAGCAGTAAATACAGTACGTTTTCTCGCCATCTCATCACTGGCCAGGTATTCATCGTAAGTCGTGATCTTGTCGATCATGGTACCGTTTGGTAAAATCTCCATGATACGGTTGGCGGTAGTCTGTACAAACTGGTGGTCATGGCAGGAGAACAATGCCACACCGGGGAACTTGATCAAGCCGTTATTCAGTGCAGTGATGGACTCCATGTCCAAATGGTTGGTGGGCTCGTCAAAGATCAGGCAGTTTGCTCCGCTGATCATCATCTTGGACAAAAGACAGCGCACCTTCTCGCCTCCGGAGAGTACTTTTACTTTCTTAACCCCGTCTTCTCCGGCAAAAAGCATACGGCCCAGGAAACCACGCACGTAAGTCACATCCTTGATGGGAGAATAACCGGTCAGCCAGTCTACGATGGTCAGGTCGTTGTCAAATTCTTCCGTGTTATCCTTGGGGAAATAAGCCTGGGAGGTGGGCACACCCCATTTGTAGCTTCCGGCATCCGGTTCCATCTCGCCGGAAAGGATCTGGAACAGAGTGGTTTTAGCCAGCTCGTTGCTTCCCACGAAAGCCACCTTATCTTCGTGATTCAGAATAAAGCTGATATCATCCAGGACTTTTTCACCGTTGATGGTCTTGGAAAGATGCTCAACAGAAAGGACTTCATTGCCGATCTCGCGATCCGGGCGAAAATCAATATAAGGATATTTTCTGCTGGAGGGCTTGATCTCATCCAGCTCGATCTTTTCCAAGGCACGCTTTCTGGAAGTAGCCTGCTTGGATTTGGAAGCGTTGGCAGAGAAGCGGGAGATGAATTCCTGCAGCTCTTTGATTTTTTCTTCTTTCTTTTTGTTGGCTTCCTTCATCTGCTTGATCAGAAGCTGGCTGGACTCGTACCAGAAGTCGTAGTTACCTGCATACAGCTGAATCTTGCCGTAGTCGATATCTGCGGTATGGGTGCAGACTTTATTCAGGAAATAACGGTCGTGAGATACCACGATTACCGTGTTTTCAAAATCGATCAGGAAATCTTCCAGCCATGCAATGGCATCCAGATCCAGATGGTTGGTAGGCTCGTCCAGAAGCAGAATGTCAGGATTGCCAAACAAAGCTTTCGCAAGTAATACTTTTACTTTCAGGTTGCCGTCCAGATCTTTCATGAGAGAGTAGTGGAAGTCGGTATCGATTCCCAGACCGTTTAAGAGCATGGCAGCATTGGACTCTGCTTCCCAACCGTCCATCTCTGCAAACTCGGCTTCCAATTCACTGGCGCGGATACCGTCTTCATCGGTGAAATCCTCTTTGGCGTAGATTTCATCCTTTTCCTTCATAATCTGGTAAAGACGTTCATTTCCCATGATAACCGTGTCCATAACAGGATATTCATCATATTTAAAGTGATCCTGCTCCAACACAGAGAGACGCTGTCCCGGAGTGATGGTCACATCGCCCTTGGTGGTCTCCAGCTTTCCGGAGAGGATTTTTAAAAAGGTGGACTTGCCGGCACCGTTGGCACCGATCAGACCATAGCAGTTTCCTTCAGTAAACTTAATATTTACGTCCTCGAACAAGGCCTTCTTGCCGATTCGTAAGGTGACATTATTTGCACTGATCATTTTTCAATACCTTTCTTTTTCTTCTTTGGCGGCTGTATCAAGGCCGCATAATATGTTTCTTAGGCATAAAAACCCACTATCACCCAGTGTACGCGATAACAGCAGATTTGGCAAGTCTTTTTTTGCGAATGAGGAAGATATTATTGTTTTTGAAAAAGGGATGTGGTATGATGTGCTAAGAAAATGCGGTCTGCAGAGTTATAGTCTAAGAGAATCCACGAAATATGAGGAGAGCAACATGCATTATAATTATCATACGCACACAAGCCGGTGCAAACATGCAACCGGTACAGCAGAAGAATATATTATCAGAGCTATGGAAAATGGCATTACAGATATGGGGTTTTCGGATCATGTGCCGCTTCGCTATAAAGATGGGACGGAGTCTTTCTACAGAGTACCTGTGGATGAGGCGGTAAGCTATTGTGAAGAGATCAGGGAGCTTAGAGAGAAGTATGGTGACCGGATCAAGTTAAGGATCGGTTTTGAGGCAGAGTATTATCCGGAGTACTTTGATGAGCTGGTATCACAGGTAAAGGCCTATGGAGCGGAGTATCTGATCTTGGGGCAACACTATCCGGAGCCGGAGAAGGAAGGGGTAGCACATGTGATAGAAGCGACAACGGATGCAGACAGGTTGAAGAACTATGTGGATGTCATTATCTCAGCTATGAAAACAGGAAAGTTTACATATGTGGCCCATCCGGATATTTTTCATTTTACCGGAGAGGTGTCCATATACCAGGAAGAAATGCGCAGGTTGTGTATTGCTTCCAGAGAACTGAACATTCCTCTGGAGATCAATTTTTTGGGAATCCGCGACAATCGTAATTACCCCAATGAGGCATTCTGGCAGGTGGCAGGCCAGGAGAAGGCGCCGGTTACTTTTGGATTTGATGCTCATGATGTAGCCAGTGCCTATGACGGTGCTTCTCTTGAGAAGGCCAAGGGACTGGTGGAGAAATACGGACTGAATTTTATCGGTGCAGCGAAGATAAGAAGCTTATAGAGGCTAGATAGGAGCGAATAGCATGCAAAACAAATTGAATTATAAGAGAACATTTTTTATCGGACT
>JAZSFW010000297.1:0-3054 GCA_045532445.1 Acetatifactor sp. | reverse complement strand
AGAATAAAACATTTGTTCGTATTTGTCAATCTTTTTTTGCCTATTTTATTCCCTGATTTTGTTTTTCAGGGGACTGCTGTTATTATGGCATACTTCCAGTCCATTAAACCGTCCTCAACATCCCTCCTCTTATGAAATTTTCTTTTCTGAAACCCGTGACGAAATGTCAGAACCGTTTACGATAAGCCTTCTTACATAAAGCTTCTACAGATTATAGATATCAGATATATAAACTTTATCATATTTATAGTCAGCTGACAAGTACAAATTTGCCGCTTCCGCAAAAAAACGCTCCACACAAGACAGTATGGAGCGCCAATAAAACTATTCTGTTCTTTCATCTCCCCAGAAGAACAAAGCCACGGTACCCGGTCCTGTATGGCTTCCTATAGTGGTGCCTACGTAGTTGATCTCCACCTTGCCGTTAAGCTTAGGGAATCTTGCTTCTACCAGATCAGCCACTTCCCTGGCATCCTCATAGCAGTCAGACTGGGAAATGTAACATTTTCCGGAATAATCCAGACCCTCCTGAGCATGTTCCTCCATCTTATCCACGATCGCCTTGATAACTTTCTTCTTGGTTCGAATCTTGTATCTGGGAATCAAATGTCCCTGATCATCCATATTTAACAGAGGACAAATATTTAACAACGTTCCCACGAAACCTGATGTTTTGGAAATCCTCCCGCCTTTCACATAAAATGTTAAATCTGTCGAAAAGAACCAGTGATGAAGCTTCAACTTATTCTTCTCTACCCAGTCATAAACTTCTTCGACACGCATCCCCTCATCTCTTAGATCAGCCAGCTTATCCATAAGCAAACCATATCCAGAAGATGCCCCCAGAGAATCCACGATATAAATCTTTCGGTCCGGATACTTCTCTTCCAAATCTGCTTTCGCGATCATTGCAGAATTCCATGAACCGGAAATCCCACTGGAAAGACATACGTGGAGAATATCCTTACCAGCCTCCAAAAAACGGGAAAAATATGCTTCATACTCTTCCACATTTACCTGTGAGGTCTTGGTCTGCGCGCCATTCACCATAGCCTGATAAAAATCATGGAATCCTATTGATTTACCCAGATCATCAGCGTACTGTTTTCCATCCAATTCAAAATGAAAACATATGTAATTTATATCTCTCTTTTCAAAATGCTCAGCTGTCAGATCTGCTGTCGAACAGCAGCTGATAATATAATCACTCATACCCAATTTCCCTTTCTATGCAGTCTTCATTTTCAATGTTTTCTGCTTTTTTATTATTATACCAAATCCCCATCAATATTACAAGATGTAGTTTTCTAAACTACGTGTATTTTTTTCAATTCATTAGATCATCTGCCATTTGACAACCAGAAGCTCTTTAAAACAGGCTAACATCATAAAAGGGACGTTCAAAAACGTCCCTCTCATTGGTAAATCCATTATTGATTCAAATGCTTCTTTGCATCAAAGAATGCCTTGGTTTCCTTCGCAACCACTCCGCTTAAGGCAAACAATGCAATCATATTGGGGATTGCCATCAAGCCATTGGTGATATCTGCGATTGTCCATACTGCCTTAACAGTCATGTAAGGCCCGATAAATACTGCCAGAATGTAAAGCCAGCGATATACTTTGATCGCCTTTGTCTTTCCGCCTGTTAGATACTCCAGACAACGCTCCGAGTAGAAATCCCATCCAAGGATGGTGGTGAAAGCAAAGAATACCAGACAGATCATCAGCAAGAAGGAAGATACTGCCTGCGGAATGGGCAGACCATTATTAAATGCATAAGTAGTAATGGCAACACCTTCCAAACCTTCCACCTGCCATGCACCGGTCAATACGATGGAAAGACCAGTCAAAGTACAGATGATAATGGTATCGATAAAGGTACCGGTCATGCACACCAGACCCTGACGAACAGGCTCCTTGGTCTGTGCAGCAGCTGCAGCGATAGGAGCAGAACCAAGACCAGCCTCATTAGAGAAGATACCTCTTGCAACACCCTTCTGCATTGCAATAAACATAGTACCCACTACACCACCGGTTACTGCCTGCGGATTAAATGCTCCCTTAACAATGATTCCGATTGCCGCAGGAATCTCTGTAATATTGCAAATAAGCAGACCTACTGTCAAAACAATATAAATAATTGCCATAAAAGGAACAACGATCTCTGATACACTGGAAATTCTCTTAATACCGCCGATCAATACCAAAGCCACAACAAGGCTCAGAATCAAGGATGCGATTACAACAGTCCAGGAATAAGTACCGATACCCGGAATGGTAACAGTCCATGCCTGATTGGGATCAAAGAAGTTGTTGACAGCTGTGGAGATACCGTTTACCTGGGTAAAGGTACCGATACCCAGCAGACCAGCACTGATTCCGAAGATCGCAAAAAGCTTTGCCAGCCATTTCCACTTCGGGCCCATACCCTTTTCAATATAGTAGAAGGGACCGCCCAGCGTATGATTATTTTCATCTACCTCACGATATTTTACAGCCAGCAAACCTTCTGCATACTTGGTAGCCATACCAAGGAATGCCGCTACCAGCATCCAGAACAATGCACCGGGACCACCGGCTGCGATAGCGGTAGCTACACCTACGATGTTACCGGTACCGATGGTAGCAGACAGAGCGGTACAAAGAGCCGCAAAGGAGCTTACCTCTCCTTCTGCACCTTCCTCATTCTTAACCATCCATTTCAATGCCAGAGGCAGTCTGCGCACCTGTAAAACCTTTACTCTTGTTGTCAGCAGGAGTCCTCCCACCATGATCAGCACCATAAGCGGAACACCCCATACAAAATCATCGATTGCTACAAGTACATCATTAATTGTTTCCCACATGATATTTTTTCCTTTCATCTATATGTGTATTACGTCTAATTATATTGCTTTGATGCAAAAAAGAGACCACTTCCGTAACCGGAAACAATCTCTCAAAAAGTAAAGCAGAATCATTCATTGGTTCTATCTCTGTCCTTTTGCCTGAGAGATTGGTATGCAATGCACACTTTGCACCTTCGGCACCCGCTCTGAACGGGATTCTCCA
>JAZSFW010000202.1:0-7098 GCA_045532445.1 Acetatifactor sp. | reverse complement strand
GAATCAAGGTTTTGAGAGATTCTATATACCTTCCACGAGTAAAATGAACTCCCAAAAGGTTCAAATAGGTAGATATATCATGCAAAAATGAGAAATCTATCCGATACTGGATAATTTCCTCCTTTTCCGAATTGTGTGTTTGATAGACAACCATTCGTTTATCCTATAGCAGACCCGGTGACAGCACAATTCCGAAAAAGACGTCTCGGTTCCACATTGCTGCCAATTCGTACTTGCACATTTTTGTCACATGCCATATAATTAAAGGTATTATAAATCAAAAATCAAATGACCTACAGCAGAAAGGACTTGTAATAGTATGAGTTTTGAATTTATTAAAAAACTACCCACCCCGGAAGAGATCAAAGAAAACTATCCGATCCCTGATTCGATCGTTTCCCTAAAGAAAGCCCGGGACAAAGAGATCCGCGATGTTATCACAGGCACAAGCGATAAGCTTCTTGTGATCATCGGTCCCTGCTCTGCAGACAATGAAGATTCCGTCTGCGATTATGTGAGCAGATTGTCCAAAGTAAACGAGAAGGTAAAGGACAAGCTGATCCTGATCCCCAGAATTTATACAAACAAGCCTCGTACCACTGGTGAGGGCTACAAAGGAATCGTCCATCAGCCCAACCCAGAGAAAAAGGAAGACTTCCTTGCCGGTCTGATCGCCATGCGCAAAATGCACATCCGCGCCATCGAAGAGTCCGGATTGACCGCAGCAGACGAGATGCTTTACCCTGAAAACTGGCTCTATGTCAGCGATATTCTCTCCTACGTAGCAATCGGTGCCCGCTCCGTTGAGGATCAGCAGCATCGCCTGACTGTCAGTGGCTTCGATATTCCCGCAGGTATGAAGAACCCTACCAGCGGAGATTTTACCGTAATGTTAAACTCTGTATATGCAGCGCAGCATGCTCACTCCTTTATCTACAGAGGCTGGGAGGTGCAGACCAACGGCAACAAGCTGGCTCACACCGTTCTGCGTGGGGCCACGAATAAGCACGGACACAATCAGCCCAACTACCATTACGAAGACTTAAATCGCCTGATGGAGATGTACAGCCGTATGGATCTGATGCATCCGGCCTGCATCATTGATGCCAACCATTCCAACTCCAATAAGCAGTTTGAACAGCAGATCCGTATCACCAAGGAAGTGCTGCACAGCCGCAAGCTCAATGCGGATATCCACAAACTGGTGAAAGGCGTCATGATCGAAAGCTACATCGAAGAAGGTTGTCAGAAGGTAGGTGGCGGCGTCTATGGCAAGTCCATCACAGATCCCTGCCTTGGCTGGGAAGCTTCCGAGCAACTCATTTACGATATTGCCAATTACGCGTAATTCACAACAACCCATTATACTATTATATGTCAAAAAGTTCTGTTCACGTTACAAACATGACAGAACTTTTTTTATTTTTCTTATAAAATTATGGTTTATCCTCTGGGATGGGCCTTTGCATAGATATCCCGCAAACGATTCTGCGTCAAGGCCACATACATCTGTGTGGTGGATATGTCCGAATGCCCCAGCATCTCCTGCACACTCCTTAGATCCGCGCCATTCTCCACCAAATGAGCCGCAAAAGAATGCCGTAGGGTGTGCGGTGTGATCTCTGCCTGGATGCCGGCTTCTCTGGCATAGGTTTTGATCAGCTTCCAAAAGCCCTGCCTGCTCATAGGCTGCCCGGAACAATTTACAAACAGTACGTCCGTGTCACTCTGCAAAAGAACACTTCTTCCACATTCCAGATAATGCTTCAGAGCCTGCTTGGCCTGCCTGCCAAAGGGTATGGTCCTCTCCTTGCTGCCGTCGCGGCAAACAATGTATCCAAGCCTCTGATTCACATCTGAGAGCTTTAAGGTGATCAATTCACTCACCCGGATACCGGTGGCATACAAAAGCTCCAACATCGCCTTGTCCCGCATTCCTTTGGGGGTATCTGGGGTAGGCTGCTCTAAAAGGCTGTTGGCCTCCTCTACAGAAAGGATCTCCGGCACATGCTTCTCTACCTTGGGGGCATGAAGCCTCTCTGCAAGATTCTCTGCGACCAGCTGCTCTTTACACAGGAAATCAAAAAAGGCCTTCAACGATGCAATATTCCTGGATACTGTAGCTGCCTTAAACTGCTTCTCTTCCAGGTCACTGACAAAGTCGCTCAGATCTTCTTCCCTGATTGCAGAAACCTCTGACACACCGCGGAGTAAAAGAAAAGAGCACAGCTTATTCAGGTCTCTTCGATAAGACATCTCTGTATTTTGGGATGTTCTCTTAACATTATGTAAATATAATATGAACGCGTCTATTGTCTTATCCATGACCTATCTTGCCTTTCCTTATCCCGATGCTTTGCAGCTTTTCAAACCGTAGAACTCTATTATACTCATATTTTACAAGAAAAGCAATGCGCAATTTGACCATTTTTTCGCGATTTTTACGCGCTTTTAGGGAGAACACAAGATAACGCAAACGGCATGCAAGGAACACACAAGATGTTGAAATAACGGCAAAAAATTTTTAAAAAATTTTTAACATTTTTTTAAAAATTACAGGATTTACATAACTTTCCAGCACACATCCAACTATAACAACCACCATAACACCCAAACATTGTAGCAATTTCACCAAAAGAAATTTCTTGTTTCCCAGCCGGGCTCCCTTTTCAAAATAAAGGAACCGGCAGGTCTGCTCACACCAGACCATAAGGAAGAAAAAGCCCGGCACATAGAGCAGGCACTGGGGAAAAACAGCTGTGATGACCAGAAGCACCCCCTTCAAACCATACCGTATCATAGCAACTGCCAAAAACATACCGGCTGTTGCCCCATAACCCACAACAGCCGAGCAGACTGCCGCGAGTCCCAGGTAGGTGGTAGACAGAACCGCAAGAATCAGCAAATGTTTCACGCGGATACCCAGCACATACCAGAAAAGTGTGTGGCCGTCCACTGTCATATATTTCATGTGATATAATGCCTCCTCATTTAAGAGACCGGTATGTTCAAGCAATGCTGCTTTTCCCAGATTGATCAGCAGAATGCCCAGAAGCGCACCTGCCAAAAAAAGATATAAGAGAGGCAGCTTCCCGCCCATTGCAAACTTTTTGAAACGCATTTTACACCACCTTCCATTTTTTATTTATATGCAAAGACCTGGGCACACATACCAAACAGAAAGCGAAGCCACTCTATAACCAGAGTGACTTCGCTCATTTTGTGCGGTGTTATTACCTTTTATATTTACCTGCGTAAGCCAAAATCGCAGAAACTGTCTTAGAATCCTGCAGTTTTCCTGCATAGATCATATCAATCAATTCCTCCACTGCATAAGCTTCCACGTTGATGACCTCATCTTCGTCCAGATGCTGAACACTGGGAATCAGATCTCTTGCCACGAAGATATCGATCTTTTCATTACAGAAAGCAACCGTGGTCCTGATCGAAATCAGAAATTCCAGTTCTTCACAGCGATATCCTGTCTCCTCCTCCAATTCTCTGGCTGCTGCCAGAAGTGTGGGTTCCTCGGGACAGTTCAAACCGCCGGCAGGAATCTCCAGAGTCTCACGCTCCAGGGCATTGCGGTATTGGCGAACCATAAGGAGCTTGCCATCCTCTCTCACCGCAACAACTGCCGCTGCGCCTTTATGCTCTATAAAATCCCAGATAGCCACGTTCCCATTGGGAATCTGCATAGTGTCATGATAATAATCTATAATGTGTCCTTTTGCCACCAGCTGACGCTTGATTCTTTTAAATTCTTCCGCCATTATTTCTGCTCCAGAAGTTTCTCAACACTTACCAGCTTCACACAAAGAACGAACAAAGCAGCTGCCTGTGCCATTTCTTCCGGTGTCGGGAAAGAAGGGGCAATACGAATGTTACTGTCCTGAGGGTCAATACCATAGGGATAGGTAGCACCGGCATTGGTAAGCACCATGCCTGCCTCCTTACATTTCTTTACGATTGCCTTGGCGCAGCCCTCCAGTGCCTGGAAGGAGATAAAGTATCCACCGTTAGGATCGGTCCAGGTGCCGATTTCCAAGCCGCCAAGCTCTTTATCCAGAATGCTTAATACCGCCTGGAACTTCGGACGCAAAATATCAGCATGCTTCTTCATCTGCTCTCTTAAACCGTCTATATTCTTGAAATAACGGGCATGCATCAGCTGATTGATCTTGTTGTAGCCGATGGTCTGAATGGTCATGGATTTCTTCATATCAGCCAGGTTTGCCTGGGATGCTGCAAAAGCTGCAACACCGGCACCGGCAAAACTTACCTTGGAAGTAGAGCTGAACTCATATACCATGTCCGGGTTACCTGCCTTCTCACACTCAGTTAAAATATCCAGGATCACGTCCTGTCTGTCTTCATACAGGTCGTGGATCGCATAGGCATTATCCCAGAAAATACGGAAATCCTTAGCAGCAGGCTTCAATGCGGCAAATCTTTTTACTGTCTCGTCGGAATAAGAATATCCCTGAGGATTGGAGTACTTGGGTACACACCAGATTCCTTTTATGGTCTCATCCTCTGCCACAAGCTTCTCTACCAGATCCATGTCAGGGCCCTGTGGTGTCATAGGAACAGTGATCATCTCAATGCCAAAATGCTGGGTGATCGCAAAATGTCTGTCATATCCGGGTGCCGGGCAAAGGAATTTCACTTTGTCCAGTTTACACCAAGGGGTGCTGCCCATTACACCGTGCGTCATAGAACGGGACACCGTATCATACATAATAGTCAGGCTGGCATTGCCACAAACGATCACATTCTCAGGCTTTACACCCATCAGATCAGCCATCAGCTGCTTTGCCTCCGGGATTCCGTCCAAACCGCCGTAATTGCGGACATCCATTCCATCTGTCGCCTTCATGGCACTGTCAGAATTTAAGGTATCTAAAAGAGGCATTCCCATATCCAATTGTGCTGCACCCGGCTTTCCTCTGGACATATCCAGCTTCAGACCTTTTCCCTGAGCTTCTTCATAAGCAGCTTCCAATTCTGCTTTCAGTGACAGTAATTCTTCTTTGCTTAGATTCTTGTATGCTTTCATATCTTCCTCCATTTATTCTGCCTGAGATTATTTTACATAATAATAAATCTCGTTTATCATACTATAAGTTTTGCTGAAAAACAAGAGAATTTTTTAATTTTCCCAATTTTTCACCAGTAAACAGGTGTTTTTTCTACACATACTAATGGTATCGACCATGCACTCTGTTAAGAGCAATCCTGCTATGTCGATGTACACCTTGTACTGTATCAAATTTTATTGAAAGGAGAATGTATCATGAATGAAATTGCAATTGCAACTGTTCCCTTACAATCCTGGGAGCAACCTTGGGAGCCTGCAAAAGCATTAAAAGAAGGTACTGTTTTTCCAAGCCTATATAAGCCTTTTTATATTGTAGAAAAAATGCCGTCATCACAGGCCATGCCCCAAAGTGAATGGGAATCACAGCTTAAGACCATTCAGGAGACCAGCTTTGCCCTTACTGATATTGCGATGTATCTGGATACACATCCGGATGATAAAGAAGCTTTTGCGGAACTATCACGCTTAAAGAATACCCGAAAAAACCTGCTTCAAAGCTTTGCCGCCAATCACTATCCTCTGACACAGGATTGTGAGGGCGATTGGGCAGATGGACCGAATCCATGGGATAATAATCCATGGGATCATCATTCTAATCCAGCCACCAAGAAAGGAGGACTATGATAATGTGGTATTATGAAAAACGCTTACAATTTCCTGTAAAGATCACCAAGACCTGCCCTAAAACTGCGCAGCTGATCATCAGTCAATATGGCGGTCCGGACGGTGAATTGTCGGCCTCCATGCGGTATCTGGCACAACGCTATACCATGCCTGTCAAATCAGTAGGCGGTCTTCTCACTGACATCGGCACGGAGGAACTTGCTCACATGGAAATCATTTGTTCCATGGTATATCAGCTGACCAAAAACCTGACACTCGAAGAAGCCAAAACTGCCGGCTTTGATGCTTATTATATTGATCACACCACAGCCTTGTGGCCTCAGGCAGCCTCCGCTCTTCCTTTTACTTCTATTGAATTCCAGTCAAAGGGAGATGCCATAACAGACCTGACGGAGGACCTTGCTGCAGAACAAAAAGCACGTACCGTATATGACAACCTGCTTCGTATGATCGAAGATCCGGAAGTCAGAGAACCGTTAAAGTTCCTGCGTTCCCGTGAAATTGTGCATTTCCAGAGATTTGGAGAAGCCTTGGAGCGAACAAAAGACCAACTGGACAGCAAGAACTTCTATTATTTTAACCCGGAATTTGACAAACAATTCCTCAAAAGATAACAGATAAACGTTAAAAAGACCGTATCACGGGGATACGGTCTTTGTCGTTGTTATTAAATTTTTAAGTCATGGAAACTGTTCTGGTAATTGACCTACCGCAATCTTCTTTATTTTGCGTAATCAATCACACGGCTCTCACGGATCACATTGATCTTGATCTGTCCCGGATATTCCAGTTCAGCTTCAATCTGCTTGGAAATATCACGAGCCATCAATACCATGTCAGAATCCGAAATCTGCTCCGGCACTACCATAATACGAACTTCACGACCTGCCTGAATAGCAAAAGATTTTTCTACACCTTTGAAATTGTTTGTAATATCTTCTAATTGTTTTAATCTGCTAGTATAGGTCTCTAATGTCTCCCTTCTAGCTCCCGGTCTTGCAGCAGAAATTGTATCAGCAGCTTGTACAATACATGCAATCAGGGATGTGGGCTCTACATCGTTGTGATGAGATTCTACAGCGTTAATCACAATAGCGTTCTCTTTGTACTTCTTACAAAGTTCAACGCCACACTGAATATGTGAACCTTCCATTTCATGGTCAACAGCCTTAACGATATCATGTAATAAACCGGCACGCTTAGCCTATCTCACATCCAATCCAAGCTCTGCAGCTAATAGTCCTGACAACTGAGCCACTTCAATAGAATGCTTCAAAGCGTTCTGACCATAACTGGTTCTGAACTTCATTTTACCAAGTAATTTTACAAGTTCCGGATGAATACCGTGCACTCCTACTTCCAGAGTAGCCGCT
>JAZSFW010000081.1:0-1504 GCA_045532445.1 Acetatifactor sp. | reverse complement strand
AAGATAAGGATCGTCTCCAGATAGTTCTCTGCTGATTCGTTTACATGCATAACTCCACCATACTTTCTTTTACTGCCAAATTGCTTCTTTGTTCAGTATAACATAAAGCATAAGTTTCAGCAAGTTATATTCTTGATTGTACGTCCGTAAAAAGTAGCAGCCATTTCTGCCCAAACTACCACAAAATCGCAATAAACCTTAAAATAAGTCTTGACATTTAGCTTGGAAGTTACTAAAATAGACTCAGCAAATAAGTTAAAAGCTGTGAAGGTGTCAGTAGAGCGTCATTTTCTTACAGAGAGAGGGAGTCATCGGCTGCAAGCTTCCTTAAGTTCAAATGAAAGTTCGAATTTCCCACCGGAGCTGCCTAAACCAACGATCCGAAACGCACGGATCCAGTAATCTAGGCCGTGAGCGCACGTTAAGCGTCAATGAAGAGCCTGCCTCCATTCTGTTAACCTGGCAGGAACCTGGGTGGTACCGCGGATTTTATTCGTCCCTTGCATAGAGATGTGCAAGGGATTTTTTATTTGTGTGACAAAGGCGCAAGGAAAGCAGAGTCGATGTGCACAGCAAACAAAGAAAGGAAGAGTGTTATGAACGCAAATTTGGAACAAATTAAGCAGGAAATTATGACCGGCGCGGAAGAATTAAGTTCTTCAAAAGAAGTGTATGAGTTCAAAAAGAAATTTTTGGATGGTAAGGCCGGTAAGATTGGATTATTGATGAGAGAGATGAAGAACATACCGCCGGAGCAGAGAGCTGATTATGGTAAGGGTGTCAACGAATTAAAGGAATGGGCTTTGGGCTTTTTGGGTGAGCTGGATGTAAAAATGAAGGCGAAGGAGCTTCAGGATCGATATGAGTCCGAAAAAATTGATATATCTTTGCCGGCAGTGGGAACCGCAGAGGGCAACTTGCATCCGATCACATTGGTTCGCAATGAGATCATTGGCATTTTCGCAGGAATGGGCTTCGAAGTTTTCGAAGGAACTGAGATTGAAACCGATTATTACAATTTCACTGCTTTAAATACACCTCAGGATCATCCCGCAAGAGATATGCAGGATACGTTCTATCTGTCTCCCGAGTTTTTGCTGAGAACCCAGACCTCTGCAGGTCAGATCCATGTAATGGAAAGCAAGAAACCCCCGATTAAGATTTTATCTCCCGGCAAGGTATTCCGTTCTGATGATGATGCGACCCATTCTCCTATGTTCTCCCAGATGGAAGGTCTGATGGTTGATAAGGGTATTACTTTATGTGATTTACAGGGTATGCTGGATGTATTCGTAAGCAAGATATTCGGTGAAGGTACCAAGACCCGTCTTCGTCCTTCTTACTTCCCCTTCACAGAGCCTTCTGTAGAAGTGGACTGCAGCTGTTTTGAATGCGGTGGTAAGGGCTGTAAGCTTTGTAAGGGTACCGGTTGGATTGAGATCCTGGGTGCAGGTATCGTAAACAACAAGGTACTGGAAAACTGTAATGTGGATCCTGCGCAGTA
>JAZSFW010000076.1:0-7974 GCA_045532445.1 Acetatifactor sp. | reverse complement strand
GAGGAATACAAGGCGCGCCATGACGCCATCCTGCTGCCTCCCGAAGAAGAATACAAGCACAGAGAAACCAATAATTTCACCATCTGGAATGCGGGTGATTATATCTTTGGATATGCAGAGATTGATTCCACTTTAGGCAGTGAAGAAACGGAAGAACAAAAAGTCGACACTATCAAATGGGAAACCGCCATGCTGGAGATCATGGAATGGATTACCAACGACGTGGATTGGCTCACCGGCATCTACCACAGCAACTGCAAGCGCATTGCACACTACAAATAACAGCAAAAAAGGCTCCCAGGGGAAACCCCGGAAGCCTTAAATTATATCATTTCAATTATTTCTTCTCTTCCTATAAACAAATACCGCCGCCATGCTCACACAGAGTATCACAGCCACTGCCAGTGCAGCTACCCATATATTTTCATTGGGCAAAAAGGAAGTGGTACCGTCGTTATTGACAATCACTTCTGCATTCTTAAGCACTCTGGCCCCGATTGCCGGACCGATCACACCCGGGATCAACACCTGTCCGATAATCCGTACACCTTGGAATTGTCCCGCTCTATTCTCCGGAATCTGATCACGAATCATGGCACCAAAACCGGACATTCCCGTCATATAGCCGCACATCATCAGCAAAGAACCCAGAAAGACCGGCAATGTAGTCCTGGTCACATACAAGATTACATAACCAATCATCAGCATAATAATGGAAGGCACCATACTGCCGAAAAATCCTCGCTTGTCAAAAACTTTTCCGTAAAGTGCAGTTACCACCGCTGCCAAAATAATCGCCGGAGCCATAACCAGCACATAATTTTCCATTTTCAGTGACTGCTCATAGTATAATATTAAATACGGCATATAGGTATTGATGGAGATACCGAAAATCGCATACATCCCCAGCACCGCATATAACAGCGGATTTTGCCTGATCACCCTTGGCCGGAAGCTATAACTGACTGTCCGCCAATAAGAAGTATTGACCGCTTTTGCCGCTGTGGTTCTCTCCTCGATCAGGAAAAATCCCAATATACCAATTGCCAACACCACACCACCGATGATCATGTAAATCGCAGTCCAGCTTTCCGGCAAATCCAGATTAAAGCCCATAAATCCGCCAAACACCACCAATATGGATACCAAAGGCATCATGGAATTAAATCCCTCAATTTTACCACGGTTTGTCTCATCGCCGCAATCTGTCAGCCATGCATTAAACGCCGCATCGTTGGCAGCGGATCCGAAAAACGTCATGACACAGTCCAGAATGATCACCAACCAGACACCCAATGCACAGGCCTGTGCCGTGGTCTGTACCAATCCTGACAGAATCTCCAGTCTTATCAACCCAAAGGCCAGAATGCTGACACCCCAGATCAAATATCCGCCGCAGATAAAAACCTTTCTTTTTCCAATACGGTCAGACAATGCACCGATCAAAATCGTGGTAAGGGTTGCAGCCACCGAACTGGCTCCTACCATCATCGAAATGTTTGCTGCTGAAGCATGGAACATTTTGTAGATAAATACATTCAGATACATGTTTTCTACAACCCATGCAACCTGCCCAACCAAGCTGAAAATAATCATGGCAGCCCAAAATTTGGTACCCAATCCGGTAACTGTGCCTTCCTTTTTCTTTTCCTTCTCCCATGCATCGTTTGCATGTATGCTCTGCCTGCTCATATCAATCCTCCTTCCTCTTTCTGTTTCTCATTTTATCATACTTTTCGCGCTTAAGGAACTCTATAATTACACTTTTGTGGAGATCTTTCTTTATTTTTTCAAGCAAAAAGTGTGGCCTGATATTTACAAGGAGTCGAATGAATAATGATTCTTGCATAGAACCATATAATCTTATATAATATTTATGATGTTTCATAGACGTAAGTCAAATAATTTTGCAAGGAGGAAAATAGTTATGGCACATTTTGTAATGCTGGATCCCAGCAAATTAGAACCCCTTAGAAATATTGATGAACGCTTGGTTTCCTATAATATTGAAATGACGGAAGTTACAGGCGGTACCTTTTGGAAAGCTTATACAGAAGCTCAGATAGATGGTACTGAGGATTTTCCTGTCATTAAAGATTGGACAAATATGGGCAATCTCCAGCAGTGGTACGATCCAATTGACACCAAAAATCCACGACTGATCAAACTGGCCAAGGAGTTAGGACCCGCCTGGGTTCGAGTTTCCGGCACATGGGCAAACAAAACCTATTACGACTTCGATGGAAAATGTAACGGAAAGGTTCCGGATGGTTTCCAAAACATTCTGACCAAAGAGCAGTGGCTGAATCTGCTGGATTTTGTTAAAGCAGTGGACGGCAAACTGTTGGTATCTATTGCCAACTGTCCCGGCATTCATGCTGCCGATGAACCCATGCCATTTCACCAGGCAGATTTGCTATTCAAGACATCAAAAGAGTACGGTGTGCCCATTTCTGCTGCCGAATTTACCAACGAACCCAACCTGATCGCACTCTCCGGTCTGCCGAAAGGTTATACTCCTGCTGATCACGCCCGCGATCATGATTTGTTCGGCGAATGGCTCAAGCAAAACTATCCTGAATGCCTTTTTGTCGGTCCTTGTACGGTTGGCGATATCGATATGTTTGGTATGGGAAATGACGGAGCAGGCGGAGGCATGGCAGCCGGCTTTGAAATGGTATCCACAGAAGATCTTCTGGGCGAATATAACTCTAAAATGGATGTATTCAGCTATCATTATTACAACGGTGTTTCTGAGCGTGGCGCAGCCATGGGTGGTCACTGGCCTTACGAATCCATTCTCAGTGAACGCTACCTTGGTATTGCAGGACATTGTGCTCGGCAATACGTACCCAAGCGAGACAAATATGTACCCGGCGGTCAAATGTGGGTGACTGAGTCCGGGGATGCAGGATGTGGTGGCAACACCTGGGCTTCTACCTATGCAGATGTTCCGCGAACCTTAAATGAGCTTGGAGAATTCTCAACTGTCACCTCCGGTGTCATTTTCCATAATACTTTGGCTTCCTCTGACTACGGTTACCTAAAGCACGGCACCTTTGATCCCCGTCCGAATTACTATGCCGTTTTGCTTTGGAATCGCTTAATGGGCAAAACCTGTTACGCTTTACCGGAGCAAAATGTTGAAGGTGCGCATATTTACTGCCACTCCCGCAAAGACGGCAAAAACGGGTACGCATATCTTGTAATAAATAACTCCTGGACAGAAACCACCACTGTAAAGTTGTCTGATAGCGCTCAGATTTATGCTTTGAGCGGAAAGACCGGTATGCGCAGTCGCACTATGTGCCTTAACGGCAAGGAATTGCTCTTAGGAGAAAACGACGAACTGCCAGAATTAACTGGAAAAACCGTAACAGAAAAAGTCGATATTGCTCCGGGAGAATGTGTATTTATTGTAGTATCATGATTTAAAAAAGATTTATGATTTTTTAAATCATGTAGGAGGCGGTTAGTCACCGCCTCCTTTTGATTATTGTTTCATCATTTTTAATTCTTCCATTCGGCGACGCGGATACACTCCCTCTAATTCCAAATTGTATCCATGTGCTTCCAACCATGCAAGAATCTCTTCATACTGCTTGATCGCGCGCTCTCTTTCACCTATGTCAGCAAGCATTTGGGCTTTTGAGAAAAGATGGGAGATACTGGTAGAATCGTCTGATACTCTATCCCAATATGCAATCGCCTCCTCGTATCGTCCCAACTTAGCACACAAATCTCCAGCCGCAGTCAATACATTCATGTCTTCCGGATCTAGGTGAAGTGCGATCTCAAGTTCCTGCCATGCTTCCTCCAATCGTCCCGCTCTATTCAACGCGTAAGAATATGATACGTGAGCCCAAGCCATATCCGGCTCTTCCTCACACCATTTTCGGTGTTCTTCAACAGCTTCTTCTACACGCCCCAGATCCACCAACAAATTGGTAAGTGTCTGATGTGCCGCCATCCATTGCAAATCATGCTTCTCTGCACTCTCAGCTATCGCTCGCCTGTAATAATAAAGCGCTTTTTCAATATCGCGCCCTGACCGTATCCTATGAAGTACTCCATAATACAAATAATCTTCTGCTTCGGCTTTACCGCTTAGGATCACTTCACTATAAGCGTCCGCAGCACGCTTAAAATCTTCGTCTGTCCCCTTACTGCTTTCATAAATTGCAAGCAACTCCATCCTGGTGCTGCCATATCCGGGATATTTTCTTTTCGGCATACCTTCAAACAGACTGTCAATGGTCACACCAAAGCAATCTGCAATTAAGGGTAATAAAGAAATATCCGGCGAGGTAATACCTTGCTCCCATTTAGAAACTGCCTGTGCAGAAACTCCTAATAATTCACCAAGGCTTTCTTGAGACAATCGCTTCTGTAGGCGTAAGTTTTTGATTTTCTCATTCAATGTCATAATCCATGACTCCTTTCCTATTTGGTGATTTTAGTTTAGCAGTTTGCACATTTTTTCTGAAGGGAACAGATGGATTGCTTTTTATTCAACTGTATGTTGAGTACACGCTACCATTAAAAATATTTTTCTTTCACATATTCCGCAATGATCACAGCCCGAACAAATCACTTCTTCTCTGCTTTTTTCAGCTCATCTATATAATCCTCCAATACTTCTGCCGCTAACAGAACTGCTTCCAGACACCTTTTCTCCGGCACTTTATATCTCGGTCCAATCACATTGCAGACAAGAGAATCGCATGCCAGCTTTGCTTTCAATCTCTCCACATAGCCTGTGCAAAGCTCGTGGCATGCATCACGATCAAGCCCGGGATACATACCACTCAAAGCACCGATAGCACCTGACAAAGCACCGCAGGTGATCCCGCAACCCATACCACCGCCAAAGCCGGTAAACAAAGCTGCTGCCTCTTTCGTCACTTTCAGACCGTATGTATCACTTGCTGCCTCCAACATGGACACAGCACAGTTTTTATTCTCGTCAATATAATGATAAATCACTCTTTCTTTCAACATATTCTTACCCTCTCCTTTTCTTCATCATTTGTATTTTCAGAACTCAAAGTATCTATTCACTATTTTACCCTATTTATAAAAAAACCTCAAGGATACCTGAAAATGTTTTAAAGCATAGTTACTGTCAAGTAAACGTTGGCAAATTTTTCATTACATTTTTTACCCTAGTCAATTGTTTGAAATTATTTAATTGCAATAATGCATTGTAATTATTGGAGGCAGACTTCTATTTTGTATTTTATTTAGAATCCTGCCATTGCCAGAAGTTTTCTCCTGTCTCCTTTGATGCTTCCTTCCAAACCTACTACATGACCAATCGTTGGATACTGGTAGCCCATTCCTTCTTTTTTCGGAACCTTGGCGGACGAAAGAATCTCGGTATATAATTGCTCTACCTTCTCCTCTTCAAACAGCGGTTTCTTCAGACGTTCGGTTACTTCATACAGCTTGCCACTGCATTTCTTTGCGAGAATCTTGGCAAGGTGGTTCCCTCCCTGCTTACTCCAGCTGGTATGATTGTGCTTCATCCTTTTTGCAATCACGCTCCATACATGATTCTCCATGGTCCCCATGTTATGGTATTCCAGCCCTTCCGGATGCTCCGGCAACTCCAGTCCCTGCTCCTGATAAGGAATTAGTCCATCGCGATTATTCTTATAATACGTTAACAGGTCCTGAGCATCTTTTATTTCCTTATCATCGGAAAGACTGTCACGGTATATCTCCAGATACCGGAATAATTCATCAATCTCCCTTGCTTCCAGCAAAACCATGATATCCTTCCGGGCATTGTTATTGTGGATCTTTTCCTTCACCGCCTTGTTCTTATGAAATGGATCCAGCTGGAATGCAGTGCGCTTGTCCTTTACTTTCTTTGCCCAGGATGCACCATCCGCATTTAGTATCCTCTGATCCACCATATCCAGATCAAATGTTTTTGCTATGGCTGCTTCCCTGTATTCCTGAAAGTCCTTTGCCTTGGCAAAGCCTGCAACGACTACTTTATTGGGCAGCTCATATCGGTCTTTTCCCGTCTTTTTCCAGCCGTCATAGGCAATCCCAACTTTGATCTCTGCCATTTCCTGGCCAGTGCTTTTTCGGTCTTTGCCTTGCAGGTTGATATAGACGCTATCTGCTTCTTCAAACAGCACCGGCACTTCCTTTCCTCCGTGTACTTTCCCTGCTTTGTGGGCTTCTGTCAGTTCTTTTTCTTCTTCACAAACCTTTTCTCCAAGGGCCTGTATGACATTCCAAACGCCCATAGCACTGATACGCTGCCCCGTCATCTGACTCACCTTGGAAGCACACTCCCGGTAGGACATTTCTGTGATCCCGCTTACCAGAAGCTCCGCCATATTTGTAGAGATTAGTCCCACATGGTCCAGATCAAGCATCTCATCCAGAAGATATACAAACCGCTTACTTCCATCTTCATTCAACGCCTCATATATTGCCCTCTGATAGGTTACCTCACCATAAACAGTCTTAATCGTAGTCTGGCGCAATCCTTTGTGACGGTAATAATTCTTATCACGCTGCTTCATCAGCTGCTGATCATAACGCTCCAGAAACTCTTTTGTGAACTCCTGACCAATCTGACATATCCAACGAAAAATATTTTTCTCCAAGTCCTTGAAAGTTACACCGTTTTCCTTTATCATAGTATCCATCATACAGCTCTCCTTACGTTTTTTGTCTCGCAAACTTAATCATAAGGTAAATCTGTATGATGGGGAAGAGGTTTTTGCCTCTTCCTTTTATTTTTTCTCTTTTTGCCAATGATAATTATACTCTAAGTAAAGCATACGCAAATTTTTTATTGAAATTCCACCCCCTTGACGAAAAAAGATTCAGACATTAAAATAATAATTGGATGTACAGAAGAAGAAAAGGCTATCGTTACGCAGATAATTTTTCCCAGAAAGGAATGGTGTTTTTATGATTCATGTTAATGCACGAGGTTTACTTGTTCGAGAAGTCAAAAATGAAAAGCAACTAATTGTTCAACTGAGGAAAAAAGAAGGCGAACCAGAAGTATATGAATTACCCGGTGGCAGAATCAATGAATATGAAAAAATACTTGAGGGGCTAAAACGTGAAATCACTGAAGAAACCGGTCTAAAAGTAATCTCAATTCAAGGAGAACATAGTACTATTACAACTAATGGAGAGATTTTTTCACTGGAATGCATAAAGCCTTTCGCAGCATATCAAACATTGAAAGGGCCTGTTGATTCATTCGGTGTTTATTTTATTTGCAATGTTGAAGGTGATTTATTAACATCAGGTGACGATACCACAGACATTCATTGGGCGAACATGAATGAAATTCAAAACCTTATTGCTGATCATAAATTTTCCGAGATCGATTTACCTGCTGTATTAATGTTTTTACGAGATGAAATTTAGTTTACTCTGCATTCGCAAGATACATGGCATACATTTCAAATAGAAGGAGACCTTATGGCTAACTTAATAATTATATGCGGTCCTCAGGCAGTCGGTAAAATGACTGTGGCCGAGAGCGTAAGAGATAAACTTAAATATAACTTAATGATGAATCATGACAGCATTGAAGTATCCGATAAAATTTTCGGATTTGCAACGCCGGCTCAAAAAGAATTCAACGCTGTTTTTAGGGAAAAAGCTTTTGAACTGGCGGTAAAGCACAATGTTGATTTATTATTTACTTATGTATGTGCATTTGAAATTCCGCAAGAACGAGAATATCTGACCAAACTTGCTAATATGTTTGAGGCCGATGGCGGTAATTTCTATTTTGTTGAGTTAAGTGCAACTCTTGAGACTAGACTTGCAAGAAATGTCACACCACATCGCATGGAACAAAAAGCATCAAAAAGAAATGTTGAATGGAGCAGAACAAATCTTCTACGGGATACAGAAAGACATCGACTCAACTCCGATCCCGATGAAATCTGGTTCAAAAATCACATCAAAATAGATAATACAAAT
>JAZSFW010000307.1:0-2373 GCA_045532445.1 Acetatifactor sp. | reverse complement strand
CTCCAGCTACGTCAGGTCGATGGTGGTGGGAAGGGGAGCGATTACCATAGGCTCGTCTGTAGATTCCAAGGTGGATTCTGTAGTCTCTTCGGTGGCATCCTGAGTGCTCTCAGTGGTCTGTTCAGTAGTGCTCTCCGCGGTATCTACCGTGGCAGGCTGTGTAGATTCTTTAGCAGTTTCCTCTGTAGTTTCCACAGTGGAGCCTCCTTTACCTGCCATAGGCTCATTGTCCTTGGATGCTGCACATGCAGTGAGGAGAACAGAAGTAAGCAGTAACAATATGAAGTATTTTTTCATAACATACCTCCTTATCACTATTTGATAATTTAATTGTAGTGCATCGTGATAGGGAAGTCAATATGGTGGGAAGTTGGCAAAATTAGGTTGTAGTGCGAGCGTGATGATGATAAAATCTTTGTAAGCATACCGAATAGGAGGATAAGCCTATGGAGAAGAAAACAGTTATTTTGATGCCCAGCAGCCACTGGGACAGAGAATGGTATTTGAGCTACAGGCGCACGCAGATGCGTCTGGTGCGTTTGATAAACAAGGTGCTGCATCTGACAGAGAAAGAGGGTTACAGTTTTCTGCTGGACGGTCAGACCATTATGTTGGAGGATTATCTGGAGATTAATCCGGAGCATGAGGAATTGTTGAAGAAAAGAGTGAAAGAGGGCAAGATCGTTCCCGGTCCCTGGTATACGGTGCCTGACACCGCCATTCCCTGCGGGGAGGGGCTGGTGCGCAATCTGCAGCTGGGCCAGGCTCTGTGCCAGCGTTTTGGCGGCGGTATCAAGACTGCCTATACTCCCGATACTTTCGGTCAGGCCAGTCAGATGCCCCAGATTTACAAGCTTTTCGGGTTTGACAGAGCTATGTTTACCAGAGGTGTGTGGGATGGCACACCGGGATCTGAGCCCAAGCTTTTGGAGTGGAACGGAGCGGATGACACCAAGCTTCCGACTTTAAATGCTTCTTATAGTGAAGCACTGAAGCTTACGGTTAAGGATATCTGGAAGAGCTTTGACAAGGAGACCTTGGACTATGAAACCTGCAAGGCGCATTTTGAAACGCTGATGCAGCGTCAGGAGCAGCATTGGAACAGCAAGGTGCGTTTCGGCATTGTGGGCATCGATCATATGGAGCCCATCCGGGAACTGCCGGAGTATGTGAAGCGTCTGCAGGAGGATTACCCGGAGTACGATCTACGTCTGGGAACCATGGACGAATTCTTTGATCTGCTGGAAGAAGAGGTAAAGAAGAATCCCGATCTGCTGGTGCCGGTATGTGGCGAGCAGCGCGGAGATCCCGATTTGATCTTCCCCCTGGCCAATACTTTGAGCACACGCATGGACTTAAAAGATCTGCTGCGTGAGGCGGAGAACCGTCTTCAGTATCTCTGCGGACCGCTGGCGGTATTTTGCCCTGTGACCGATGATTTTAATGATGTGGAGACCGATAATTACTGCGGTCAGGCATGGCGCCTGCTGGCATCCTGTCAGGCTCATGACTCCATCTGCATGTGCAATACAGACCAGACCAACCGGGATGTGGCCAATCGTTTGGACCAGGCAAACCAGATGTCCAGAGAGGCAGAAAAGATTCTGCAGCAGCGCCTGGGAGAGCAGATTGCGCCTATGGCGGACAGTGCAGCAGCCCTGGTGGTTTATAATCCCCTGCCTTTTGCACGCTCCCAGCGTGTAAAGGGCAAGACCTGGATTCCCTGCTATGCCCCGGGCATGAAGCTGGTGACAGCCGATGGAACAGCGGTGTCTGGTGCGGTGATCAAGGAGACCTTCCGCAAGCGCCGGGACATTGAATCCATGAAATTGAACGAATATGAGGAAGTATTAAAGGATAACACCCGTGTGCCTCTGGCCAACATGGACGAGCATGATTGGTACATAGGAGTCGAATACGAATTTGATGCAGAAAACATCCCTGCCTGCGGATACCGGGCATATTATCTGACGGCTGAGGCGGGTGGAGCAGCTGCGGCTGACGCGACTGCGACTGTTGTTCCTCAGATGGAAGCGGCCGCCCTGTCCGTGCATATGGACGGTGACACGCTGGTATTTACCGAGGCAGGAGCGGTGCTCTACAAGGTACATTTTGAAGAGGAGACTGACCTGGGAGACAGCTACACCTTTATGCCCGGCGGCGACTGCCGGGTGATGCCGGCAGTTGGAGAGGCAGTTTTGGCATGTGAGAATGGCCTGCAGGTATTGAAGCAGACGTTTGCCCTGCAGCGTGGGGATGGCGATGTCAAAATGCAGGTGACTGTAACCATTGCCGACGGCAGCAATAAGCCGGAGTTTGATTTTACAGTAGAAAATACGGCGGTGGGACACCGCCTGCGTATAAGTCGGAGGC
>JAZSFW010000243.1:0-9868 GCA_045532445.1 Acetatifactor sp. | reverse complement strand
CAAAATAAGAAATCTATCCGAAGGCGGGGGAAGCTGGCGCCGCGCCCGAGAGCAGCCACAAAAAAGCTTCACCTGCTTTAAAGCCACAGAACACCCGCTGGAATCTATTAACTTGTGCAGCCCTGCTCAAAAAAACTATCCTGCACATGTGAGTAGGATAGTTTAAATAACATATTTAATTTTTCACCAAACATTATGAAAGACTCATTTTCTGACTTTCATTGCATTCCTGTTCCAATGCTTGACGCTCTGTTATAATCTGACAACAATACTCATTTAATTCCGGAATATCACTTACCAAAGTTTCCCATAAAGTTTCCTTGTCAATCTTACCATAATTATGGGCAACCACATTTCGCAATGCCTTAATCTGATTCCAGGGCACTTTATTGTATGCGATCTTAAATTCATCTGTAAAATGCGTTGTCAGTTCTCCTATCTGCAGCACACACAAAGCAACTGCATTCTGATAAATGGAATTTGAAACAAAGATGTCATAATCCCTTCCAAAAGTATCCATTGTATAATTTATTTCTGTGCAGTAATCCCGAATGTGCATTAAGATATCTACATTTCTACTACCCTGCATATAGCATTACCTCGTCTTCTTTTATACTTTCCAAAAATTCATAAGACAAGCTTCCCGTAGTCAAAACATCTACCTTTCGTCCCAGCGCTTCCGAAACCTCTGTATAAAAACCGCATAATGCAAACATTCCTTTCAGTTTCCCTTTTTCAATACGGATGTCTATATCGCTCTGTTCGTCATAATCTCCTCTGGCGAAGGAACCGAACAGATATACTTGTGCAATCTGATATTTCTCGGCAATAGGTGCTATAATACTTTTCAATTCATCAATTGTATATATTTTAGTTTCCATTCTGCATTCCTCCTCACTATGATTATACTCAATTTTGTACGAAATGTCTATAAATACCCTCCATTTTTCTTATTTAATAAATTTATATATTCTGCCGTAAGCATGAATCAATCCGGCAGTTCGCCATATTTTTAGCGCTTTCCCTTTGTGCATACAAACAGGAGCCACTTTTAACCGCGGCCCGTCGGATAGATCAGCCCAAATTCACAAATCTATCTTCCTCAAATCTCTTATATTTCATTGTAGAGGAAGATAGATTTGAAGAAATGCCGGTTTCTATCCTATTTTTCTCTGAAATCTTCCTTGGAAAGATGGGTTTCAGCCTCTTTGAGGCCTCTTTGAGGAAGATAGATTTCTTCAAAACAAGAAATCTATCCGACGCCGGCAGGAAGCCGGCGTCGGGACAAGCTCTATTTCAAGCCAGCGAGAGCTTCGGCGCCGGTGGCGCCGGGGCACAAAATCCTACCACAGGAAAAATCCATTAAATTCATAGACATATTCGCCTTTTTTCAGCTGTTCTTTCAGACCCTTTTTCAGGGAATTGTCTTCCGGCAGCTCGTCGATAGCCACCTCAGAAGGATTCTTCACATGCAGGCCATACACATACATAAGCGCATCCTGGGCATTGCTTTTTGCCGGGAAGATCGTAAAGTACTTGCGGAAGTTTTTAAGGTTGGAGCCTTCCTTCAAAATAGGCTCCAGAGCAGGTCCTAAGAACCAGGTGTGGGTCAAGAAGCCCTTAAAGTCATATTCCGGGAAGCAGCGGTCAAAGATCTCTCTGGCTCTTGCAAAGCTCTTGTCGCATTCTTCCTTGGTAAAGCCGGAACCTGGTGCGACATGTACCTTGATGATGGAATCCCCCGCCTGGAAAGCCAGCTTCCACTCCTTCTTTAAAAGCTTCGTGGGGTAGTCTTGCGCCAGATGGGTCTCTTCATCTACCACATAACCTTCATATTCCTCTTCCGTTTCGCTCACCTTCGCATAAAACGAGCCTTCCTCGTCGGCAAAGCCGTAGGTACCCAGAACGTGACCGCTTCTGTGCAGGGTGACATCGTCCATCATCAGACGCATTTCTCCCTCCTCATTCACAAATGCCTTCACCGGGTAGGGGGAATGCTCCACCCACTCAAATCTCAGGCGCCCGATCCTCAGCTCAGACACATAGACAAAAACGCGGTAGTACAGGAAATGGGTCTTCCCCCAGGAAGGGCGCCCTTGCGTTTTGATAATGTTGGTCAGCCATTCATCTATCATGGAAAAGCGCACTTTCAGGATGTCCGCTTCCACCCCGCGCTCTGTAAGCCCTTCCCAGGAGGGTCGGATATGGGCGATCACAGGAAATACCGAAACCATGTCATAGGCAAGCACATCCTCTGTGTCTTGCGGCGCCACAGGAAGCTCAAATTCAGGAAATGCCTTTCCCGAACCTGCATGCGGTCCTATGATATTGTGCAGAACCTTTGCAAACATACATAGATCTTCATTCTCTGCCACCTTCCCGGCCGCTTCCACCAGAAGCTCCAGATTCTGCGGGAAGATTCCGTATTCCTCGTGAAGCCCCCTAAGATAGCTTTCTGTCAGCCACTCGGGAACTGCGGGCTCCTTCAACGCTTTTTCGTAGGCCTCCTCCCAATAGGGAGAGGTGATTTTGATATTCAGTTTTTTTAGTAATTCACAACTCATTTTGGTGCCTCCTTTTTCGCTTTCTTCTTATCTAAACCGATATTTTCCTTTTCCATGTCCCGCCACCGGCACAATCACTTTGCTATCCGCCAACAATTCTCAAAAATAATTCCAAGCACTTTTGAAACCGCGATGGACATGCTGAAAAAGCCGCTGTCCGTAGGGTGACACCCATCCACTGTGCCATTATCCTTCACAAGCTCCATCAGCTCCTTGTTGCTGATGAAGTAAACATTCTCATCGCCCTTTTCCTTAGCCGCCAGATAGGTATTGTAGATCACCTGCCTTGAAACTTTTTTCTATTCAGAGTAGTTCTCTGGTCTTACGTGCAACATATAAAGGCATATTCGTAATAGCACCGTCTTTTCGGTAACCTCTCTTAGAATATCGAATGGCATGTTGTGGTTGATTTTCAAAAATATATCTTTTAAAAGCCGGAGCAGATTTATCTTCCCCTCCCTTGACTTCCATAGGAATTATCTCTGTGCCATTCTGCACTATAAAGTCAATTTCACTATTTTTATCCAAATAATATCTAGGGTCAATTTCAAATTGTCCTCGAAGTTGCTGTAGTATATAATTCTCTGTGAGAGGTCCTTTGAATTGATAATCTGTTTTCAGAAGAATTGCACCATTATCAAGACCTGCCATGTGTTTGAGAAGACCGGTATCGAAAAGGAATAATTTAAATTGATCCGTTTTATCAAAAGCAGTCAACGGATGTTCCATCTTAGAAACATTATAGACACGAATTAACATGCCTGCTGATACAAGCCATTCTATTGCTTCTTCAAAGTCTCTTGCTCTTCCGCCTTCCCGTACGGCTCCATACATAAATTTCTCATTAGGTTTTGCCAATTGCTGAACAATGCTCCGAAAAACCATGAGAATACGACCACTGTTTACCTTGCCGTTATGCTTTGAAAAATCGTTTTCATAGACTTCTATCAGTTCGTGCTGAATCTGTGATACCTTGGCAGGATCTTTATATTTCACCCAGGAAGAAACACACTCTGGCATACCGCCGATGATTAGGTAATAGTTGTATGCTTCCAGTAACCGGTTATGAAAGATTTCTTCAATTTGCTGTTCTTTTTGGATACTTTCATAATAGGTATATAAAGCCGAATCTGTAGCAGCTAAAAATTCGTCGAAAGTCAATGGATAAATATCCAGTAAATTAACCATTCCAACAGGATATGATTTCGGTTTGGCGAGTAAGGTGCCAAGCGAACTACCGGCAGCGATAACATGGTAGGTGTTGGCTTTTTCTTTAAAGTATTTTAAGGCATTCAAGGCCTCAGGACATTCTTGAATTTCATCAAATATGATAAGTGTATTTTCCGGCTCAATCTTTTCACCTGCAATCATGGATAGTAACTCAATGATACGCTGCGGATTCTTGTTTGTCTCAAAAATAGAATTTAATTCTTCTTCATCGAAGTTGAAATAAACATAGTTTTTATAATAGATTTGGCCGAACTCTTTCATAAGCCAAGTCTTACCCACCTGACGGGCGCCTTTCAAAACCATAGGCTTTCTTTCTTCACTGAATTTCCACTCAATTAATTTCCGAATCGCATTTCGTTTCAAATGACTATCCTCTCTTCCATCTAACGATAAGAATATCATAACACATTTTTCCCGGTTTTTAAATGAGAAATTGCACTTTTTTCTAAAATAAATTCGACAAAAACGCACATTTTTCTAAAAACAACAATTTCACTTGGCGGTTGCACACTAGTACTGCTTATAACACAACCTATACGCATGAGGCGTCATCTCATACTTCTCTTTAAACACACGGTTAAAATAGGTCACTGTCACAAAGCCGCAATCCATTGCAATCTGGGTAATATTCTTGCCGGGCATGGTCTTTAACTCCTCCGCTGCATGCCGCAGGCGGATTTCATTTAAATACTGACGGAAGGTGAGACCTATCTGTTCCGCAAAAAGCTTTCCGACGTACTGATGATTGACATGGTAGAGCTTTGCCACATCACTAAGAAGGATATCTTTATCGTAGGAAATATCCGCATAATGCTTTATGGCATTCACCGCCCAATGTCTTTCTTCCGGTGAAGATTCCGCAGGCTTTATGGAATCCAGATAGCGGATATGACCGGCAATCATTTTGGCAATATTTTGAAAAATCTCCGGATCTTCGACCGTTTCCACTCCCTCCAGCTCAGCCAGCAGCTTCCCGGGGTCCACGCCGGTGATCCTGCAGGTTTTGTGAATTCTGTCCACCAGCTTCGACCTGTCATCTGTCATATTGCCGATATACACGATGCAGGCCACCCGGTCATTGATCACTACAGGATAAACCACCTTATAAATTCCGTAACAGCAATGACCGCAGAACATTTCTTTTCCGCGGCTGGCTTTTTCATTGGCCATGATCTTACATTTCAGACAGGAGCGAAAGCCTTTCGCAGTGCTTTTGGCTGCATCACAAAAAGCACCGGAATGAATCCGGTATTTGATCGGAATATTGAGCAGGGGGTTCTGTAAGACAGAAGATATATCATGGATGCAGATGGTCATGCCGCCATTTCGGCACAGACAATCCAGCATTTGGTGCAGGGTTACGATATCACGTTCCATAGTTTCTCCTTTGCCTGTTTTTCGCCACCCGGTCCCAAAGGATGGCAAAAACCAGATGTCAGCACTAATAAAATAGCACAAATCTACTGTTTGTGCAAGAACTGCATCTCTTTTGTATAAGACGCACAGGCCTTTTGTGGTATAATGTAAGCAGCAACCTTAAAAAGGAGAAGAACATGCAGATCAGTTATAACAAGACTATCGAAATAAAATATGACGTGGATGTGTTTGTGGCCGGCGGCGGTCCTGCCGGTGTGGCGGCAGCAGTAAGTTGTGCCAGAGAAGGCCGAAGCGTCTTTGTGGCAGAGTCTTTTTCTGCTTTCGGCGGTGCAGCTGTGACTATGCTGGTGCCGGCATTTATGCAGTTCGGAGATGGCGTAAATTTCCTGGCAGGAGGAATCGGCGAAGAAGTTTATCACAAAGTGGTACGCGAGGCGTTTCCCCGTTTTCAGGAATGTGGACCCACCACAGCCCCACAGGAAACCCTGGCAATGTCCATTCCGGTAGAGACCCTGAAGATCATCTATGACGATATGGTCAGGGAGTCCGGCGCAGATTATTTGTTTTATACCTCCCTGATTGATGTGATCATGGAGGGGGATGAAATAAAGTATGTGATCTGTGCTGCCAAGGGCTCTGTCTTTGCCGTCAAGGCAAAGGTCTACATTGATTGTACCGGAGACGGCGATCTGGCTTACTATGCCGGTGCCGCATGTGAATTTGGTGACCAAAATGGGAAAACCATGGCTTCCACCCTTTGCGGTCTGTGGACCAGCATTGACTGGAGCCGCGTGGTTGGTTTTGACAATCGCCGCATTGACGAAGGAATCGCCGACGGCATCTTTACCAACGCAGACCGCCATCTTCCGGGCATGTGGCCCCTGATGAAAGAGACCAAGGATGCCGCCGGGAACAGCCTCCCCAATGGTTTGGGCGGTTCCAATGCCGGCCATCTTTATGATATAGACGCAAGGTTTTCTGAATCCCTCACCAAAGGAATCACAGCCGGACGTAAGCAGCTCTTGGAATATCGCAGATATTATAAGGAGTATCTTAGCGGTTATGAAGACACAGAGCTTGTCTACACAGCACCTTACCTGGGCATTCGGGAGAGCCGTCGGATTGTCTGTGATTATAAGCTTGTCAAAGACGATTTTACCCGCCGTGCAGTTTTTGAGGACGAGATTGGCCGTTATTGTTACTGCATTGATGTCCATTCTTCCACCAACGATTCTGCCGGATATGAGACCTTTATGAAGGATTATACCTCTTTACGCCTAAACAAAGGCGAGAGCTACGGTATTCCCTACCGCTCTCTCGCCGTAAAAGGTGTTCGCAATTTATTGTGCGCCGGCCGCTGTATCGGAACCGATCGCTATATGCAGTCCTCCGTGCGGGTCATGCCGGGGTGCTTTATCACCGGACAGGCAGCTGGAATCGCTGCTGCTGTTGCCTGTGAAGATCGTACGAACAATATTCATGAAACAAATGTCTATAAGGTGCAGCAGCGCCTTAAGAAAATCGGGGCATTCCTGCCCAATATCCTTTAACCAGGAATCAAACAGGTGTCATGGCACTCACACAAACGGAACCGTCATTTACCTCTGCTATCGTCAGGATCCCTTCCCGCACACGGATTGGGATCCGTTTTTTCGGGGTGACCAGCGTCACCTCTTTTTCATTATCCGGTGTTGTCCAATCGGTATTCAGAAGCATAATCCTTTCCCGGTCACCATCGACCCAACGGGTCCAGAACACCTCCTGACTGGGATCTTCCACATACACCGGCGGCAACGACTGCTTCGCAAGCTCCCCTACCCAGGCCGCGCAGAATTTCTGGAATTGCTCATGACCCGGATAGGCCCAAAGCGTAAAGGTATACACCCAGCCGTTTCCCAAGGAATAGCGAACCAGCATAGGCTTGCCGGTAAAGCTGTCCCATGCAATGATTTGTGCACCCTCCAGCGAAACTTCTGCCAAATATCCGGTGCCATCTTCCAAGCAATCATCGCTGGGCAGCGCAGAAAGCTCCGGTTCTTGAATGTATTCCCTATCCCGACAATTCCATTGTCCGCTGTATCGCTCTCCCTTTCCTGTCACCCTGATACCACAAAAAGAGGTCAAATCTCCTCCCTTGTAAAGGGACAAGTGCTCCATATCCCGCAAAAAATCACGGGATACATGGGTACTGAACTGCGGGATACCGGTAACCAAAATCCCACCAGCTTCCACATATGTGCGAAGTTTTTCCATATCCTGCTCAAGACAGGTATTCCATCCCAAATTCATCAGCAGCTTATATTGACCCAAATAGTCCCGGGAAGCCTCAATGGGCGCGCAATCAAAGTCACCATAGGGAGTGCCGGAAAAGTAGAAGCGTCGTTTGTCAAAGCGCTGACGCAAAGGATGGGTGCTGGCTCCGGGCATAAGCACATCCATCACCTGCCAGCATTTCTCCGGCTGCCCGTGCCCCCAAACAGGATCCGGGTTTCCAAAGCCGCCCCAAACACTATAATGCGGATCCTGCTCGGAACCGCAGATAAAGCCATTGAAGGGAGCCGCATAGCGCCCTTCCACAAACGCAATGTGCCTGATACATTTTCCCTGACGAGGATGGGTTTTCACAAATCGATAGAACGTTCTGGTCATATCCCGCTTGCCCTTTGTCAGATAATCGTCCCAGGCCTGCCGTTCCTCCTTAAACAGCTCGAACAGCGAATCTTCCTCGTAGATCAGCTCTGCCCCCATAGCCCACGGCTGCATCAAGGACAGAAAATATTGTCCCAAATGGGTCGGCTGATAGGGTTGATAAGCATGCTGGATTGCAATATGCACACCCCAGCGGCCTTTTCCCAGCGCCTCCGCAGCCGGGCGGACTTTTGAGAGCAGCATCTGCGTATGTCCGACCATCGTTTCCGCACGAACAAAATCCATGCCTGCCATAAATGCATATCTGGTGCCGCCGGAAGCATCGCCAAACGCCACACAGGGAGACACTTCCCGGCAATCGAGAACCGTCTTTCTCAGCATCTCCTGAAATTTCACACTGGCTTCTTTCATGTCCCGGCTTTGGGTCTCAGGTTTCGGATCCCGTGCATAAACCATGCCGGTATTCTCATGGGGGCCATAATCATCAAAATATTCGCCGGCAGCTTCCGCAAGACAGCCATTTCCATTTTCACTCTTACCGACAGCTCCTACATATAAACCATGGCTTTGGCAAAATTCTCCAAAGCGCCGTAAGGTCGACTCTTCAACAGTTCCTCCAAAGCTTCGAAAAATCACATAATTTCCCAACCGGGTATGGGCAGTATAGTCCAAAAGCATGTCCATCAGCCCATGATCATCATGGGGAACCACGGTCATATCATAGCCAACCTTGACAGGTATGGCTTCCTCCTGACAGTCAAGCACCTCAACCGTCCCGCTATGCTGACCGCAGGAAAGCGTAACCTGACCGACGCCTGATAAGCAAAACGCAAATTCATTCCACCCCGGAACACAGGCAACCGAAATTACAGAATCAGGTGTGGTGATCTCCAGACTTTCTTCCGTCAAAGAATACACCTTCCCCCAAAGCTGCTCGCCTTTCAGACACCACGACGGCAGACTTAACTGTCCCCTACTGTAACCGCAGGTTTTGGTAAGGATTCTGCTGATTCCCAGGGAAGTATCCGGATGACAGTTTTTCAAGCCGAATTCATGGATTCCGGGCGTAACAGGAATACACCGCCACTCATCCTCAAGCATCTGCATGAATTTATCATGCTGCCGATAAAACCTTTGAAAAGAAAGGACTGTTTTCCCGTCAAGCATCAATTCCATAGGGATCAGGGCTCTGACCTGGGTTTCGCTATCGACAGAAAACTCCGGCACTGCCATTGCGACAAGGTGGATCAGTTGCTCCAAATGATCCGCATCAGAGGAGGGAACCGTCTCTTTCCAGGTTACTGTTTCCCCCGGGGACAGCCATGCCAGCTGCATTCTTGCCCAAGGGTGTACCGGCAAGCCCAACTCCTCCGGTTCATAAGCCGTTTCACCCGGCTGTAGAGGATTGCGGAACCACAAATACCCTGTCACCGTCACCGTAACGAAGCATCCCAGATAAACTCCGGATGGTAATGCCGCCGGGAGTACAGATATTGGTACCCCCAGTCAATTCGAAAATCTATCTTCATATTATTCCACCCATGCATGAGCCGGATCCGAAGAACGATTGAATCCCTGATGATCTCCTGCCATTAACCAAAGGAAATAGGTACCATACCCCGGTGTGCTGACTGTGCTATGGTAGCCGTAAGGGAATTCTACCAGCTCATCATTTTGCACTCTGTAAGCCTCATCTACAGAACCGTCTGCCGTATAAACACACTGTACTGCAAAGCCCTGCGCCGGATCAAAGAGGAAATAGTAAATCTCTTCTGCGATACACTCCGCGGGCATGTTGTCCTCGTCATGTTTGTGAGGGGGAAATCCTGCCCAGTTGCCCGGGGTCACATAGCACTCACCAATTGTCAATGCCAATGCATTGGTGGTTCCATCCACAAGGAAACTGGTTTCTCTCTCATAAGGCGGTGCGCCGAGAGTTTTAAGCACAACGTGGTCCTCAAGCAGCAGCTGAGGCTGTGTTTTTTCGTTTACTACTGCGCCGCAAACTGCGATTTTAACGTGTCCGTCACCGATAACGGTAAGCTTTT
>JAZSFW010000004.1:0-2310 GCA_045532445.1 Acetatifactor sp. | reverse complement strand
CACCTGCAATATCTACCTCCTGGAAGGAATCCTTTCCCAGTAAGGGAAGGTTTACATTGGCAGTGATCGCAACCATGGGCACAGAGTCCATATAGGCGGTAGCAATACCGGTTACCAAGTTCGTAGCTCCGGGACCACTGGTCGCCATACAAACCCCCACCTTACCGGTAGCTCTTGCATAACCATCCGCAGCATGGGCTGCACCCTGCTCATGAGAAGTTAATATATGATTAATTTCGTGAGAATGCTTATAAAGAGCATCATATACATTCAGGATCGTTCCACCCGGGTAACCAAAAACAGTATCTACCCCCTGCTCTTTCAGACATTCTACAACAATTTCAGCACCTGTTAACTGCATTCTTTTTCCTCCTGCTATTCTCAGATTCTGCTTTTTCAGAATCAGATTTTCTTACTTTCCCGGCACTTCCAATACAGCTCCTCTGTTACCGCTGGTCACCAGCTCACGATATCTGGACAGATAACCGGTTGTAACCCTGGGTTCTCTGGGCTGCCAGTTTGCTCTTCTTACTGCCAGTTCTTCATCGGAAACCAGCATATCCAGTCTGTTTTCCGGAATATTGACCCGAATGATATCTCCCTCCTGCACCAAAGCAATCGGTCCACCTACAGCCGCTTCGGGAGATACGTGTCCGATCGATGCTCCACGGGACGCACCGGAGAAACGTCCGTCAGTAATGAGCGCTACACTGGAGCCGAGCCCCATACCTGCAATTGCTGAGGTAGGATTCAGCATTTCTCTCATACCGGGACCTCCCTTAGGACCTTCATAACGGATCACAACCACATCACCTGCTACGATCTTTCCTCCTTTAATGGCCGCAATGGCATCTTCTTCACAGTCAAATACTCTGGCAGGACCTTCATGTACCATCATCTCAGGCACAACTGCAGAACGCTTTACCACACCGCTGTCAGGAGCCAGATTTCCCTTCAGGATGGCAATACCACCGGTTTCTGAATAAGGATTCTCTACCGGTCTGATCACCTCGGGATTTCTGTTTACACAGCCGGAAATATTTTCACCCATCGTCTTTCCGGTTACTGTCATCACATCAAGGAAAAGCAGATCCTTCTTAGTCAATTCATTCATAACAGCGTAAACACCGCCCGCCTCATTCAGATCTTCCATGTAGGTAGGTCCTGCAGGTGCCAAATGGCACAGGTTGGGGGTTACTGCTGAAAGATCATTGGCCACATCCAGATTCAGATCCACACCGGCCTCCCTTGCAATGGCAGGCAGATGCAGCATAGAGTTGGTGGAACAGCCAAGAGCCATATCAACTGTCAAAGCATTCAGGAATGCCTTTTCTGTCATAATATCTCTGGGTTTAATATCCTTTTCAACCAGTTCCATAATCTTCATGCCGGCATGCTTGGCAAGACGGATTCTTTCAGAATAAACTGCAGGAATCGTACCATTCCCCTTAAGGCCCATACCAATTGCCTCAGTCAGACAGTTCATGGAATTGGCTGTATACATACCAGAACAGGAGCCGCAGGTAGGACAAACATTTTCTTCAAATTCGGTCAATTCTTCCATGGTCATTGTACCGGCAGCTACGCTTCCAACTGCCTCAAACATGGAGGAAAGGCTTCTCTTCTGTCCATGCACATGACCAGCCATCATAGGACCACCGGACACAAAAATGGTAGGAATGTTCAGTCTGGCAGCAGCCATCAGAAGCCCCGGAACATTCTTATCACAGTTCGGAATACAAACCAGACCGTCAAATCCATGTGCAAGTGCCATACATTCGGTACTATCAGCAATCAGATCTCTGGTAACCAGGGAGTATTTCATCCCCACATGTCCCATGGCAATACCATCACATACTGCGATAGCAGGGAAAACCACCGGCATACCACCTGCCATAGCTACACCAATCTTGACTGCCTCTGTAATCTTATCCAGGTTCATGTGACCGGGTACGATCTCATTGTAAGAGCTGACGATACCTATCATAGGGCGTCTGCGCTCTTCTTCTGTATATCCCAACGCATTAAAAAGACTTCTATGGGGTGCCTGCTGAGCACCTGTTTTAACAGAATCACTTCTCATATTCATTCTTCCTCTCTTTTCTAATTGGCACTTTTCTTTTGCTTAGATACGCTCCACAAGCAGATCACCCATCTGACTGCAACTTACTTTTGTACAGCCTTCCGACATAATATCGCCGGTGCGATAACCATCTTTTAATACCTGCTTCACTGCATTTTCAATGGCCTCTGCTTCTTTATCAAGGTCAAAGGTATAACGAAGCATCATAGCCGCACTCAAGATTGTGG
>JAZSFW010000267.1:0-2055 GCA_045532445.1 Acetatifactor sp. | reverse complement strand
TCAGCGCATCAACCTCTCCACGCTTGATCAGCTCGCTTCCCTTTTCCAGCTGCTTGATCACCAGACCGGTATCTGCTGCTTTTCCCTGAGCAAAGTTATAAATATAACAGCCCAACATTCTCTTTTGGCCTTCTGTTTCTTTCAAAAGAATATCTATGTACTCATCATAAGATTTATCTACTTCACTTTCATTCCAGAACCAGAAGGATACGCCGTCAAACTCTTTCAGATAAGGGCGAAGATTATCCATTCCGTAATGATCCACATTCTGCGCATAGAGAACTACCCAAAGCTCCAGCCCTGCCTTGTTTAACTCTTCTCTGTAATCACGCACCATCTCCGGTGTATAATATTCATGGTTATTGCCAGGGTTTACGGGAGAGAAAAAGTCATCAAAAATACCGATGCAGATATTGGGATATTTTTCAGCAATCTTGATCAGGGTAGCTGCATCTTTTACGGTCACTCTCTTAAACAATTCATCCTGCTTCTGAGTCTCTGAATCATCTGAAGCAGTACGCTCAATTACCCAGCCAACCTTAGGCACATTTTTTGCCCTTTCACATTCCAGCATCACATCAAACTTTTTAATATAATCGTTATAAAACAGATTGGTTGCTCCGATATAGCCAAGTCCTTCCACAGGTGATATGGTTGATACTCCTCTTTTTTCGGTACCCTTATTCAGGAATGGATACATAGCATTGGTAGGATGTCCCCAAATCCATAAATGCTCTCTCAATTTGCTTTTGCTCATAGTCATTACCTTCCTTTCTTTTGACGTACTTGATTTTTTCGTGTACATGTGATACTTTCATTATAGGAAGCAAATATGTACGAAACAATAGAGAAATCGTTAAAAATATGGAGTTTTGCGTATGTATGATTTAAAAATCAACCCGGCTTTTTGTCAGAATATCAACCAGGTTCATCTCTATTTGGTTTATTATGGCCGCGGAGAAGTGGATAAACGATGGTCCGGATCTGTATTCAATCCCATCTATTCCCGACTTTTTTACATTGCAAGCGGTCGTGCCTGCATAACGGTCAACAAGACCCAGCAAATTTATCTGGAAGCCGGCAACTGGTATCTTCTTCCGGCCGGCTGTTCTTTTTCCTATTCCTGCGACGACCGGATGGATCATCTTTATTTTCATTTTCGGTTAAATGACATTGACGGGATTGATCTGTTCCATCAGTGCCCTTTGCCATGTTCTATTCAGGCAACGAAAGAAGATCTGGATTTTTTTACAGAAGGTCTGGACTGCCATACCATCTACGAAAGTCTTAAGATTCGCCAGAGAGTTTATGATATCTTGCTCACTTTAATGAAGCAACATAAAATTGCCCTGGTGTCCAGGAAGCTTTCTCCCTGTGTCACCAAGGCAATTCATTACATCCAAAAAAATTTATCAGTTCAACTTACAACCGGAAAGATTGCAGAACACTGTCAGGTCTGTATCAGCACCCTCAACAACCATTTTAAGAGTGAGCTAAACATGACTGTCAGTGAATACATTGACAATCTGGTTTTTTCTGAAACCACCAGACTGCTCAGAGAAAGTGACCTTTCCGTGATGGAAATCAGCGAAAAGGCCGGCTTTTCCGACCAATTTTATTTTTCCAGACGCTTTAAAGAAAAAATGGGAACCTCTCCTCTCAGGTACCGGAAAACTTTTGTATGATTTCTATAGATACCATATCCTCAAAGGGAATCTTCGTACTGACTATCTTCAGAATTCTTGCATCCGGGTCCAGCCGGGAGACCATTCCTGTAATCTTAACATAGTCTTCTTCCATATAATATACTACCGTCACGATGTCCTTGAGCCGGATCTGATGCAGCGTTCGGTCAAGCTCCAGTGCCATTTCTTCGGACAGCTCTATCCTGGGCACAATCACTTTTTCCTTCGACCGAAGGGCTTCTTCATAACCCTTTAATGCCGCAAAGGGCATGAACTGCTTGGCTCTGTCCGCCTGACTCATTTTCCTTCTGTTTGCCATGGGGTTTTCTCCGTTTCTTTATTCATCTTCTCCGCTTTTATGACCTCCGAT
>JAZSFW010000110.1:0-3011 GCA_045532445.1 Acetatifactor sp. | reverse complement strand
TTTTTATGGCATATTTGATTTCTTCATTGCGCACCAGAGCTCCGCTCTCCAGTCTCTCCAGCAGCTCCTGAGGCACTTGTGCGTTCACAAACTGAATATGCTTTGTGCGTTTCTTTTTGGGCTTTGCCAGCGTTTTCAGGCAGCCATCGCACAAATATACAAAGTCGCCTTCCTCAGCTGTGATCACGTATACTTTCGCCTTGTCATGTCCTGCCTTTGAGACAGCAAATCTTCCTACCATATTGTCACTTACCTCACTAGTACAGTGTCAGGATTTCGGGCTCGCCGTCTGTGATCAGAATGGTGTTCTCATAATGAGCTGACCAGGAACCATCCTCTGTCACTACCGTCCAATCATCATCCAGCCAGTCAACATCGGCTCTGCCCATATTGATCATAGGCTCAATTGCCAGGGTCATTCCTGCATGAAGCTTAGGTCCGCGTCTTCGCTGGGCAAAATTGGGGATCTGGGGATCCTCATGAAGGCTTGTGCCGATACCGTGACCTACCAGATCTCTCACAATACCGTAGCCATAGGGCTGAATGAAAGCATCAATGGCATTGGAAATATCATGCAGATGATTGCCCGCCTTGGCCATTTTAATACCTTCAAAAAAGCTGGCCTTGGTAACATCGATCAGTTTCTGCGCCGCAGGGCTGATCTGTCCCACACCGTGGGTACGCGCTGCATCGGAATGATATCCTTTATAGATCAGACCCGCATCAAGACTGACAATATCACCCTCCTGCAAAATACGCTTCTTGTTTGGGATACCGTGCACCACTTCATCATTTACGGATACACAGACACTTGCCGGATAACCATTGTAATTCTTAAAATTGGGAATGCAGCCCAATTTACGGATCACGGTATCTCCTATAATATTTATGTCCATGGTAGATACACCAGGGCGGATGGCTTCTTCCATTTCCTTGTGCACGATTCCCAAAAGTCTGCAGGATTCGCGCATCAGTTCTATTTCTCTCTCTGATTTGATTGTGATAGCCATTATCCCAGAATCTCCACGATAGCCGCAAATACATCCTTCATGTCAACAGTACCGTCAATATTTTTAAGCACGCCCTTCTCATTGTAGAAGTCGATCAGAGGCTGTGTCTGCTCATGGTATACATTCAGACGGTTCAGAACGGTTTCAGGCTTGTCGTCATCACGCAGTACCAGTTCCTGACCGCATACATCGCAGATACCCTCGGTCTTGGGGGGTACATGTTCAATATGGTAAGTAGCTCCGCAAGCCAGACATGCTCTTCTGCCGGACATTCTCTTTACAATATTCTCATCAGGAACATCTACATTGATAGCATAGTCAATGGCATCACCCATTTCGGTAAGTGCGTTGTCAAGCACCTTGGCCTGGGGAATCGTTCTGGGGAAACCATCCAGCACATAACCGTATACACAGTCGACCTTTGCAACTCTGTCCAGAAGGATCTTAACAGTCAGTTCATCGGGTACCAGCAGACCCTGATCCATGTACTTCTTTGCTTCCATGCCAAGCTCTGTGCCGTTCTTGATATTTGCACGGAAAATATCTCCGGTGGAAATATGAGGAACACTGTATTTCTCTGCAATCATTTTAGCCTGGGTACCCTTACCGGCACCGGGTGCACCTAACATAATAATTTTCATAACATCATCCGCCTTTCGTAATATCACACTTTCAAACTATACTCATTCATCTGCGGTCTTCCCATAAAAATCCATTAAACCGCACTATACATTTTAACTATTCCTGCCCTAAAATGCAATAGATAATAATACAAAAATATCCCTAAAAACAAGAATATCCGGACGAATCAACGTCCGGATATTCTTATCCTTAACGGCAACTCACTGCCGCTTGTTATTAATCCTCTAAGAAGCCCTTGTAGTTACGAACCAACATCTGAGATTCCAGAGACTTAACAGTTTCAAGAATTACACTTACGATAATGATAAGGCTGGTACCGCCGAAAGATACGTTAGCACCGAACACACCATTAAAGATAAAAGGAATTACGGAAACAATGATCAAGCCTACTGCACCGATAAAGATGATATAATTCAGGACATTGGTCAGATACTCGCTGGTAGCCTTACCGGGTCTGATACCGGGAATGAAGCCACCCTGCTTCTTCAGATTGTCAGCGATCATCACAGGACTAAAGCTAACGGATGTATAGAAGTAAGCAAAGAATACAATCATTACAACGTAGAAAATTAATCCAATGGAATAAATCGGCTGGTTGGGATTACACCAATTCTGGGAGCTTAATCCCTTCAAGATCTCAGACCATACGCCGGTTCCGTTATAACCAACGAAAGTGCTGATGATAATGGGCAGTTCCATGATGGAAGAAGCAAAGATTACAGGAATAACACCTGCAGTATTTACTTTCAAAGGAATGTTGGAGGTACCTCCGCCAACCATCTTTCTTCCCTGTACCTTTTTAGCATACTGAGCGGGGATCTTACGAACACCGGCATTCAGAATGATAACCAGAACTACGGTCAGAATGATAACTGCCAAAATAATTACTGCTGCAAGGATTGCTGTTGCAGGAGCCTTGCCAAAAACAAACTTGGTAAACAGGTTTCTCAGGTCCTGAGGAATCTGGGAAATAATATTGATAACCAGAACAACGGAAATACCATTTCCGATACCCTTTTCGGTAATTCTTTCACCAACCCACATCAGGAAAGCAGAACCTGCGGTAAGTGCAACAACTGCAGTAATCACATTCATTGCATTATACTCAATGAGATATCCCTGTCTGCCAAAGCCAACTGCCATAGCAGTAGACTGGATCAGTGCCAGACCAACTGTCACGTATCTGGTGATAGTGGCAATCTTCTTTTTTCCATCTTCGCCTTCACGCTGCATTTCTTCCAGTTTAGGAATAGCAATCGTGAGCAGCTGCATAATGATGGAGGATGTAATATAAGGACTGATGTTCAATGCCAAAATGGACATTGTCATAAATGAACCACCGGTAATTGCATCAAAGAA